>JAEZFL010000016.1 GCA_023417515.1 Pseudomonadota bacterium | reverse complement strand
TGCTGGATCAGGCTTTCGCCCATTGTCCAATATTCCCCACTGCTGCCTCCCGTAGGAGTCTGGGCCGTGTCTCAGTCCCAGTGTGGCTGATCATCCTCTAAGACCAGCTATGGATCGTCGCCTTGGTGAGCCTTTACCTCACCAACTAGCTAATCCAACGCGGGCCCATCCAAAGGCGATAAATCTTTGGTCCGAAGACATTATCCGGTATTAGCACCCCTTTCGGGGAGTTATTCCGAACCTAAGGGCAGGTTCCCACGCGTTACGCACCCGTGCGCCACTAGACCCGAAGGTCTCGTTCGACTTGCATGTGTTAGGCATGCCGCCAGCGTTCGTTCTGAGCCAGGATCAAACTCTCAAGTTTGTGTCACACACCAAGCAGGCACGATCCGAGGATCGCCGACCTACGAGGCATGAGCTTCAAGGAGCCGATACCTGCACTGTCAAACGTAATGGATACGAATGAACATGCATCATCGCGACCAGGCTGTGGAGCCTGGACGGATGTGGCGTCGGCTTAATGGTACCGGTTACCGGAGCCTTGAGCTCCCCGGACCGGGCGCCGTCGCCCACATGTCCCTTCATCTAAAACCAACGATGTCAAAGAGCCATCCAACATGTTAGGCGGACAACTTATCGATCCCCGATTTTCACCGGGGGACCGGCTGTCCGTCTATGCTGGCGACCGAAGCGTTGGAGCCGGGAAGTTCCGGCAGCGCCGCGTCGGTGAGGGGCCATATATGGACGGGTTCGGATTCGGTCAACGGGTTTTTGCAATTTTGTTTCGCGGGCCCAGAAAACCTCCATAATTCATATGTTTATAATGTGGTGAGGCGAGCGCAAAGTTCAAGACCGCGGACGAATCAGGGCCAAAAAACGGCTTCCACCCCCTTTTTTGGGGCCCTTCTGGCCATGGCGCACCCCAAGAAGCGAAGGCGGTGCGGGTTCACCGTTTCGATTCTCCCGCAAAGGTGCGCCCGACGGCATGGCGGCCTAAACCAATTCTTATCGGGCGATGGTTAATCCGCGGGGGCATGACCGCCGATGCCACCGCCACGCCCGAATCCTCGCTGCGCGACGAGGTGAGGACCGCCGTGATGTGGCGCTCGGGCAGCCAGATCGCGGCGCAGCTCGTCGCGTGGTGCTCGACCCTGGCGGTGATCCGCATCCTCGACCCGGCAGACTACGGTGTTTTCGCGATGACGCAGGTCGTGCTCGCCTTCCTTAGCTTCCTCAACGGTTACGGATTCGCGAGCGCGCTGGTGCAGGATCGCGAGATAGACGAGCGTAAGGTGCGCCAGGCGTTTGGCCTGATGATGCTGGTGAACGGGGGGATCGCGGCGATCCAGCTCGCCCTCGCGCCGGTCGCGGCCGAATATTACCGCCAGCCGATCGTCGCCGACTTGTTGCGTGTGCAGGCGCTGATCTTCCTGACCACGCCCTTCATCGCGGTGCCCGAGGCATTGCTGGTGCGTGAGATGGACTTCAAGCGCCCGGCGGTGGCCAACCTTATCGGGACCTCGGTCTCGGCGATCGTCGCGCTGGGCTGCGCAATCTCCGGGATGGGGGTGTGGACCCTGGTATGGGCACCGCTGTCGTTCTTCACGGTGCGCGCGATGGTGCTGGTGATCGCCTCGCGGTTCTTCGTGCTGCCGAGCTTCCAGTTCGCCGGCGCGGGCAAGATGTTCCGGTTCGGGGTGACGCTGCTGGGAGGCTATTTCTTCTGGACGATCCTCACCCAGGCCGACGTCTTCATCGCCGCGCGCTT
Organism: Pseudomonadota bacterium; assembly: GCA_023417515.1. Lineage (GTDB taxonomy): Bacteria > Pseudomonadota > Alphaproteobacteria > Sphingomonadales > Sphingomonadaceae > Allosphingosinicella. The sequence goes on along the minus strand of JAEZFL010000016.1, from coordinate 1,053 downwards.
CCTGTCCGCGCACGAGCTGGGCCTCTACGCCGAGGCGCTGTTCCTGACCACCATCATCGCCGCCAAGTTCGTGCCGCCGCTCAACGAAGTGGCCTATCCCGCCTATGCGCGGATCCAAGACGACCGGGAGGCGCTATCGGGCGCATTCCTCAAGGCGGTGCGGCTCATTATGCTGGTGACCTGCCCGCTCTACTTCGGGCTCGTAGTCGTCGCCGAGGACGCCGTCGACCTGGCGCTCGGCGAGAAGTGGGGCGCGATGGCCCCGATCGTCTCAATCCTGGCGTTCGGGATGCCGATGTTCACGCTCTACAGCCTGTTCGCGCCTGCAGTGGTCGCGCTCGGCCGAACCGAGATCACGATGCGCAGCTCGATGCTGGGCGCGTTCGTCATGCCCGCGGCGTTCCTGTTCGCGATCCAATGGGGGGTGACCGGGCTCGCCTGGGCCTGGGTGCTGGCCTTCCCGCTGGTACCGCTCGCTTCCTTTATCCAGTCGCGCGCGCCGCTCGGGCTTTCGGCGCGCAGCATGGCGGGGGCGCTGGCCCCCGGCCTTGCGGTGAGTGCGATCATGGCGGCGATCGTCGGCTTTGCCGAACTCGCCGTTCCGGAGCTCGCAAGCTGGCAGAGGCTCCCGATGCTCGTGGCGGTCGGCGGGGCGAGCTACGTCGCGCTGCTCTTCCTTGTCTCACGCGAGACTCTGGACGAAGTGGTCGGCTTGCTGACGCGTCGGAAACCCGAGAGCGAACTCCAGCCCGCCGAATAGCGCGAGCCTTGGTGGAAGACCGCGCGCGTGGTATTCTGCGTCGGCGCCGCGTTAGCCGCGACGCGGGGAGAGTCGCATGATCTGGCACCCGATTGCCGCGGCCGCCGTCTTGACCGCCACGCTGGCGAGCACATCAGCCGCCGCACCGCCTCCGCCCGATCCGGATCTCGAGGTGCTCGAGATCGATCGTGAACGGTACGACCGGATGACCGTGCCGGTCACGATCCAGGGCCAGGGCCCTTACGATTTCCTGATCGACACTGGCGCGCAGGCCACGGTGCTGTCGCGTGCGC
>JAEZFL010000140.1 GCA_023417515.1 Pseudomonadota bacterium | reverse complement strand
GGCCGCGCCCGGACCCGGTGCCTCGGCCATGGCTGGACATCGCGCTGGTGCCGGAGAAAGCGCGCGTCGACCTCGAACAGTCGGTGATTGAGTTCGAGCTCACCGTCCGCAACAACGGCGGCAGCGTCGCCCGCGACGTCAAGCTCCAGGCCCGCTTCTTCTGCAGCACCGACAAGCAGGATCAGGAGCTGGCGGCTTATTTCAAGGCCAAGCCAGGCGACTACAAGACGCTGTCGATGCCCGACATTCCGGCCGGCCGCGAGATCGTCATGAAGGGCAGCGTCGACATCACCCGCGACCGCATCAGCGTGCTCAAGATCGAGGACAAGCTGCTGTTCGTGCCGGTGATCGGAGTCAACGCTTTCTACGCGTGGGGCACCAGCCGTTCCGGCCAGACGTCGAAGAGCTTCGTCATCGGCCGCCGGCCGGACAACGACAACGAGAAGATGGGGCCGTTCCGGCTCGATCTCGGCGCCCGTGTGTATCGGACGATCGGGCAGCGGCCGCACAAGGTCGACAAGAGGGTTTGAGGGGGGCCGCCTGTTCCGCTCCGGTTCAGCGGCGTATCAGGAAAGACACAGGCGGCAATTCGTGCGACCAAGCGACGTCGAAGCGCAGCCCCGGAACTGGCTTGAAGCGAGAAGGTGAATTAGGATGAAGGCCATGAAGACTTTGGTCCGCCCCACTTTGTTGGCGTTCGCGCTGACTTCGCCAACCCTTCCCGCCACCGTTCATGCGCAAAGCAGCCAGCCCGCGCCGCAGGAGGCAGCGCCGCCGGTGCCCGCCGCCGCCATGCACTGGGCGCGCCCGGCCGCGGCCGAGCTCGTTTCCTATGTCGAGCGGCTTGACGCCGAGGGCCTGAGCCCGGCCAATTACGCTCCTGACCGGCTCCGCGCCGCGCTCACGGCCGGCGACCAGGCGGCATTCACACGGGTCGCCGACGACATCTTCATGCGCCTCGCCCGCGATCTCAGCGGTGGATCGGTGCGCGGCGCCGACCGGGTGAGCTGGTACATGGCGCCGAGCGGAATCGACGAGGCCGCGCAGCGCGACCTGCTCAACCAGGCCAAGCGCGGCGGAGTCGCCCGGATCCTTGACGGGCTTCTGCCGACCCACCCGCAATATGTCGGCCTTCGCCGAGCGCTCGCCAATCCGGCCAATGCCGAGCGGCGCGACCTCATCCGCGCCAACATGGAGCGCTGGCGGTGGATGCCCCGCAACCTCGGCGAGCGCCACATCATCGTCAACGTGCCCGCCTTCACCGCCGCGTTCGTCGAGAATGGCGAGGTGATCGCCCGCCACCGCACCGTCGTCGGTGCGACCAGCACGCCGACCCCGCAGCTCAGCGCGACCGCGGTGGCGGTGACCTTCAACCCGTGGTGGACGGTGCCGCAGAGCATCGTGCGCACCATGCGCGGCTTCGGCGGCTACCAGGTCCGCGAGGCGAACGGCTACCGCATCGTCCGCCAGCCGCCGGGCCCGCGCAACTCGCTCGGCCAGGTCAAGATCGAGATGCCGAACGAGCATGCGATCTATCTTCACGACACGCCGTCCCAGCATCTGTTCAGCCGCTCGGTGCGCGCGTTCAGCCATGGCTGCATCCGAACCCAGGGAATTCGCGACTTCGCGGCGCGCCTGCTCGAATCGACCGGCGAGTGGGACCGCGGCCGCATCGACGAGGCGATCGCCACCGGCCGCACCACCCAGGCCCGGCTCGCCGCGCCGATGCCGGTCTACATCTCCTACTTCACAGCGGCGGCGACCAATGACGGCAACATCGTCACCTATAACGATGTCTATGGCCGCGACACGCGCGTGCGGCAGGCGCTGAACCGCGCCCCGGCTAACCGCGCGCTGGCGAGCGAGAGCTGAGCGCCTAAGCGCGGTTGGCGTAGAGGAAGCGGCCGGGGCCGAGACGCGCGAGCACTTCCTGGAGGCTCGCATAGGACATCGCGAAACACCCCTCGCTTCGGCCAAGCAGGCCGCGGGTGGCGAGCATGCTCGGTTCAGCATACCAGGCCGAATGGACGACGATCGCCCGCTGGTAAGCGTTGTTGTTGGTCCAATCGAGCCCCTGCACCCGCATCGAGCGACCGTAGCGGCCGTTATAATATTCGTCGGTGAGATAGGCGCCCTCCGAGGTCGCTTCGGAGCCGACGCGGTTGGAGAAGCGCTGAAGCAGGCCGGTATGCTCGGGATCCGAGCCGCGGCCGTGCGCGACATGATGCTGGCTGACGCGGCCGCTGGCCGTATCGAGCAGGTAGAAACGCGGCTGGTTCGACATCCGCCCGAAATCGACGATGCCGACGGTGTCGGTGTGGCGCAGCTGAGAACGGTGACGGTCGTAGGAAGCGCGCGCAGCGGCGACGAGCAACGGGTTGACGCTCGGATCGACTTGCACGCGCGGCTGCGCCGGTACGATCGGCCGCTGGGCGATCACCGCCGGTTGCGGGCGGGCCAATGGCTGGCCCGGATGCGGCTGGCGGAAGGGCGAAGCAGCAGACGCGGCGCGCGCCCCGGGCATGTCGGGACGGCGGCGGTCCTGAAGAAGTGTCGCGCCGGCCGGACTCGCCATCGCCAACAGTCCCGTGGCCAGCCCGCCCTCGACAATCTGCCTACGCGTGAAACGCATCAACACCCTCCGCTCAGAAGCGGAAAGTATCTCTCCTTCCGTTAGCGAATCAATTACGTGAGAGGGCGATGAAGCGCGGTTCGTCCCGGCAGGCCGGCGACTTGGCGCATGCGGAGGAACTTGCCGCTCCGCTTCGTTAACTTCTCAGAGCGGGTCTTCATTCTCTCCGCGCGCCTCAGAGACGGCGCGCAGCAGTCGGCGAGCGGTTTCCTCGGCGGCATCCGGCGACATCGTCACAGCCACCCCGTCGGGTCCCTCGATGATGATATTGCCCTCCTCGGCGACGACATCGCTCGCCTCCCGGTGCGCTGCGACCGGGTCCATTGGAACCCACCTCCTTCTACCCTATAGCGCGCCGAGGCGCGACTTCGTGCGGATCAACCTCCCGCTCTGGGTCGCGCCCCCAAACCGTGCTAAAAACCGCGGGGAAGCGTGGCGTTCCAACCTTTCCCGGGTCCGAAACGAGTATCGAGAGTTGCAGCAGAACCCCCGCCGCCTGACCGTCTATGTCATCGACGATGACAGCAGCCTGCGCACGATGATCAGCAGGATGATCGCAGAATCACCGGACTTTTCGTCCCACCCCTTCGCTTCAGCCGCGGATTTCCTCGACGGGCTCGACGGGCTGAAGCCGGGCTGCATCCTGCTCGACCTCAGGATGCCGGACATGGACGGCTTCACGCTGATGCAGACGCTGCGTGAGCGCGGGATCGACTGGCCCGTGATCGTGATGACGGGCGCCGGCGACGTGCCGGTGGCGGTGCAGTCGATGAAGCTCGGAGCCGTCGAGTTCCTCGAGAAGCCGATCAGGATCGATCCGCTGCTGGAGACGCTGGGACGCGCCGCGGGGCTGCTGCAAGAGCGGCTGCAGGCGGGCGAGCGCTACCGGGAAGCGAAGGCCCGTGTCGACCAGCTCACCGCGCGCGAGCTCGAGGTGCTGCAGGGCCTGCTCGCCGGCCAGTCCAACAAGGAGCTCGCGCAGTCGCTCGGGATCAGCCTGCGCACCGTCGAGATGCACCGTGGCAACATGATGGACCGGCTCGGAGTCTCAAGCCTCGCCCAGGCGGTCGCGCTGGCGCTGGAAGCGGGCGTGCGCCCGCCGGCGCAGACTTCCGCATTCTGAGCGAAATCAGCCCCTCCCCTTCAGGGGAGGGGATCGAAGGGTGGGGGCGAGCCAAAGGCTCGCGCGCCGCGGCGCCCC
>JAEZFL010000101.1 GCA_023417515.1 Pseudomonadota bacterium | reverse complement strand
CCGCGTACGCCGCCCGGTCGGGCTCGCCCGTCCCCGACCTGTCCTGGTACCGCGCGTTCGCGGCGTACAAGCTCGCCGTGATCCTCGAGGGCGTGCACTTCCGGTACCGCGCGGGCGAGACCGAGGGCGAGGGGTTCGACGCGATCGGCGCCCTCGTCCTCCCGTTGGCCGCCGAGGGCCTCGCGTGCCTCGACGGCGCGAGCTGAGAGCAGCGGACGTGGACTTCGCCTACGACGAGCGGACCCGGGACCTGTGCACCCGCACGCGCACGTTCCTCGACGAGCACGTCCTGCCCGCCGAGCCGATGCTCGACGCGCAGGTCGCCGCGACGCCCGACGAGTGGGGCCCGCGCCCGGTGGTCCGCGAGCTGCAGGAGCCCGCGCGGGCGCAGGGCCTGTGGAACCTGTTCCTGCCGGGGCCGCGCGGTGCCGGGCTGACGAACCTGCAGTACGCGCCCGTCGCCGAGATCCTGGGCCGCAGCCCGCGCCTCGGCCCCGTCGCGACCAACTGCGCGGCCCCCGACACCGGGAACGCCGAGCTCCTCGCCGAGTTCGGGACCCCCGAGCAGCAGGAGCGCTGGCTCGACCCGCTGCTCGCCGCGCGGACCCGGTCGGCGTTCTGCATGACCGAGCCCGGGGCCGCGTCGTCCGACGCCACCCAGATCGGCACCCGTATCCGCCGCGACGGCGACCACCTGGTGATCACGGGTCGCAAGTGGTGGTCGACGGGCGCGATGAACCCCGACGCGACGCTGCTCGTCGTCATGGGGGCGACCGACCCCGACGCGCCGCGGCACCGCCGGCAGAGCATGGTTCTCGTCCCGCGCGACACCCCCGGCGTGCGGGTCGTCCGCCCGCTGACCGTGCTCGGCTACGACGACCGCGACCACGGCGGGCACGCCGAGATCGCGTTCGAGGACGTGCGCGTGCCCGCCTCGGCGCTGCTCGGCGGTGAGGGCGACGGGTTCGCGATCGCGCAGGCCCGGCTCGGACCGGGCCGCATCCACCACTGCATGCGGGCGCTCGGCATGGCGGAGCGCGCGCTCGACCTGGTGCGCGAGCGTGCCGCGACCCGGGCCCCGTTCGGCCGGCCGCTCGCCGAGCAGGGCGTCGTGCGGGAGTGGGCCGCGGAGTCACGCATCCAGGTCGAGGCGCTGCGGCTGCTCGTCCTCAAGACCGCCTGGCTCATGGACACGGTCGGCAACCGCGCGGCGATGACCGAGATCCAGGCGATCAAGATCGCCGTCCCGCGCGCCGTGCAGCAGATCGTCGACCGCGCGATCCAGGTGTTCGGCGCGGCAGGCCTCAGCGAGGACCAGCCGCTCGCCGCGATGTACGCCGCGGCACGGTCGCTGCGGATCGCCGACGGGCCCGACGAGGTCCACCTCTCCTCCCTCGGGAAGGCCGAGCTCCGGCCGCGCCCCGACGTGACGCACCGCTCGCACGAGCACCACCCCGCACCACCCCCGCTGTAGCTGCCGACGAAGTCACCACATGCGAAGGGACCCCGAGATGACCCTCGACCCGATCCTCACCGGCCCCGGGCACAGCACGATGTCCGTCGCCGCGATCCTCGCCGAGACCGCCCGCCGCCACCCGGACCGGGTCGCGTTCCACCTGGGTGACGCCGCGCTCACCTACGGCCCGCTGTGGGACCGCACGCGCGCGTACGCCGGTGCCCTGCGGGACCGTGGTGTCGGGCCGGGCGACCGCGTCGCGATGCTCGTGCCGAACGTGCCGGACTTCGCGCGGGTCTACTACGCGGTCCTGTCGCTGGGCGCGGTCGTCGTGCCCGTGCACCTGCTGTTCAAGGCCCAGGAGATCGAGTACGTGCTGCGCGACAGCGGCGCGACGCTGCTCGTCGCCGCGGCCCCCATGCTCGGTGAGGCGCTGCCGGCGGCTGCGACGGCCGGCGTCCCCGTCGTGACGGTCCTCGTGCCTGACGAGCACGCCGGCGCGGTCCCGGCCCCGCGCCTGGAGGACGAGGCCGAGGCCGCGGAGCCGGTGGTCACCTACACGTCGGTCAACCCGCTCGCGCCGGCCACGGTCCTGTACACGAGCGGCACGACGGGCAGCCCCAAGGGCGCGGTCGCCTCGCACCTCACCCTCATCGAGCAGGTGCACGTCACGCTGCTCGACACCACGGACCTCAACACCGACGACGTCGTCTTCGGAGGGCTGCCGTTCTTCCACACGTTCGGCCAGTCCGCCGTGCTCAACACCGCGTTCCGGCGCGGCGCCGCGATCGTGCTGCTGCCCCGGTTCGACCCCGACGAGGCGCTCGCGCTGCTCGTCAAGCACCGCGCGACGGTGTTCACCGCCGTCCCGACGATGTTCCTCGGCATGGTCCAGGCCGCCGCACGCACGCCCGACCGCCCGCCGCTCAAGTACGCGGTCTCGGGCGGCGCCGCGCTCCCGGTCGCGCTGCTCGAGGCGTTCGCGGACACGTTCGGCGCCGAGGTGCACGAGGGCTACGGCCTGACGGAGACGGCGCCGACGGTGTCCTTCAACTACGTCGGCGAGCCCATCCGCCCGGGCACCGTCGGCCGGCCGGTGTGGGGGGTCGACGTGGCGGTGGCCGACCCCGAGGTGGAGGGCCGGATCGACCTGCTCGCCCCGGGCGAGCTCGGCGAGCTCGTGGTGCGCGGCCACAACCTGTTCAAGGGCTACCTCGGCAACCCCGAGGCGACCGCCGAGGCCGTCGTCGACGGCTGGTTCCGCACCGGCGAC
>JAEZFL010000088.1 GCA_023417515.1 Pseudomonadota bacterium | reverse complement strand
CGGCCGCTGCTCGGCGACCGCTTCTCCATCCCGGAAAGCCGCATGCTGGACCGCCCGCTGCTCGTTGGTGCGGCAATGTTCGGCATCGGCTGGGGCCTCGTCGGCTTCTGTCCCGGTCCGGCCGTCGCCGGGCTGGTGCTCGGCGCGTGGCAGCCGTGGCTGTTTGTCGGCGCGATGCTCACAGGCATGGCGCTGCACCACATCTTCACTGCAACTCGGGCTCCTGCGCCCGCCTACGAAGGATAGTTTCGATGGCATATACCCGTCTCTCCGAGAAGCTCGCGGCGGCGCCGCAGGTGCGGCCCGAGGATCTGCGCGAGATCGCCGCCTCTGGCTTTGTCGGCGTCATCAATAACCGACCGGGTGCGGAGGCGCCGGACCAGCCGACTTCGCTCGAGCTCGAAGCGGAAGCGAAGCGCGTCGGTCTCGCCTATTGGCACGTCCCGGTCGTGCCCGGAGCCATGACCGACAAGGACGTGCGCGACTTTGCCGCCGCCGTCAGCGAAGCGGACGGGCCGGTGCTCGCCTTCTGTCGCACCGGCAACCGGTCCGCCGCCCTTTGGAAAGCCGCGCAGGCGGTCTCCTGACGCCGTCGGCCGATTGGATAATCAGTCATGCTCGATACCGTTCAATATCTGCTTGGAGCCGGATCGGGCGTGCTGGTCGGCTTCGTTCTTGGCCTGGTCGGCGGCGGAGGCTCGATCCTCGCCGTCCCCCTCATGGTCTATCTGGTTGGAGTCCCCAGCCCGCATGTGGCGATCGGCACTAGCGCGCTCGCGGTCGCGGCGAATGCTTTGACCGGGCTGCTCAACCACGTCCGCCACGGCAACGTGAAATGGCGGTGTTCGCTTGTCTACGCTGCCGCCGGCATCGGCGGAGCATTCGCGGGATCGACGGCAGGCAAGGCTTTCGATGGCCAGAAGCTGCTCTTCCTGTTCGCCATCGTCATGGTCGTCGTTGGCGTGCTGATGCTCCGCAATCGGCGTCGCGAGGGCGATCCCTCTGTGGTGCTCGGACGGGAGAATGCACCCAAGCTCGTCGGCTACGGCGCCGGCACCGGACTGTTCTCCGGCTTCTTCGGCATCGGCGGCGGGTTCCTGATCGTTCCTGGCCTGGTCGCCGCGACCGGGATGCCGATGATCAACGCTATCGGCTCATCGCTCGTGGCGGTGACTGCCTTTGGGCTGACGACCGCCGCCAACTACGCCTTCTCCGGCTTGGTGGACTGGGCGCTCGCCGGAGTCTTTATCATCGGCGGCGTGGTGGGAGGCTTCCTAGGTGCGCGACTGGCTAAGCGGCTCGCTGGCACGCAGGGTCGCCTAACGACCGTGTTTGCCGGCCTAATCTTCGTCGTAGCCGCGTACATGCTGTGGCGGAGCGCCACCGCGCTCTGAGTGCTCCTTCCAAGCCTGACCCAAGGCGGCCCCAGTAGCTTCCCTTTCGCCTGAACGCTCCTGACTGCGTAGTGAGGCGGCACCCAGCCGTTGTGGTCGTGTGTGTGTATTCTAGCTCCGGAGACGCCATCAGTGATGTGGGTGTCCTTCGTGCGGCGTTTCCGTCCGAGCCCCGGATCCATCAGGAGAATGTCCCTCCGCCGCGCCTCTTGCCGCTGCATCCAGCCGCTCCACAAAGTGGATGAAGGAGACATAGCTGGCTACGTAGGCTCGGCCAGTCGCCATGTCGGCGGGATCGAAGCGGCGTTTGCTCTCAAGGTCCTGGAAGCGATTGTGAATACCGCGTGCCACCTGCGCGCCGATGAATTGGGTCACCTCGCGGTCGTTGCCGGTCGCCACCGCTTGGTCTGCGAGCCGAATAGCGGGGCCGAGATCGCGTCCAGCCGGCTGAAGCCCCGTATAGGGGGCGCCTTCGCCCGCACGGTGCAGACGCACGAGTGTCTCGAAGAAGAAGCGGTCAGCGAGCTCGCGCGCTTCTGGCCCGAGTCGCCGGACGGCGACCGCCTGGCTGAAGGCGGCTCTCACCTCCGCCTCGTCACCGGGCTGCACCCAGATAACGACGCGATTGGGATCGTTGACGTCAAGCGCCTGTCGCGCCGCCGTCACCACCGGTCCGTCGAGGCCGTCGCAATGGGCGCTCGCCGGCGTGGCGAACGTCAGCACGAGTACCAGCGCCGCGGTTCCTGCGAGCCATCCGATTCTCATCTTCCGCCTCCTTCGCCTCAGGGCATCATCACACGCGCGAGCCCCTGCGCCCATCGTGAGGATTACCTAGTGATGCAGATCACTCTCCGGTCCAGAATCATGTGCGACAGGATCCGCTTGGAGATTTCCGATGGCGAGCAATGCCCTTCCGCATCCGATCCACGCCAGGCTTCGAGTCTGGGACCTGCCGCTGCGCCTGTTCCATTGGCTCCTCGTCGCTGCAATTGCAGTCGCCCTCGTGTCGGCAGAGGAGGGAAGTCCGCTGAACGATTGGCACATCCTGTCCGGATGGGTCGCCGGCCTGCTTGTCGCGTTTCGGGTCGTGTGGGGGTTTGTCGGCGGCGAGCACAGCCGCTTCGCCAGCTTCGTGAAGCCCTCGGCGCTCGGTGGCCATGTGCGCGAGTTAGTGCGCGGCCAGCCCAAGGCGTCGTTGGGCCACAATGCGCTGGGCGCGCTAAGCGTTACCCTGTTGCTGGCGATGGTCGCAGCCACCGTATGGACCGGGGCGATCCTGGCGGAAGACTTGCACGAACTTCTCGGTTGGTCGCTGCTCGCGCTGGTCGTGATCCACATCCTCGCTGTCATCGTGATGTCGTTACTCACCCGCGAGAATCTCGTGCGGGCCATGATCGACGGGAAGAAGCCTGCGGACCGACACCCTTCGGCCGGCAACGCCCGCGCTCCGGGTCCGCTCGCCTTTCTCGTCGCCGCGATAGCCATTACCGCAGGAGCATCGGTCGTGACCCGCTATGACCCGCAGGCCTTCACCCTGCGCAGCGCCGAATCCTACGAGCACCGGAGCGACGGCATCGACTCCGCCGAGCACGCGGAGGACAACGAAGATAAGGACTGATCCGTCCGTCTAGAGCCCGGCTAGACCAGCGCAATTGCGCCCGCGGCCGCGAGGGCGAGCGCGCTAGCAACCAAGGTAACGATTGTGAGCCTGCCCTTCACCCAGCCTGCCGCGCCGAACACCACGAACGCCTTGAACAGCGTGTTAAAGAGGACCGGGATGGCGATGACGAGCCCCGCCGTCGCGGCATTAAGGGTGCCGGGTCGAAGCGATCCCACGGTCACGATCGCGGCATCGACGTCGAAGCTGCCCGATATTGCAATCAGAGTAGCGACGCCGGCGTCGCCGAAGCGTTGCTCAGCCCAGCGCGCGGCGACGGCCATCGCCGCGACGAGCAGAGCGAAGCCGAACGCGGGCAGCAGGTCGAACGGGTTCCGCGTCTCGGCGGATACGGTCTCGTCAACTGTCTCGTCGCGCGACCGGCGCACCAGCCACAAGGTCGCGAGCGTAGAGACGAGCGCGGCGGGAACTACGATCACGGCGAGAGTAGGAAGCGCCGTTGGCGCGAGAAGGGCGGTTAGCGCGAGGACACGGCAGAACATCAACGCGGAAGCCAGGGCGATACCGGCCGAGAGCAGGAAGACGCCGCCGCTGCCGCTCCGCAGCCGGGCCGACAGTGCGGCGGTCACCGCGGTCGAGGAATAGAGGCCGCCGATAGCCGCGGTGGCGAGCGTCCCGCGGCTCCGTCCGAACACCCGGTCCGCCACATAGCCGGCGAAGGAAAAGCCGCTGACCAGGACGACGACCAGCCAGATCTGTCGGGGGTTCCAGGCGTCGTAAGGGCCGTACCGGCCATCCGGCAATAACGGGAGGACCACGGCGGCAATGATGACGAACCGTATTGTCGCCCGGACGTCGATCTCGCTGAGCCGCTCGAGCAAGCTATGCAGTTGTCTCTTGGTCGCGAGGATGAGTGCGACCGCAGCCGCGATGGCGGCGGCTAGGATCATCTGACCGGTGGTGGCAAGGAAGCCGATCGCGATCGTGATGAGGCCCGCAATCAGTGAGGTCGCACTGACCCATTGACCGTCCCCAACCTCCCGCCAATAGCCGATTACCAGCGCGATCACGGCTCCCGAAACGAGCAGCGCCGGGACGACCGGTCCCGTTGCGGCGAACATCACGCCGGCCATTCCGCCGAGCAGGCCGAGCAGGCCAAAGGTGCGTAGGCCGGCGACCCGACTACCCTCCGGCTGGTCGCGGGCGCTCCAGCCCCGCTCGAAACCCAACAACAGACCCAGCGCAAGCGACACGAGCAGGGTCCAGGCGAGTAGCGGAGTGGTAATTGCTGTCCCTCCCGGCGAGAACCGCACGATTCAGTGTATATGCAACGAGTTCGGCATGAGGACGAATGTCGATCCGGGCACAAGGCTGCCTCGGCCGCAACCCGAACGCGAAGTCTATGAAATCTTCTTACTCATACTGATCCTGTCCATATTGAATCTGATCCGGTCTCTCACGGGTTGGCAGGTTCTCCCCGCGCTGGGAATGCGATCGTCTTGCTCGCACTGCGCGGATCTCGACCCTGAGCTCAGCCCGGGTGGAAGCGTAGGCGGCCGGCCGCAACGATCCGACACAGGGGTTATTGGTTGGTTTTGAGGCGCGAGCATCAGCGCAGCGATCTTGGTCTCGCTCTGGGGAAAGTCTCAGGCTCGCTTTCAGGCGCTGACGGCGGGGCGGTCTGCCCGGTCATTCCCATCCAGCCGGGCGTCGGCTACGCGCCCATAGCCGCCATCCGCGAGCTCCCGGCGTTTTCCCTGAAGCGGACGTTCGCTCTCTCGAATCGCGAATGTCCGTTTTCGACCGTGTCGGATACTAGACATTCGCTCGTGCAGCCGCGCCGAGGCCTATTTTGCCGCCACCACGGTCCGGATGTTCACGAACTCGAGCATGCCCCATCTGCCGAGTTCGCGCCCGAAACCCGATCTCTTGATGCCACCGAACGGGAGGCGCGGGTCGGAGGCCGTAATCGAGTTAAAGAATGTCATGCCGCATTCCAGCCGCTCCGCGAATGCTGCGCACTCCTCTGCATCGGAGGTCCAGACGCTCGCCCCGAGTCCGAACGGCGTCTCGTTGGCGATTTCGATCGCCTCGTCGATATCGTCGAAGGCGAAGAGCAGCGCCACCGGCCCGAACAGTTCTTCCTTACGTATTGAGGCCCCCGGCTGCGGCGCTTCGATGACGGTCGGCATGTAGAAGGCACCCGCAAGGTCAGAGGGTCGCCCGCCGACAAGGACCACACCGCCTTCGGCTACAGCCCGTTCGACCTGCTTCGCCAACCGCGAACGCGCTTCGAAGGTCGCAAGCGGGCCCACGTCGGTTTCGTCGAGAAGGGGATCACCGACTTGGAGGCCGCCGACGGCATCGACAAAGGCGTCCCGGAAGCGCTCGTAAAGACTTCGATCAACCAGGATCCGTTTGGCGCAGACGCAGGACTGACCGTTATTCTGGTTCCGGGCGAAAACGGCGGCACGAACCGCCGCTTCGAAATCGCCGCTCGGCATGACGATGAGAGGATCGCTGCCGCCCAACTCCAAAACACTTCGCTTAAGTGCCGCGCCGGCGGCGGAGCCGACGGCTTCACCCGCGCGCTCGCTACCGGTCAAAGTGACTGCGGCGACTCGCGGGTCCTGGATGAGCCGTCGGACCTGCTCATTGTCGATAAACAGATTCTGGAACAGCCCAGGTGGTGCACCGGCGCGATCGAGCAGGTCGACGAGAGCGAGCGCACTCGCCGGGGTGTTCGGCGCGTGCTTCAGGATCACGGCGTTGCCTGCCATCAAGGCGGGAGCCAGGAAGCGGATCACCTGCCAGAAGGGGAAGTTCCAAGGCATGACCGCCAGAACCGTGCCGATCGGCTCGTAGCGCACCTCCGTCGCGCTCTCCGGCATTGCGATCCGTTCGGGTGCCAGAAGAGCCTCTCCCTGGTCAGCATACCACCGGCAGGTACTCGCGCACTTCGTGACCTCGGCGATCGCGCTCTTAAATGTCTTTCCCATCTCATCAGTGATGGTGAGCGCATGAGACTCAGCCTCTGCATCCAAAAGATCGGCGAGCGCTTGGAGCAATGCGCGTCGCTTTGCGAATTCGCTCCTTCGCCAAGCCTGGAAGGCGGCATCGGCCGTTGTGAGCGTCTGCTCGACGGTCCTCTCATCGTCGCACGGATACTCGCGCACTAATTCGCCGGTGGCGGGGTTCAGCGTCCGATACAGACTCACGCGCGGTCCCCCTGGATTGGTGGCGTGATCAGACGGCACCTCTTGGCCCTTTGATATGACGGTCAGCGGCAAGACCCCGTGCCCGATCGCGGAGCAGATCCTTGCGGATCTTGCCGGTTGACGTGCGCGGCATTTCCTCGATTGCCTTCACATGTTCCGGAACCTTCTGCCGGGCCAGGCCCGAACCGGCGACGAACGAAATCAACGCCCCTTCGTCCGGCGGTAGTTCCCCCCGACGCAGGACGACGAAGGCGCAGCCGGTTTCGCCCAGACGCTCGTGCGGCATCGCGACCACCGCCGCCTCGGCCACGGCAGGATGACGGTGTAGGACGTCTTCCACCTCCTTGGCGCTGATATTCTCGCCGCCGCGAATGATGAGATCCTTCTTACGGCCGGTGATGATGACCGCGCCCTCCGCGCTCAGGAGACCGATGTCGCCAGTGTGATAGAAACCCTTGCCGTCGATCGCCTCGGCGGTTTGCTGCGGATCGAGATAGCCCAGCATCATGGCGGGCCCCCGTACGATAATCTCGCCTTCCTGACCCGGCGATACAGCCGCGCCCTGATCGTCGACGATGCGGACCTCGTAATCCTTGATCTGCCCATCAGTCGTCGCGGCAAGCTCGGAATGCGCCGGATCGAGGAAACCCATCGAGACGAGGGGCGCCTCGGTGCAGCCGAAGATGCGAAAAGCAACCGGGCGACCGAGCCAGCCATTGGCACGCCTGATGAGCGCCGGCGGCACTGCGGCGCCGCCGCATGCAAAGAAGCGCAGGGACTGCAGACGCGTGTCCGCGGCTTCGGCGGCATCGATCAATTCCTTGAGGAACGGCGTCGCTGAAACCGTTCCCACAAGTGAGTGAGCGTCGATCAGCCGCACCGCTTCCTCTGCGTCCCAGCTTTCCATCAGCATCGTCGATGAGCCGATCAGGAGCGGCAGCTCGAGGAAGCCATAGCCGGTTAGATGGGTAACTGGGGACGGCATCAGGACCGCGTCGCCGGGGCGGATGTCCCAGTGGCGCACGCACATCCCGAGAACCGCATTGAGCGTATTCTGGCTGTGGAGGACGCCCTTGGCGCGACCCGTAGTACCCGATGTGTAAAGCAGGATTTTGGCTGCATCGGGCCCGAACGGGTCGCCCGAAGGGCGGCGGCCCCGCCCCGCCTCCACCAATGCGGAATAGCTCAGTGGACCGGAGGATGCCGGCCGCACGTAAATGACATGTTCGAGTTCGGGCAAGTTCCGTTTGAGCCGCTCGGCCATCGCACCATAGTCGAAACGGCGAAAGGTATCGGTGATGACGAGAGCGCGGCTTCGCGAATCGGCCAGCATCGCGCGCATCTCGGCGTCTCGGTAGATCGGTACGATCGGCACACCGACAAGGCCCGCCAGCGCAAGCGCCAAGTTGATCACCGCCACCTCGGCCCAGTTGGGCAGTTGATAGCAGACCCGGTCGCCGCGGCTCAGACCGAGGTTCTGAAAAGAGACGGCCAGCGCCTCGGCGTCGGCGAGCAGTTGCGCGAACGTCAGCTGGTCGGCTCCGGCAGTGATCGCGACGGCGTCCGGCGCGTCGAAAGCCCGCTCGCGCGCCAGCTCTGCTAGCGTGCGCTCGGTCCACAGTCCGCTATCCTTATAGCCGTGGAGGTGAGGTAGCAGCGGCCGGTGCTGATCGAACGGCGAAGGCGTGGTGGCAGGCGTTGCCATTTCATTCCCCTCGCAGGAAAGCGAGCACCCGCTCGCGGAAGGTCTCGGTCTCCATGCAGCGTATCAACGCCTGCTTCTCCGCGTCGAGCTGGGCGGAAACGTCGCCGCCCGCGCGGCGGCGGACGAGCGCCTTGGTCGCTGCGATGGCGATAGGCTCGATCTCGGCGATCTGGGCAGCCCATTCGGCGGTGGCCGCGTCGAGGTGCGCGTCCGGCACGAGGCGGTCGACCAGACCGGCGGCGAGCGCTTGGCGCGCGTCCAGTTGATCCTCGCCGAGGAAGATGCGCATCGCGGCCCGGGCCCCGACCGCATCGACGAGCCCTACCGTGCCGCCGCCGTCGGGAGAGACTCCGAGGCCGGCATAGGACGCCCGAAACCGCGCGCCTTCCCCGGCGATGCACAAATCGCCCATCAAGGCCAGCGACAGACCTGCGCCCGCCGCCGCGCCGTGCACACTGGACAGGACCAGCTTGGGCATTTCCCCCAGCAGGATGAGGAATGGATGATAGGCATCGAGCAGCGCCCCCACGGCATCCCCGATCGCATCGAGGTTGTCGGCGAACAGGCCGATGTCGCCGCCCGAGCAAAAGCCGGGCCCCGAGCCGCGGATCACCAGGACGCTGGCGTCATCGTCGTCGGCAACCTGGCGCCCGAGCTCAGCGAGACGACGCGCCATCGCCATGTCGAGAGCGTTGAACGCCTGGGGGCGGTTCAGCGTGATGGTGGCCACGCGCCCCGTGCGGGTCAGCAGTGCGGGCGATTCGTCAAGGATGGGCGCCGCCGTCATCAGATGGTCAGCCCGCCGCTGCACACCAGTACCTGGCCGGTGACGTAATCCGACTCCGGCGAGCAAAGGAGGAAGACCGCCCCCGCCGCCTCTTCGGGTGTGCCCGCCCTGCCGAGCGGGATAAGCCGCGTCCAATCGTCGAGCATCCGCGCCTGTATACCCACTTTTACCTCGACTCCGCCGACCGCGATCGTGGCCTGCTTGTCACCCTCGATCGGTTGGGTCAGCCGAGTCTCGATAAGGCCGAAGGCGACCGCGTTCACGTTGACAGCGTAGCGCCCCCATTCCTTCGCCATGGTGCGGGTAAGCCCGGCGATCGCCGCCTTGGCCGACCCGTAACCGGCCTGGCCGGCATTGCCGTAAAGGCCGGCGATGGAGGAGATGTTGACCACCTTGCGGTGGACACGGCGGCCTGCCGACGCCTCTTCCTTCGCCATTTCCCGGATCGGGGCCGCCGCCGCGCGGAGGATGCGGAAAGGGGCGACCAGGTGTACGTCCAGCATCTCGTGGAATTGCACGTCGCTCGTATTCTGGATCGTCGCGTCCCAGGTGTAGCCGGCGTTGTTGACAATGATGTCGATGCCTCCGAACCGCTCCATCGCGGCGGCGATGAAACGGTCCGGGAAAGCAGGATCGGTGACGCTGCCGGCAACCACTTCAGCTTCGCCGCCGCCGCGTCGGATCACCGCCGCCACATCCTCGACCTCGCCCGGGTCAAGGTCGTTGACGACGAGGCGCGCACCTTCGCTCGCAAGCTTGAGCGCGACCGCTCGACCGATGCCACGTCCGGCCCCCGAAACGAGGGCCGTGCGACCCATCAACTTGGCCGCCGTCACAGCGCAACCACCGCGCTTCCGTTCAGCTTCACTTCGCCGTGCTGGTCAACCAGTTCCAGTCGGATTTCCATCCTGCGCTCCCCTGCCTCGATAAACGGAGTCCCGCCCTGACCGACGCAGGTGAGGCGATCGCCGAGCCGCGTCACCGCCAGGAAGCGGGTTGAAAAGTGGCGCAGCCGGTCGACCGGGAAACGGTCGGTCAGCGCCATGCCCATATAGGCCATGACCAGCATGCCTTGAGCAAAGACGTCCTCGAACCCCGCTGCGCGGGCCGCCGACGGGTCGAGATGAACTGGATTGAGGTCCCCAGACGCGGTCGCGTAGCGCCTCAGCGTGTCACGGTCGATCGGCGGAAAGGAGCGGCGGAAGACGACGGGCGTCTGCATGTCGCGGGGCTCGACCGGCAAGCTGCTCATTCCGCGGGGTCCTTCGCGCGGACGACCAGAGTCCGCTCAAGGTCCGCCACGCATGCGCCGCGCTCGTCCTCGACCGCGATCGCCTGCACCACGAAAGTCAGTGCTCCGCCCCGCTTCTCTACCACATCGGCGACACGGCCTCGAAAGGTGAGCCGCTCGCCCGAATGGACGGGCCGGTGATAGGTGAAGCTCTGGCTGGCATGAAGTATCTCGGTGATCTTGAGGCCAAGTTCCTCGACGAAGGCAAACGGCTGCTCGGCCGACTGCATTTCAAGGCAGAAGAGGTAGGTCGGGGGAACCAGCAGCCGGTCCTTCGAGTCAGACCCCGCTCGTTCCGGATTCCCGTCGCCGATCGCCGCGGCGAAATGTCGCAGCTGCTCCGCATCGACGACTGCGGCCACGGACGCGAAGCGGTGGCCACGGTGGGCGACGAGCGACGTCAAAGCGTCAGGCCCGCTCGTACATGGTGACGACACAGGCGCCGCCGAGACCGAGATTGTGTTGAAGCGCAAGCCGTGCGTCCGCGACCTGGCGGGGCCCCGCTTGCCCGCGCAACTGCCAGACGATCTCGGCACACTGCGCCAGCCCAGTGGCGCCGAGCGGATGGCCCTTCGCGAGAAGGCCGCCCGACGGGTTCGTGACGATCTGTCCGCCATAGCTGTTGTCACCGTCTGCGACGAACCGCTCGGCCGTGCCCTCATCGGTCAGCCGCAGCGCCTCATAAGAGAGGATTTCGTTGGCGGTGAAGCAGTCGTGAAGCTCTGCTAAATCGAGTTCCTCGGGTCCGGCCCCGGCTTCGACATAGACCTTGTCGGCGGCCGCCCGGCTGAGATCGTAGCCGACCGCCTTGATCGCGCTCCCCAGGCTGAACGTCGAAGCGAAATCGGTGGTCATCGCCTGGGCGCGGATCGCGACCCTCGGGGAAATGCCGTGCTGGCGGGCGAAACGGTCCGACATCAGCACCGCCGCTGCCGCCCCGCAGGTCGGCGGGCAGCATTGCAGTCGTGTCAGCGGCCCCAGCATGTGCGGCGAGGAGAGCACGTCCTTGACGGTCACATCCTCCCGCAGCAATGCCCGCTCGTTGGTCCGCGCATGGCGCCGCGCCTTGACGGTGATCGCGGCGAAGGTCTCGTCGGAAGCACCGTAACGCTCCTGATATTCAAGGCCTGCGGCTCCGAACAGCTTGAGCGCCATCGGCGCGTCACCTGGTGCATTCTTTTCGGCAACCGCCACGAATGGCGCCAGCGGCGTTGGCCGATCACGCCAGGATTCGCTGATCGCTCCGCGACCCATCTGCTCGAAGCCGAGGGCGAGGACGCAATCGGCCGCGCCCGCTGCAATCGCCTGTCGCGCGAGGAACAAGGCGGACGAGCCGGTCGCGCAATTATTGTTGACGTTGACGATCGGGATGCCGGTCAGGCCGACCGGATAGAGCGCCGCCTGGCCGCTGGTCGAATCGCCATAGACGTAGCCGACATAGGCCTGTTGCACACGGTCATAGCCAATACCCGCATCGGCTAGCGCGTCGCGCGCCGCGGCTGACCCGAGTTCGATATAATCGGGGGAAGCACCTGGTTTGTAGAAGCGGGTCATTGCAACGCCCACCACCCACACCCGCTCCGTCATCATGCCTCCCAATCGGCCGAAATCCTGACTTTCAAGCCCGTCACTTGACCGGACGGTAAGATTGCCTACCAATGAGTCGAATAACGTGCAAGGGAGGTTGCGTCGATGCGTTTGCGAGACTTGACGGCGGGACGGGAGTCATACCGCCTGAGGAAGGCATCGTCGGTATCCATGCGCACCCGCTCGGATGGAGGCACCCTCTGAAAATGAACGCGCCGGCCGGCCCGGTCCTCGGGAACATGTTCGCGGTCCGCCCGCCTCTGATGGGCACGGCGCGGATCGCCGAGGCGTTGCGCAGCATCTATGGGCTCCAGGGCAGGCTGAGCCTGCTCGGCTCGGAGCGAGACCAGAATTTCCGCCTCGATGCCAACGGTGCATCCTTCGTGGTCAAGATCGCGCACCCGCGGGAATCCGCGAGCGTCCTCGCGCTTCAGGCGGCGGCGCTCGCCGAGATCGCCCGGAACGACCCTCAACTCCCGGTCCCAAGGCTCGTCGCCACGCTGGCTGGCGAGCCTGGCGCCGTTGTCGCGGACGAGGACGGGCGCCCCCGCCATCTGCGCGTTGTCACCTATCTTGCCGGAGGGCTGCTGCATGAGTTTGAGCCCGCGCAGCCGCTGTTGAATGAGCTTGGCCAACTGGCTGGCCGGATGGACATGGCCCTGGCTGGGCTCCGGCATGCAGAAACGCAGGCGGACCTGCCATGGAATTTGACCAACCTGCCGCAATTGCGCCCGTTGCTTGCCGAGCGCGAGGGGGACTCGGACTATCCGCTCATCGCCCAAGCGTTGGATGATTATGCGGAGCAAGTCGTTCCCGTGCTGCCGCTGCTCTCGTGCGGCTTCATCCACAACGACCTGAATCCGCACAACGTAGTCGTGCATGAGGGCCGAATTGCCGGGATCCTGGACTTCGGCGACATGGCGCGAGCGCCCCATTTGTGCGAGCTCGCAATCGCGGGGGCCTACCACGTGGCAGCGACAGACGATCCGCTCGCGGGCGCGGCGGAGATCGTCGCCGGCTATCACTCGGTCCGGCCCCTGACGGCGCGCGACCTTTCACTGCTGCCGATTCTCTTCATGGCGCGGCACGCGATGACCGTGCTGATCACCGAACATCGCGCCGACGAGGATCACGACAACCGCGACTATATTCTGCGCAACAATCCGGCTGCGCGACGGGGTCTGCGCGCGCTCGCGAGGCTCGGTGGCGATGAGGCGATTCAGCGGCTCGAGGCGCGCTGTGCCGCCGGGGAGCGCGCCCGATGACCATGCCCAACGCCTTTTCCGGGGCGGCTCCGATCGATCCCGAAACCGCCGCCATGGTCGCCCGGCGAGACCGACTGCTCGGACCGGCCTATCGCTTGTTCTACGACCGTCCCGTTCATCCGGTTCGCGGCGAGGGCGTGTGGCTGTACGAAGCCGACGGCAGCCGGCTTCTTGACGCGTACAACAACGTCGTCTCGGTCGGCCACTGCCACCCCCGCGTGGTCGAGGCGATCTGCCGGCAGGCTGCGCTGCTCAACACCCATACCCGCTATCTGGGCGACGAGGTGCTGGAACTGGGGGAGCGCTTGCTCGCCACTCTGCCGGGCCACGACTATCGCATCATGTTCACCTGCACGGGCAGCGAGGCGAACGACCTCGCCGTGCGCATTGCGCGCATGGCAACGGGGCGGAGCGGAGGTCTCGTCACGGCGAACGCCTACCATGGGGTCACCCAGGCTACGGCCGAGCTGTCGCCCTCGCTCGGCCCGGACGTGGAGCGGGGGCCGGCCATTCGCGCCATCGCCGCGCCGCCGTTCCAGGGTGGCACCGCGTTCGCGGACGCCGTTACCGAAGGACTATGCGAACTCGAACGGGGCGGCCACCAGGCTGCTTTCCTGATCGCCGACACAATCTTCTCCAGCGACGGAGTCATCGTCGATGGAGCGGGGTTCCTCGCATCCGCCGCGGAGCGCATGCGCGCCGCCGGCGGCTTGTTCATCGCGGACGAGGTGCAAGCGGGCTTCGCGCGCACCGGGAGCCATTTCTGGGGTTTCGCGCGGCACGGTGAAGCGCCCGACATCGTCACCATGGGCAAGCCAATGGGCAATGGCCATCCGATCGCGGCCGTCGCTGCGCGGGCGGACCTGCTCGAAGCATTCGGCGCACGCACCCGCTACTTCAACACGTTCGGCGGCAATCCGGTATCATGCGCGTCAGCGCTCGCGGTACTCGACGTCATCGAGGAGGAGGGGCTGCTCGCCAATTCGGCGACGCGGGGAACCGAGCTCCGAGACGGGCTGACGGAATTGGCGCGGCGTGACGGCCGCATCGGCGCGGTGCGTGGGGCAGGCCTGTTCCTGGCCGCGGACATCATTGACGAAAGCGGGCGTCCCGACCCCGCCGGCGCGAGATGGATCGTCAACGCCTTGCGTGAGCGCGGCGTTCTGATCAGCGTCACCGGGCCATCCGGTCACATCCTAAAGATCCGCCCGCCGCTGATCATGAGCGCCGACGAAGCGGCCCTATTCCTCGACACGATGGAGCATGTCCTTGGCAAGTGACGCCGGAGCCGCCGACGACGGGAACGAGCTTTCGAAGTGGCAGATGACGGCCTATGCGCTGCCCGCGCTTCCGGTTTCCTTCCTTTACATCCCGTTGCCGATCCTGATCCCGGTTTTCTATTCGGAGCAGCTGGGTCTCAGTCTCGCCACCGTCGGCACTTTCCTCTTCGCAGCCAAGCTGTTCGACTTCTTCGTCGATCCGATGCTCGGCCGCTTGTCCGACAAGACTCGGTCCAGGTTCGGACGCAGGCGGCCCTGGATCGTGGCGGGAGCGCCGATCATGATGGTCGGGGCCGCGCTCGTGTTCATGCCGCCCGAAGAGGTCAGCGGCTGGTACCTCATGGCTTCAACCATGCTCGTCTATTTCGGCGCGTCCATGCTTGGGCTCGCTTACTCGGCGTGGGGTGCGGAGGTGGTGCGCTCCTATCAGGGTCGGGCGCGGCTCGCCGGGTTCCGCGAAGTCGCAAGCCTCATCGGCATGTTGATCGCAGGGCTGGTTCCGACGATCGCCGCCACGATGGGCCATGGCGTGGACCGCTTCACCATGTCCATCGTCGGATGGGTGGTGCTGATCCTGACACCGCTCAGCATCTGGGCGGCGTTGCGGTTCGTGCCCGATGGACCGCCGCTGGCCGAGAGCAGCGCCGAACCGAAGTTCGGCGAGATGCTGCGACAGGTCAGCAAAAACGCGCCGTTCCGCCTGCTCTGCATCGGCTTCTTCGTGCTGACCATCGGCATTTCCGTCACTAACTCGGTGCTCGTCTTCTTCATCGCCCACTATCTCCAGGCTCCGGAACTGATCGGACCGGTTCTGATGATCTCGTTCGTGATGGTGCTTCTGTTCGTCCCGGTCTGGGTGCGGGTCAGCCGCAGAATCGGCAAGCACCGAGCGGCCGGCTATTCCCTGCTTGTCGCCGTAATCTGTTCGTCCGTCTTCGCCTTCATGCTGCAGCCTGGTGACGGCTATCTCTTCCTGATCCTGATGGCTGTGCTGGGCGCGGTCAGCGCCGCGTTCATGACTCTGCCGGTTGGAATCATGGGCGATGTCATCGACTACGACATGTTGAAGCACGGTGTGAACCGCGGCGGGGTCTTTTTCGGGATGTGGGCCTTCGCGCAACAGGTCGCCCCGGCCCTGGCCATCGGCGCGACGCTTCCCTTCCTCAGCTATATCGGCTTCGAGCCGTCCGGCGCCAACAGCCCGGAGGCGCTGCAGGGTCTGCGCTACGTGTACTGCTTCGGGCCGCTGCCCTTCTACGTGATCGGGGCGATCATGCTGCTCCGGTTTCCGATCGACGCCCGCAGGCACGCGATCATTCGCCGTCGGCTCGACGGCCGCGAGGCGCGGCTGGCCGCCATGCAACCAGCGACAGTGGAGGTTCACAATGAAGTTCGAGGAATACCGGCAGTATGACGCCGTTGGCCTGGCGCAACTGGTAGCCCGCAAGGAGATCACGCCCGCGGAGCTGCTGGACCTGGCGCGAGCGCGCGCTGCGGAGGTCAATCCGGTGCTGAACGCGATCATCCTCGACCTCAGCGACGAGGCGCACGCGGCGATTGCGGATGGCCTGCCGGACGGCCCACTCGCTGGCGTTCCCTATCCGATCAAGGACATCACCGTGCAGATGAAGAATGCTGTCACGGGTGCCGGATCGCGCCTCTTCGCCGCCGGGCCGCGGGCAGCGCAGGACAGCGAGATGATCCGTCGACTACGCGCTGCCGGGCTTACCCTCTTTGCGAAAACCAACACGCCGGAACTTGGCCTCGCGGCTGTCACGGAACCGGTGGCCAACGCGCCGACGCTCAATCCGTGGAACCTGGAGGTCACCTGCGGCGGCTCCTCGGGCGGCGCGGCGGCAGCGGTCGCGGCCGGTATCGTCCCCGCCGCCCATGCCAGCGACGGCGGCGGCTCGATCCGCATCCCGGCCGCATGCTGCGGCCTGGTTGGTCTCAAGCCTTCTCGAGGCCGCGTCTCGTCCGCCCCAGGATTTGAAGGCTGGGGCGGCCTTACCGTACAGCATGCGGTCACCCGCTCCGTCCGTGACAGCGCGATGCTCCTCGACGTGACGGCGGGGCGGATGCCGGGCGACCTCTATTACGTGCCGCCGCCCGACCGCCCGTTCGTGGAGGAGGTCGGCCGCGATCCGGGCCGGCTGAGGATCGGCGTATCCACCCAGGCGCTGACCTACGGCGCGCTCCACCCGGAATGCGTTACCGCAGTCGAGAACGCCGCTCGACTCTGCACTGCACTGGGCCATGATGTCGAGCCACTGACGATCGATGCCGATTTCACGGCGATGGCGATTGCCGCCAACGTGCTCGTGTCCGCCTCGGTCGCGGGCACGCTGGAGGCTGAGGCCGAGCGGCGCGGCAGCCCGATCCGCGAGGACGAGGTCGAGGCGCTGACGTGGCGCATCTATCAGGACGCTAGGGAGCGGGACATTCACGAGACCGCGCTTGCACAGGTCACGATCAACACCTTCTCACGCCAGCTCGCGACCAGCCTCGCACCTTATGACGTTGTTATCCTCTCGACGCTTGGCCATCCGCCGCGGCAGCTTGGCTACCTTTCGCCAAGCGCGCCGGATCTCACCGATTATGCCGAACGGCTCTATTCCTTCATTCCCAATACCCAGACATTCAACGTCGGCGGCCAGCCGGCAGTCAGCCTTCCGCTGCATTGGACGCCCGACAATTTGCCAGTCGGAGTCATGTTCGTCGGGCCGTGGGGGGGGGAGTCCGTCCTGTTGCGCCTCGCCGGGCAGATCGAAGGCGCCGCGCAGTGGTTCGATCACGTTCCGGCAGAACTCCCCAGTCGCCGCCAAGGTGTGACGCGATGAACACTGACGAGCTATCGATCCTCGACCTTCCCGGTGGCGATCCACGCGCCCGCGGCCGGGCGCACGGCGAGGCTCTGCGCGCCCGCATCCACGAACTGCTGGACCGTTGGTCCGAGGGGCTCAAGGCCATCTACGATGTCCACCCGGCTTATTATGTCGATCGGTTTTGCGCGGAAACCCGCTATCGTGACACCACCTGGCGGCTGGCGCCTTCCGTGATGGAGGAAGTTGCCGGAATCGCCGAGGGGGCGGCGTGCGACCCCGATCGCTTGTGGGTGTTCCAGCACGTCAACGAGGAGTTTGAGCTCGCGGTGCAATTTGCCGAACGGCAACGTGCCGAGGGCGGTGCCTGCAGTACGATCGCCCTTGCACCGCGGGAAGGGCGCCCGGGCATGATCGCGCAGAATCTGGATCTTGCTGAATATCTTGACGGATTCCAGGTCCTGCTGCGCTTTCCTGATGCACGCGGTGAGGGCCTCATAATGACCCTGTCGGTGCCCGGGATGCTGTCCCTCAACGGCATGAATAGCCACGGCTTTGCCGTCTGCGACAACACGCTGAAGCAGCTGCGCGCCGACCCGGCGGGCCTTCCGATTTATGCACTCTATCGAATCCTGCTGGAGTCTCGCAGCCTGGAGGAAGCGCTGGCACTGGTGGAGCGGACCCCGCACGCCGCCGGGCTCAATTGGGTGATGGGCGATCCCGACGGCGTCGTCATGGTCGAGCGATCGGGCGGGCAGATGGTCGTCGATCGACCTTCGGAGGGTACGGTCGCCTACCACACCAATCATCCGTTCCGCTGCAACGACTGGGCGTTCGACGAAGCAGCCGTGGGCGCTCGACCGCGCCCCTACCGAAGCAGCTACTTGCGTCTCGCATCGCTTCATCAGCGCCTACACAACGCGGATCCCGCGGGCCTCGGCGTTGCCGAGTTGAGGCAGGTGCTCGCCGCCCGCGACGATCCCGATTACCCGGTCTCGCGCGGCGGCGGTCGCAATCGCGAGGACTTGGAGATCGGCTTCACAATCGCCTGTAGCGTGTTCGAGTTGGACCGTGCGCGCCCCCGCTGGCACCTCGCGAGCGGGCCGACGCACGAGACCGCCATGCGGACCTTCGACTTCGACTCGCCCGGAACCGCGGCATTCAACCAGCCGGCGCAGGAAGCTCCCGTACCGCCTGCGTGATGAATGCCGTCATCTGCGCTGCAAGGGCGTCCACACTGAGCGAACCATCGGGGTGATACCAGCGTGGAATCCAGTTCATCGCGCCGAACACGAACATTGCCGCCAGCTTGGTGTCCGGACAGTGGATCGCGCCCTCCTCATGCGCCTGGGCCAGGATCTCGCGCAGCATCGAATTGATCTGCCGCCGCCCCTCGACGAGCTTGCTGCGGCTGTCCGGTTCCAGCGCGTGGGTTCCGGTCATCACCAGGCAAGTGCCGAAATCGTCCACCACCATGTGGACATAACGCCGCAGGAACTCGTCCAGCCGTTGCATGCCCGATGCCTCCTGGGCGCTGGGCATGGGGCGGTCGGCGGCCGTGATCGCCTCGATTGCCAGGCGATGGCATTCGAACAGAATCTCGTCCTTGCTACGGAAATAATAATAGAGGGTTGGCTTGGAGACGTTGAGCTCCTCGGCGATATCGGCGAGGGTCGTCTCGTGGAATCCACGGCGGCTATAGGTGCGCGCCGCGGTTCGAAGCACGACCTGGCGCTTCAGCTCGAACTGCTCGTCGCGATTGGGAACGCTGTCTCCCCAGGCACGCTTCGTCGCTTTCGCCATCCCAGAATCGCCTCCATTCATCCTGCTTCCCCGGATACCCCTTGACTTTGTTTCGACCAAACGGATTATCTTTCGACCCATGGGTAAGGTATTCGGTCGATGAGTCGAGAAGGAAGCAGGACTTGATGCTACGGAGGGGGACGACTGGGCAAGAGCGTTTGCGGGCGCCGCAGGCCAGCTCTTCCTCATTTCCGGCCTTGCTTCGCGAAGAAGTTCATCCAGCGTGAACGGGGGTCATCCTCGCGCGGTCCTTGCCGGACTCATGCAGGATAGGCCGCTGCTCATCCCGTCGCTGCTGCGCCACGCGGCGGCTGTCAGCCCCCACCACGAGATCGTGTCGCTGGCTCCCGGGCCTTCAGCGCAGCGCCTCGACTTCATGACGATCGAGGAGCGCAGCCGCGCACTTGCCCAAGCGCTCGTTCGCTTTGGCATCGGCGAAGGCGATCGGGTGGCCAGCCTGGCCTGGAACACGCACCGGCACCTGGAGCTATTCTACGGCGTGCCCGGCTGCGGCGCCGTGCTTCATACGGTCAACCCCCGCTACAGCGACGAGCAGATCGCCTATATCGTCAATCATGCGGGCGATCGGGTCCTGTTCTTCGATCCTGACCTGGCCCCACTGGTGGCCCGGCTGGCACCGCGCCTGGAGACGGTAGAACATTATGTGATGCTTGGCACTTCGGCCGAGCGCTCCGACGCCGGTCTCGACCTGACAGCGTACGAGGACCTGCTCGGCGACGGCGACTTCACCTGGCCGAGCCTCGACGAGCGTGCTGCAGCCTTGCTCTGCTACACTTCGGGCACGACCGGTCACCCGAAAGGCGTGCTGACCTCCCACCGTTCGAACGTCATCCACGCGCTCGCCGCCCAATCCGCCTGTGCCTTTGGGCTGACGCCGCTCGATTCGGTCTTGCTCATCGTTCCCATGTTTCATGCTTACGGCTGGGGCATTCCCTATGTCGCGGCCTTGTCCGGTGCCAAGCTGGTCTTGCCCGGCCCGACCCCGACACCGGCGACCTGCGTCCGCCTGATCGGCGCCGAGGCCGTTTCGCTGGCGATGGGCGTGCCGACCGTGTGGAACGGCATTCTGGACCACCTCGACGCCGTCGGCGGCACCCTGCGGCCATTGAAGCGCGCGCTGGTCGGCGGCTCCGCGGTACCGCCCGGCTTGGCCCGCCGGCTCACCGCCGCGCACGGGCTGGAGCTCGTCACCGGTTGGGGAATGACTGAACTCAGCCCGCTCGGCTCGTTCACTGGGTTGACCCCTGCCATCGCAGGCCTGGATGAACACGAGCGCGAGTCGGTGATGGCGGCCCGCGCCGGCCGTTTGCTCTACCCACTCGAGGCGCGGATCGTCGGTCCGGATGGGCGCGAGCTTCCCTGGAACGGCCACGACTTTGGCGATGTGCAGGTGCGCGGGCCGTGCGTCGCCAGCGCCTATTTCGGCCAGGAGGCGACCGAAGCGGACGCCCACGGCTGGTTTCCGACCGGCGACATCGGGACCATCGATTGCCACGGCACGATCGCAATCACCGATCGCAGCAAGGACCTGATCAAGTCCGGCGGCGAATGGATCAGTTCGGCCGACATCGAGCGCGCCGCGGCGTCCGTCGCGTCGGTCGAGACGGCTGCAGCGATCGCGGTCGAGCATCCCAAGTGGCAGGAGCGGCCACTCCTCCTGCTGGTTCCGCGGCGCGGAAAATCGGTCGACCTTGGCGCGGTGCGAGCAGCGCTCGCCTCAGCCCTGCCGAGTTGGCAACAGCCGGACGACATCCTGATCGTCGATGCCATCCCGCTCACCGCCACCGGCAAGATCGACAAGAAGCAGTTGCGCGCCATCTACGGCGCCCATCTCGTAAGGGCGGCCGGCGTCGACGCGACCAGCATGGTCGGGACGACAATATGAACGCGGCCACGCAGGTTGAATGGGCGGATGGCCCTATGATCTACTTCCCAGAGATCGTCACGCTTGGCGACGTTCCGCGCGTGCACGGCCGACGCACGCCCGAAGCTCCCGCCTTCCGTTTCGAGGATGAGCAGATCGACTGGGCCGAGTGCGACCTTCGGGCGTCGCGCGTCGCGCGAGCGTTGCGGGAGGCCGGCGTCGGCATCGGAGACCGCATCGCCTATCTCGGCAAGAACAGCCTCGCTTATTTCGAATTGCTGTTCGGCGCCTGCCGAGTGGGGGCGGTGATGGTGCCGATCAACTGGCGTCTGGCTCCGCCTGAGGTCCGCCAAATCCTCGACGACTGCGGGGCCGCGCTCCTTTTCGTCGATGAGACCGGCGCGGCGACGGCGGCCGCTTTGCCCGGATCGTCAGCGCCGACGCCGGACCTGATCTCAATACAGCCCGTCGAGGGGCTGCCCGTCTTCCGGGAATGGCGCGACGCCTGGGCGGAAGCGGACTGGCCGCCTCCCGGCAAGGCAGATGACGTTGCCATCCAGCTCTATACCAGCGGCACGACCGGGCTGCCCAAGGGCGTGCAGCTCAGCCACCGCGCCTTTTACGCGTTCAATGCCCACGCCGCCGAGCATCCCGAAGAGTTCGGTCCCGAGTTCGAGTGGAACAGCTGGTCCGCGGCGGACGTGGCACTTGTGGCGTTGCCCGTCTTCCACATCAGCGGCTCGGGCTGGGGCATCGTGGCTGCCTATGCCGGCGCCTTCACTATCGTGCTGCGCGAATTCGATCATTCTATGGTGATCGAGGCCATCCGCCGCTTCAAGGTCTCCAAGACCGTTTTGGTGCCGCAGACCATTCAGGCGATCCTCGACCTGCCGGAACTAAGGCCCGAAGACTTCGCCTCGATGCGCAATTTCATGTACGGCGCCGCGCCGATCTCGCCACAGCTCCTCGAGCGGGCGGTCGCCGCCTTCGATTGCGGCTTCGTTCAGATGTACGGCCTCACCGAGACCTGCGGCGGAGTCTCCTGCCTTGCTCCCGCCGACCATCGTCCTGAGCTTGCGCGGATGCGATCGGCAGGGCGCCCGCTGCCGGGGGTCGGGGTTCGCATCGTTGAGCCGGGCAGCGATGCGCCCCGCGCGATCGGCGAGGTCGGCGAGATCTGCGTTCGCACCCCTGCGGCGATGAATGGCTATTGGCGCAAACCGGAGGAGACGGCGCGCATCATCGCTGGCGACGGGTGGGTGCGCACGGGTGATGCCGGCTATCTGGATGAGGACGGTTTCCTGTTCATCACCGACCGCGTGAAGGACATGATCGTCTCGGGCGGGGAGAATATTTATCCGGCGGAGGTCGAGGCTGCGCTCGCCACGCATCCCGAAGTGCTCGAAGTGGCCGTCATTGGCGTCCCCGACGCGCGATGGGGCGAGGCGGTGAAGGCGGTGGTTGCGCCCCGTCCTGGCTGCGCTCCCGATGCCGCGGCTCTCATCGCGCATGCGCGACAGCTCATCGCAGGCTACAAATTGCCCAAGTCGGTCGACTTCGTCGCCGCCTTGCCGCGCAATGCGACCGGCAAGGTGATGAAGCATGTACTGCGCGAGCCTTACTGGCACGATCGCGTGCGGCGGGTGAACTGATATGGCCGCAGCCGATCTCCAGCGCCTCCTCGCCGAACGGGAATGCGAGCGCCTGCAAATACGCTATGCCCTCGCCGCCGACCGCGGCGATGCCGAAGGTTTCGCCGCCTTGTTCACGGCCGATGCACGCATCGTGATCCCCGAATATCCCCCCTTCGTCGGCCACTCGGCCATCCACGCATCTCTGGTCGCCCTGGCCGGACTCCGCATCACCATGCTCCACATCGTCACCAACCAGCTTGTCACCGTGACGGGACCCGACACCGCTGAGGGGATTTGCTATCTTACCGTGTTCGACAATCCGGACGACGCCGACGCGGCGGGGCTGCGCGGGGTACGGCCGGCCTCGACCGTCGGCGTCTGCGAGGACCGCTTCGTCCGAACGGGGGATGGGTGGCGAATTCAGGAGCATAGACTGACCCGCATTTTCACGTCGCGGGCTGGGACGCCGGTATCGGGTACGGGCGCCGGCTCAACCAATCTTGCAGCAGGAGCGACACATGGAGATCGGTGACTGGCCCTCGGTGGCGGGGATGGCCGAGACGTACCGCAAGGCACGCGACCTCGGCCTCGAAACCAACCTTGCGGAACTCGAAGCCTTCGGCTTCACCGTAGTTCCGCCGGAGAAGACGGGCATCGATCCCGCCATGTCGCGGGCACTGCTGGAGCGGCTGAAGGAAATGGCCGCCGAGGAGGATGCCGCCGCGGTGGCGCTCAACAAGCATGCTGACAGGCCGGCTGCCGGGCGCCAGCTGTTCCACCTGCTGAGCCGCGACCCGCTGTTCATCGAGGCGCTGATGCACCCGGTGACGCGCACCTTCGCCGCCTACTTGTTGGGCCAAAGCGTGCAGCTTTATTCGATGGTCGCCTTCCTCAAGGACGGCCCCGCGAAGCCAACGCTCATGCATTGCGACAGCGTCGGCGTTCCGACTCCCCTTCCGTTCTACAGCTCGGTCTGCAACGTCAGCTGGATTCTGACGGACTATACGCGCGAGAATGGCACCTTCGCCTTCGTGCCCGGAAGCCACCGCTGGTGCCGGCACCCGACGGAAGGCGAGCAGCCGGACTTCGCCGGAGGGCTGCTCAAGGAAGGCACTTACGTGCCGACCGATATCCGGCCGGGCTCGCTCGTCGTCTTCAGCGGCAACACCTGGCACTGCACCATGCCGAAGACGAGCGAGGGGATGCGCGCTCACATCGCCACCGCATTCTGCCGCAATTACGTCTTTCCGGCCGAGACCTACGACGACATGCCGGATGAGATATTGGGGCAGCACGATCCCGCCCTCGCGCGCCTCATCGGCCGCGACGCGTGGCAAGGCTATCGCTCCGAAGGGCCTCAGCACGAGCGGATGCTGCTCGTTCGTCCCGCATATCAGTCCCAATATGGTTGAGGCGGCCACGATGACCGGAAAAGTCGAGTTTGCCAGTCCCGCCTGGTTCGAGGCCCTGAAGGCGCTGCTGGACCGCTACACGGCGGCGGCTCCCGAAGCCGAGCTGTCGATCTGCGAGGTGTTCACCGGCGTGCCCGCCCATCTCGATGCGGACGGCGATGGGGTCATCGCCTGGCACTGCTACATTTCAGGGGGCACGGCGAGCTTGCATGAGGGCGAGATCGAGGAGGCCGACCTCAAGACGGTGGCCGACTATGACTTCGTTCTGCAGCTCGCCCGAATGAAGATCGAGGAGGCGACGCGGGCGGAATATTCCCGGCTTCAGGCGCTTGGCGCCCAGTCGGGCAAGCTCAAGAGCAATGGCGGCCATGCCAAGGTGCCGCCCTCCTTCCACGGCATGCACAACGAGTTGGCGGAGGTCACGGCGTGACCGAATCCCCACGCATCCGCTACGAAACCGGCGAGGGCATCGCCCATATCGTCCTCGATCGGGGCGAGGCGGCGAACGCTCAGGACACGCAGTTCCTCTACGAGCTGAACGCAGCCTTCGACCGGGCCGCCGGAGACGATGCGGTGCGCGTGATCGTGCTGTCGGCCAACGGCAAGCATTTCTCGGCCGGGCACGACGTCCGAGAGCGCGACCACCTCGACAACCAGGACCGTTACCCGCCGGTCACCACGTCACGCCAGCACCGCCGGCCGGGGGCCGAAGGGCGCATGTCGCGCGAGGAGGAGATCTACACCGGTTTTTGCGAGCGCTGGCGCAACCTGCCCAAGATTACGATCGCCGCGGTGCAGGGCCGCTGTGTCTCGGGCGGCTTGCTGCTGTGTTGGCCGTGCGATCTCATTCTCGCCTCCGACGACGCCGAGTTCCAGGAAGTGACGGTAGCGATGGGCATCGCCGGCGTAGAATGGTTCGCCTACCCCTATGAACTCGGCACCCGCAAGGCGAAGGAAATGCTGCTGACGGGAGAGCCGATCGGTGCCGAGGAGGCGCGTATGCTCGGCATGGTCAACCGCGTGGTTCCGCGCGCCGAACTGATTGAGACGACGCTTGAGCTCGCCCGCCGCATTGCCCGCCAGCCGACATTCGCCACGAGAATGGTGAAGCTCGCGGTCAACGCGGCCCAGGACGCGCAGGGCCGTCATGTCGCCATGCAGAACGCCTTCGCGCTGCACCATTTGGCGCACAGCCATGCAATGGAAATCCACGGCCTGCCGGTCGATCCGACCGGAGTCCACGCGAATGTGGCCCGCAGTTACCGGCCCGGCGAGGAGCCGTTCCGGTCAAAAAACAGCAACGACGGGCAAAACGACGCCGAGTGATCCATCGGGAAATCATGCCGGCAAGGAGGGGAGCTAATATGATGATCGAGAGCGGGAAAAGAATGGGAAATGCGGCGCGCGCGCTGGCGCTTTCGTCGACTACACTGCTCCTGACGATGGCGACGCCCGCGTGGGCACAGGCCAGTGCCGACGCGGGGGAACAGCCCGAGGCCTCGGCAGATCGTGCGCAGGTGGACCATCAAAACACGGCCACTCAGGGTCAGGTGGATTCCGAGGTCGTGGTCACTGCGCAGCGCCGGCGGGAACGCGAAATCGAAGTACCGCTGTCGGTCACCAGCCTCGGCGCGGAAGAGATCGAGGGCATCAACGCCAGCTTCCTGATCGAGATCGGCTCGAAAGTGCCGAACGTGCTGTTCACTCCGGGCACCAACTCGCCCGCTATCGCCATCCGCGGCGTGAGCTCTCAGAGCAACATCAACGCCGGATTCCCGCCGGCCGTCGGCGTGTACATCGACGAGGTCTATCAAGGACGCGATCCCACGTTCAACACGATCCTCAACGATGTCGAGCGGGTCGAGGTGCTTCGCGGGCCGCAGGGCACACTTTACGGCAAGAACACGATCGGCGGCGCGATCAACATCATCACCAGCGATCCGACCAATGAAGCGTTCGTTTCCGGTGACATCAGCTACGGTAATTTCGATTTCTTTCAGCTCCGGGCGAGCGCGGGGGGAGCGATCGTCGACGACCAGCTGATGATGCGAATTTCCGGGGTGCATCGTCAGCGCGACGGCTTCATTCTCAACACGACCACGGGCGACCGTCTGAACGACCTTTCGTCGCAGGGCGCGCGCCTGGTGCTGCTCGCCAACGTTTCCGAGACGGTGCGCCTGCGACTGTCCGGCGACTATTTTACGGAGGACGGCACAACCGCGCTCGAGACCGGGCCCGTGACGCTCGCCGCCCTGCCGCTCTTCGCCGGCATCCCGGCCCAGGATCCAACCGACAACATCGTCCAGCTCAACTCGTCCGAATTCGCGCGGCGCGAGCTCTACGGTGTGTCGGCTCGAGTGGATGCGGACCTGGATTTCGCGACTTTCACCTCATTGAGCGCGATCCGGCAGTATAATTCCGACTTCAACGACGATTCGGATGGTCTGCCCGTCGACGCCTTCGAGGTCGGCCGCCAGGAAAATGGAGAGAATTGGAGCCAAGAGTTCCGGCTCACGTCCAACGGCGACAACCGTCTTAATTGGATCCTCGGTCTCTATTATTATGGCGAGGACACGCAGAACGTCCGACGCATCCGACTGGGCGCCGACATGCCCTCGCTACTGGTTGGGAACCTCGCGGGCATCGTTTTTCCCAATTACAACGGTGAGCAAGCGCGCACTGAATCCGAGATCGAAAGCAGCAGCTACGCGGCCTTCGCGTCGGCGTCGTTCGACATCACCGAACGGCTGACCTTGGCGGCCGGCATCCGCTACACGCACGAAGAGAAGAACTTCACCTACCGCCAGTTCTACACCCAGCAATATAGCGGCGGGCTTGGCGGCTCGATCATTCCGAATTTCGCGGTGAGCGTGCCGCTGCGCAACGAGACCTATTCGGAAGGGCAGTTCACCGGCGATGCAAGTCTCACCTACGCGTTTACGCCCAATCACATCGCTTATGCCCGCTACAGCCGCGGCTTCAAGGCGGGTGGCTTCCAGACGGATGTGATTTCGCCGCCGTTCAGCCCGGCCGATCCGTTCGGGTTCGATCCGGAATTCGTCAGCAATTATGAGGTGGGCTTCAAGACTATCCTCTTCGACCGGCGACTGCGCTTCAACATTTCCGCCTTCCACATGGACTGGGACGACAAGCAGGAGCAGGTCTTCACCGGTCTTTCCTTCCTGATCCGCAACGCCGCGACGGCTCGAAGCCAAGGTGTCGAGGTCGAGCTGGACGCCCAGCCGGTGCGGGGCCTGAGGCTCGATGCCAACCTCGGCTATCTCAACACCGAATATGTGTCGTTCCCGGGTAATCCGCTCGAGGGACGCAACTTCCCGAACCTGCCGCAATGGACCGGCAGCGCCGGCGCGCAGTACGAGTTCGCGCTTTTCGGACGGGTCCAGGGCTACCTACGCGGGGACGTCAATCATCGGGGCGAGACTTTCAACCTTCCAAACGCCACCACGACCGTGGTCAGCGAGGGCGTGACCACGCTTAACTTCCGCGTTGGCGTTCAGGATGAAAGCAGGCGTTGGGGCCTCTACGTCTGGGGCCGCAACATCACCGACGAGCGTTCGCTAGGCGTCGGGTCGGCATTCCCTTTCCCCAACGCGACCATCACCACGAGGAGTCCCGGCTTTGGCGATACCTATGCCGTCGAGCTTCGATTCAACTTCTAAGGATCGGCGAGCGGACCCAGATCCGCGCGCCTGCCCCCCGTCGATATGATCAACTCACCTTACTACACGCCGGAGCATGAGCAGTTCCGGTCGGGTGTCCGACGGTTCCTCGAAACCGAGTGTCTTCCGCACCTCAAGGCTTGGCGAAAGGCGCTCAGGATCGACCGCGACTTATGGCTCAAGGCCGGGGCTGCTGGTCTGCTTGCGACGAAGGTCAGTCCCCGCTTTGGCGGCGGCGGGGGCGACCTCTACCATTGCATGGTGATCATCGAGGAGCAGACGCGTCTCGGTTTCACCGAGCTGCCGTTCTACCTGCACAGCGACATCGTCGCGCCGTACATCGAGCTCTACGGCACCGACGAGCAGCGCGCCCGCTTCCTTCCCGCCATGGCGAGCGGGGAAATTGTCTCGGCCATTGCCATGACCGAGCCCGGCGCCGGAAGCGATCTGCAGGCGATCACCACCCGTGCCCGTCTCGATGGCGATCATTACGTCTTGGACGGCCGCAAGACCTTCATCAGCAACGCGCAGAATGCCGAGCTCATCGTGGTTGCCGCGAAGACGGACTCGGCGGCGCGGGCGGGGGGCGTCAGCCTCCTTATCGTAGACACCCGCGACGCGCCGGGCTTCGCCCTCGGCCGCAACCTCCGCAAGGTCGGAGTCAAAGCGCAGGATACGTCCGAACTCTTTTTCGACTCGGTGCCCGTGCCGCGGCGCAATCTGCTCGGCGGCGCCGAAGGACTCGGTTTCTTCCAGCTGATGGACCGCCTTCCGGAGGAACGGCTGATCATGGCGATGTCCGCCGTCGCTAACATGGAAGCCGCGGTCGACGAGGCAACGGCCTATGCGCGGGAGCGCGAAACCTTCGGCAGGAAGCTGATCGAACACCAGCATGTCCGCTTCACACTTGCCGAATGCCGAACCATCGCCACCATCGCGCGCGCTTATATCGAGCGGTGCATCGATCTGTTCATCGAGGACCGGCTCGACGCTCGCGGCGGCGCCATGGTCAAGATGTGGACGACCGAGCGCTGCTCTGAAGTGATCGACAAGTGTCTTCAGCTGTTCGGAGGGTACGGCTACATGCGCGACTACCCGATTTCCTCCCGCTACGCCGATTCACGATTGGGGCGTATCGCCGGCGGCACCACGGAGATCATGAAGGATCTGATCGGGCGGGTCCTGTGAGCGGCACGGTCCATCCCTCACCCGGACTCCAATCGTCCCTCCCGTGGAGCGACGAGCACGACATGTTGCGCGCCACGGCTCGCCGTTTCTTCACCAGCGAATGCGCGCCGCACCGCGAGGAATGGGAGCAGTCCGGAATGGCGCCGCCGGCTATTTGGCGGCGCGCCGGCGAGCTCGGCTTGCTCTGCCCTCGGCTGCCCGAGGAGTTCGGCGGCTCTGGGAGCGATTTCCTCGCCGCTATGGCGCTCGTTGAGGAACAAGTCCTCGCCGGCGTGGCCGCACCCGTCTTGTCGCTGCACAGCGACGTCGTAGCGCCCTATGTCTACCATTACGGCACCGAGGAGCAGCGCGCGCGCGTTTTGCCGATGATGGCCACCGGTCAATGGATCGGCGCGATTGCCATGACGGAGCCGGGCGCCGGGAGCGACCTTCGGGGAATGCGCACCCGGGCGGTGCGGGCGGGGTCGGACTTTCTCGTCAGCGGACAGAAGACGTTCATCTCGAACGGCGCCTGCGCCGATCTTATCGTGCTTGCGGCCAAGACGGAGGCCGGCATCAGCCTGTTCCTGGTCGAGACCGAGGACCTTGCCGGCTTCAGCCGCAGCGAGCCTCTCGAAAAGCTAGGCCAATGGTCCGCAGACATTGCCGAGCTGTTCTTTGACGAGGTCCGGCTACCCGGCTCGGCCCTGCTCGGCGGGTCGGAGGGCCAGGGTTTCGAGCAGCTCACCCAGCGCCTTACCGAGGAGCGGCTGCTGACGGGCATTGCCGCAGTGGCCATGATGGATGCGGCGATCGCGGCCACCAAGGCCTATGCGAGTGAAAGGACCGCTTTCGGACGCCGCGTGATCGACTTCCAGAATTCCCGGTTCAAGCTGGCGGATGCAGTCACGGATGCGGATGTCGCGCGTGTCTTCCTTGAGCGCTGCGTCATCAAGTTCATGGCCGGCGACCTGCGTCCCGAAGAAGCGGCCATGCTGAAATATTGGTCCACTGACATCCAATGCCGGATCGTGGACGATTGCATGCAGCTTCACGGCGGCTACGGCTATATGCTTGAATATCCCATTTCCCGCATGTGGCTCGATAGCCGCGTGGCTCGCATCTATGGCGGCGCCAACGAGATCATGAAGGAAATTGTCGGTCGGTCGCTGTCGCGATGACCGTGACCATTGACCGCAACGACTGCGTCGAAACAGTCCTTCTGGACCGGCCCGAACGGCTGAATTCTCTCGATAGCGAGGATCTCGCATTCCTCGCTTCCTATTTCCGCTCACTCGACATGAGGCGCGAGATCCGCGCCGTCATCATCGCCGGGCGCGGCGCCAGCTTCTGCAGCGGACTCGATCTCAATGCCTGGGAGGAAATCCTGGAGCGCGGTTCATTCGCCGAAATGACCGCTCTCCAGGAAAATGCCAGCGGGATCGTCCGGGCGATGCAGGCGGCCCCCCAACCGATCATCGGCCTCGGCAAGGGCCACGCTTGCGGAGCAGGGTTCGCGCTGTTGCTGGCTTGTGACATTCGATTGGGCACCCTTGATCTCAAGATGAACATCGCTTCGGTGCGTATCGGCCTCTCGGGGGCCGACATGGGAATGAGCTATCTGCTGCCACGCATCGGCGGCTCGGCCCTGGCGGCCGAGTTGATGCTCACTGGCGATTTCCTGTCGGCGGAGCGTGCTCGCGCCGCTGGTGTCCTCAGCATTGTCTGCGAAACGGCGACCGAGTTGGACGCCGCCGGCCGCGCACTTGCGCACCGTATCGCGGCGACGCCGGAGCCGGCCGTCCGTCTCACCAAGAGCGCGCTTGTCAGCGACTCGCCAAGCCTATCCACAGCGGTCGCATTGGAGGATAGGCAACAACTGCTTCTGGCTGCATCGGACGAACACAAGAATGCTGTCCGCGCCTTCCTTGCCCGCGCCCGTTGATCGCAATTCCGGGTGCAATTCGACGAAGGCGAGCGCATTCTGTCTGCACGCCACGAGGGGCACGCCGCAAGTCAGTAGGTAGGTTACAAGGGAGTGCACGCAGCAATGCTATGCGGCGCCACTTCGCCTCCCCCATTGTCTCCCGCCAGCCGTCCCCGCTTATTCCGGAGTCACAGGGTCTACTTATCACTGGTTGAGTCGCAAAGTGGACGTCCCGCTTCCGGCCAGGCTTAGCCCCTTAAGGCGGAGCATCTCGTTCACACCGAGAGGGTCGGCCGATGTGCGCCCATCGCGGACCCTTGAGGCGCAGGTGGCGAGGCCGAAGTGCGGACATTCGAGCTGCCTGCTCCTGGTGTCCGCCGCCTTCCTCAGCGGCCCCTGGCCAACGTCCCGAAACGCCCGATCCTGACGCAAAGCCGGCTAAGGCTACGAAATCCAGCAACTGGATTGCCGCCCCGGCGGATCGCTG
This sequence comes from Pseudomonadota bacterium, assembly GCA_023417515.1. Classification (GTDB taxonomy): domain Bacteria; phylum Pseudomonadota; class Alphaproteobacteria; order Sphingomonadales; family Sphingomonadaceae; genus Allosphingosinicella. The sequence goes on along the minus strand of JAEZFL010000088.1, from coordinate 41,603 downwards.
TGACACCGGCGGCACCATGCTCGTTCAACTTCGATGCAAGGCAACGTCAAAATGCGAGACTGCAAAGTCAGGATCGCGATTTTCGTAGCGCAACTGCCTATCAGCGTCATCGCATCTAACGGGAGCAGTCCGGAATGACCACCGCCGACGTGGAGATTTCCACGGGCCTTGTTCGTGGCGCGCTGAGCGATGGCGTATGGCGTTACCTTGGCATTCCTTATGCCGCGCCTCCCGTCGGGGAACGCCGCTTTGAGCTTCCGGCGCGACCGAAATCCTGGAGCGGTGTCCGCGAAGCGACCGATCCAGGCCCGAACGCGCCGCAGATTCACAAGCCCTTTCCCGGACTGGACGTGGTGCCGCTGATCGGCACCGGCTGGACCCAAGGTGACGACTATCTCACGCTGAACGTCTGGGCGCCGGACGGAGCGGGCGAGAAGCTGCCGGTCATGGTCTTCATCCATGGCGGCGGCTTCGTACTTGGGAGCAAGGACGCGCCGGTTCAGGACGGGGCGAGCTTCGCCCGGAGCGGCCTCATTTGCGTGTCGATCAACTATCGCCTCGGGGTCGAGGGTTTCCTTCCGATCCCGGGCGTTCCGACCAATCTCGGCCTTCGCGACCAGATCTTCGCGCTGCAATGGGTGCGCGACAATATCGCGGCCTTCGGCGGCGATCCCGACAATGTCACCGTCTTCGGCGAATCCGCAGGCGCCATGTCGGTCGCCAACCTCCTGGTCTCGCCGCTCGCCAAGGGCCTGTTCCGCCGGGCGATCGTTCAGAGCGGCCACGGCGCCATGGTCCGCGATCCCGACATCGCGCAGCGGCTGGTGCGCAAGATCGCGCGGCTGATGAAGATCACGCCCGACGAAGCGGGCTTCCGGAGCAAGCCGCCCGAAGCCTTCTTCCCGGCCATTCAGAAGCTCGCCAAGCCGTTCGCAATCGACCTTCGCGACGAAGCGGGGCGCGAGCCGGTGTTCGGCATCAGCCGCTTCATCCCCGTCCATGGCGACGATGTGCTTCCCGAGCATCCCGAAGCGCTCCTGCGCAAGGGTGCGGGCGCCGAGGTGGAGCTTCTGATCGGCACCAACCGCGAGGAGATGAACCTCTATTTCGGCCCGACCGGAGTCCGCGCGAAGATCAATCGCCTGCTCGCCCGCTTCCTGCTCAGCCGCTCCCAGCCCAAGGCGGGCAAGGTGCTTCGCGACTACGGGCTCGGCCGGCCCGGTGTTCGCCCGGGCGATGCGCTGACCCTGGCGCTGAGCGACCTCGTCTTCCGCCGGCCGGCGCGGCGCTTTGCCGGTGCGCACCAGGGGCGGACCTGGGTCTATGAGCTCGAATGGCAGTCGCCGGGCGGGCAAGGGACTCTCGGCGCCTGCCACGGCATCGATCTGCCCTTCGTGTTCGACACGCTCGCCACCGTGACCGGCCCGCAAGGCCTCGCCGGGGAGAACCCGCCGCAGGAACTGGCCGACCGGGTTCACGGCTTGTGGGTCGAGTTCGCCCGCTCCGGCACGCTTCCCTGGGCGGAATATGACGGGGGGACACGGACGGTCCACGAACTGGCGAGCGGCGAGACGGTGCACGAGCCGGTCATGGCCGCTGCGGCCCATATCGGCTGAGGCAAGGCCATGTATCTCGACAAGCTTCGTCTCGACGGCCGGGTCGCGTTCGTCACCGGCGGCGCCCAGGGCATCGGCCTCGCCGCCGCCGAGGCGCTGCGCGAGGCGGGGGCAAAGGTGATCACCGGCGACCTGGCCGGCGCCGACGTCCTCCTCGACGTGCGCGATTCCGCACGCGTGAACGAGGTCGCCGACGCCATTGTGCGGGACGAGGGCCGCGTCGACATCCTCGTCAACAATGCCGGAATCGCGCGAAGCGAGACGGCGGCGGAGGATGTCGAGGACGAGCATTGGCTGAACGTCCTGGACGTCAACCTGAATGGCAGCTTCTGGTGCGCGCGTGCCTTCGGGCGACACATGCTGGCGGCCGGCTCCGGGTCGATCGTCAACGTGGGCTCGATGAGCGGCTTCATCGTCAACCGCCCCCAGCCGCAAAGCTATTACAATGCGTCCAAGGCGGCGGTGCATCACCTGACGCGATCGCTCGCCGCCGAGTGGGGCGCGCGCGGGGTGCGCGTGAACGCGGTGGCGCCGACCTATATCAACACGCCGATCAATGCCTTCGCCGACCGCGAGGGCGAGATGTACCGGCGCTGGATCGACGGCACGCCGATGGCGCGGCTCGGCGAGGCGCACGAAATTGCCTCGGTCATCCTGTTCCTCGCCTCCGACGCGTCGAGCCTGATGACCGGAAGCATCGTGCTTGCCGACGGCGGCTATAGTTGCTGGTGAGATGAGCCTCGTCGCCGGAATCGAGCTGGGCGGCACCAAGTGCGTGTGCATCCTCGCTCGCGGTCCCGACGATATTCTCGCCGAGGTCCGGCTGCCGACGACCACGCCCGCGGAGACGCTTTTCGCGATCCGCGCCCAGGTCGACGAATGGTGCGGGGCGCATTCGGTCCAGGCGCTCGGAATCGCCAGCTTCGGCCCGCTCGAGCTCGATCCGGCGGCGCCGAAGTTCGGGCGGATCGTCCGGACGACCAAGCCGGGCTGGTCCGACGCCGATCTCCTCGCTGCGCTCGTGCCGACCGGCTTGCCCGTGCGGCTCGATACCGACGTCAACGGCGCTGCCCTCGCCGAGGGCCGCTGGGGCGCCGCACGGGGTCTTGCCAGCTATGCCTATGTGACGGTCGGCACCGGCGTCGGCGTCGGCTCCATCGTCGCGGGAGCGCCGGTGACCGGCCTCGGCCATTCCGAGGCCGGGCACATGCGGGTGCCGCGCCTCCCCGGCGACAGCTGGCCAGGCGCCTGCGCTTTTCATCGCGATTGCGTCGAGGGCCTGGCGTCCGGGCCGGCCATTGCCGCGGCGGCGGGTATCGATCCGCGCAACTTGCCTGCCGACAACTTCGCTTGGAAACGTGCCGCGGCCGCGCTGGCGGCGATGTGCCACAACCTCGTCCTCACCACGACGCCGAGCCGAATCCTGATCGGGGGAGGGGTTGCCGCCGGGCGTGCCGACTGGCTCACCGACATTCGGGCGCGGCTGGTCGAGAGCCTTGTCGGCTATGCCTGGGCGGATCGGATCGAGGCCGACCCCAACTTCATCGCCGCACCGGCGCTCGCCGATCACGCCGGCCCGCTGGGCGCGGTGGCGCTCGGACTCGCCGCCCTCGAGCCCGCCAGGTGAAGTCAATCCTTCGTGCGGCTCGGCACAGTCGCCAACCTTTCTGATAGGTTGTATCGACCTGTATGACAGGTGGGGCAGACAGCCACTAAGGCTGCGCCGATGGGAGAGAATATGATGCGCCGGAAGACCTTCCTGCTTGCGGGCTCCTGCCTCGCGCTGCTGACGCCGAATGCGGCCTTCGCCCAGGACGAGACTCCGTCTTCGCCCGGCCAGCCGCAGCCGGTCGCCGACGCAGCGCAGGGCGAAGAGGAAGTCCTCGTCGTCACCGCCCGCCGCCGGGAGGAATCGCTTCAGGACGTGCCGGGGGCGATCAGCGCCATGTCGGGCGACACGATCGAGCAGCGCGGCTTCACCAACGTCCGCGAGGTCGCGAGCCAGATTCCGGGCCTCAACATCAACAGCGACGGCTCCGGCCGCGCCTTCGTCGCCATCCGCGGCGTCGGAGTCACGCTTGTCCAGTCGGTCCAGCCAGGCGTCGGCATCTTCGTCGACGGCATCTACCGGCCCAACACGGCCTATCTCAACAACCCGCTACTCGACGTCCAGCGGATCGAGGTTCTGCGCGGTCCGCAGGGCACGCTCTACGGCAAGAACACGCTGGGCGGCGCGATCAACGTCATCACCCGCCGGCCGGGCAATGAGACCGAGGTGCGCGGAGTCGCCAGCTATGCGGCGCCGGACGACGCCTGGCTCGTGTCCGGATCGATCAGCACGCCGATCATCGAGGACGATCTCGCCCTTCGCATCGGCGCCTCGCACCGCGAGCAGAACGGCTTCCTCACCAACGCTGTCATCGGAGGGAACCAGAATTACCTCAACACCGACTCGGTGAACGCCACGCTCCGCGCCACGCCGGGCGCGATCGAGGTGACGCTGAACGGCTATTACGACTGGATCGACGGCACGAACACGCCCTATGCCCGGGTCACCGGCCCGGCCAATTACTCGCGCAGCATCCAGTTCAACTCGCTGAACCGGACGATGTACGAATATTACGGCGTCAACGGGAAGGTCGAGGTGCCGGTCGAGCCGATCGACACCAACATCACCTTCATCGCCGCTTTTGACGCGCGCGACAGCGAGACGCCCGACAACGATGTCGATTTCGGCCCGGCCGACATCGCCCGCGCGACCGGCGCCGACAGTCTTCGAACCAGCACCTACGAGCTTCGCTTCGACAGCGAGCTGAGCCCGACCTTGTCTTCGCTCGTCGGCCTGTTCCACAGCCGCGAGCAGACTGAGGCGCTCGACGTCACGCGCATCCTTCCGATCGGCCTCACCCGCGTGACCACGAACCGGACCCAGGCCGACACCTATTCCGTGTTCGGCACCCTCTTCTGGCGGCCGACCGACCAGTGGGAAGTCGCGCTCGGCATGCGCTACGACCATGAGGATCGCCTGGCGCAGGGCAGCATCACTCTGATGCAGGGTGCCGCCACCATCCCGCTGCCGGTTCCGGACGCGACGCTCGAGTCCGATGAGGTCGCTCCGCGCCTCACCGTCCGCTACTCGCCGACGAGCCAGTTCACGACCTATGCGTCGGTGGCCCGCGGCTATCGTGGCGGCGGCTTCAACGCGCCGACCGCGCCGACCCGCACCTATCGCGGCGACTCCGCATGGACCTATGAGCTGGGCGCCCGCTACAGCTCGGACGACCGCCGCTTCGGCCTGTCGGGCGCGGTCTTCTACAGCGATTACACCGACTATATCGGCCTCAACTCGATCGCTCCGGCGACCGGCGGTGGCCTGGTCACGGTCGATCTCAACACCGGCGATGTTGAAAGCTACGGCTTCGAGGTCGAGACGACCTTCCGCCCGGTGCCGCGCTGGACGCTGAGCGGCAACTTCTCCTACGTCCACGCCCGCCTCGTCGATACGACCGCCTATACCGCGACCACGGGCCGCGTGCTGTCATCCGACCGGCTGACGTTCCAGCCGGACTACACCTTCGCGGTCAACAGCGACTATGAAGTGCCGATCGGTGACGATACGCTCACCTTCTCGCTCGGGGCGACCGGCAAGGGCGAGCGGCTCGCCGCGACGCTCAACCAGACCACTCCGACCTTCATCGACTCCTATGTGCTGGTGAACGCGCAGGTCACCTACGCTCACGGACCGCTCGAATTTTCGCTGTTCGCCACCAACGCGTTCAACGAGGATTATTGGGAGAGCTATATCGAGCGGACTACGCTGGCGCTGGCCGGGCTGCCGGCGAGCGATCTCGGAATCATCGGCGACCGCGGCCGCTACGGCGCGCGCGTGCGCTTCGCCTTCTGATCCGATGGCCGCGCCCATCTCCAGCGAGAAGCGGCCGCTTCCGGACGGCTTCGTCGAGCGGCTTCGCGCCATCTTCGGCGACCGGCTGGAGATGGGCGAGGCGATGCGGCTCCAGCATGGCAGCAGCGAGACCCATTTCGAGGCTGCACTGCCGGACGCCGTCGTCTTCCCGCTGACCACCGAGGAGGTGGTCGAAGTGGTCCGCGCCTGCGTGGACGCGGAAGTGCCGCTCATCCCCTTCGGAGCGGGCACTTCCGTGGAAGGCAACATCACGCCGGTCCGGGGCGGGGTCAGCGTCGACCTGTCGCGGATGGACCAGATCCTGCAGGTGAATCCGGACGACTTCGACTGCACCGTGCAGGCGGGCGTTCGGCGCGAGCAGCTCAACGTCTATCTGCGCGACACCGGCCTGTTCTTCCCGATTGACCCCGGCGCCAACGCGACCCTGGGCGGCATGGCCTCGACCCGGGCGTCGGGCACCAACGCGGTGCGCTACGGCACGATGCGCGAGGCGATCCTGTCGCTGCGCGTCGTCACCCCTGACGGCCGCGACATCCGCACCGCGAGGCGGGCTCGAAAGAGCGCCGCCGGCTACGACCTCACCCGGCTGATGATCGGCGCGGAAGGAACGCTCGGCATCATCACCGAAGTGACCCTTCGCCTGCACGGCATCCCCGAGCAGATCTCGTCGGCGGTGTGCAGCTTCGAGACCCTGGCCGGTGCGGTCCAGACAGTGGTCGAGACGATCCAGCTCGGAATCCCCATCGCCCGCGTCGAGATCCTCGACGAAGTCCAGATGAGGGCGGTCAATCGCTACTCGAAGCTGGATTATCCCGAGCAGACCACCTTGTTCTTCGAATTCCACGGCTCGCCGAAGGGCGTCGTGCAGCAGGTGGAGACCGTGTCGCAGCTCGCCTCGAGCAATGGCGGCGGCGACTTCCAGTGGTCAAACCTGCCCGAGGAGCGATCGCGGCTGTGGAAGGCGCGGCACGAGGCCTTCTATGCGGCCGTCGCGCTGCGCCCCGGCTGCGTCGGCTTTCCGACCGACGTGTGCGTTCCGATCGGTCGCCTCGCCGAGTGCATCAACGAGACCAAAAAAGATCTCGAGCAGACTGACATCCCCGCGCCGATCCTCGGCCACGTCGGCGATGGCAATTTCCACGTCATCTTCGTCATCGACCCTAACGAGCCGGCCGAGCTGGCGGAGGCCGATCGGCTCAACCGCCGCCTCGTCGAGCGCGCGCTGTCGATGGACGGCACCTGCACCGGCGAGCACGGAATCGGGCTCGGCAAGCAGGACTGGCTGGTCGAGGAATTGGGCGACGCGGTCGACATGATGCGCACGATCAAGCGCGCTCTCGACCCCAAGGACCTGTTCAACCCCGGCAAGATCTTCCAATTGTGAGCCGCACCTATCAGACAGGTATTGACTCCAACCTGTCTGATAGGTTCTACTCTCCTCCTACTCCCGAACACAGGGAGAGGGAGACAGGATGATGGACGAGGCGCTGCCGCTCGCAGGTGCGACGGACACGTGCAGGTGGATCGAAGTATCCCCTGAGATGACGGCTCTCGTCGGCCAGGGCCGGCCAGCGGGCATTCCCATGCCGCCCGACCCGGTCCGGGTTACGTTCAGCCTCGGCAGCGACATCCAGCAGCCTGCGGTCTGGTTCGGCGGGGCCGAGCGGGACTGCTCCGCGGCCATCGCCCTGTTCGTCGCGCGGGCCTGCCTGCTTCGCCTGGCCGGTCGCCTCCCAGTGGCCGAGGACGGGGCCGGCTATCACCTCCCCAGCGAGCTTCGCGCCATCGCGATGGCGCTTCGCGACGGCCATCCGGTGCCGGCGGCGCGCTCGGCCTACCAGCTCGCCAAGAGCATCGAGCTTCTGTGCGAGACCATCGCCCATCTCGGCAAAGGCACTCTCGTGCCGCTAGCGGCAGACCGCGGGCTGTCCGCCGAGGACACGCGCCGGGTCCTCGAAGCGCGGCGGATGATCGACGAGCGCTGGTCGGAAAAGCTGACGCTCGACTCTATCGCTCGCGCCTGCGGCCTCAACCGCGCCAAGCTCACCCGCGGCTTCAAGGATCTGTTCGACTGTACGGTGGCCGAGGCCCTCGCCGAACAGCGGCTGATGCACGCACGGCGCATGCTTCTCACCACCAACAAGCCTGTTTCCTCGATCGGCTATGAGAACGGCTATCTCAACAACGCCAGCTTCGCCCGCGCTTTCAGCCGTCGTTTCGGCCTGGCGCCTTCCTCCTACCGTATGAACGGAGTCGCCGCGTGAGCGTAGCAATGGCCGTCACCCGCACCCCCGGCGCAACCTTGGTTCAGCGCGCGATGGACGCGGTCACCACCTATATCCGCGATCACGAGCTGCGCGTCGGCGACACCCTGCCGGGCGAAGCGCATTTCGCCGGGGCTCTGGGGGTCAGTCGCGCCGTGATGCGGGAGGCATTCGGGGCGCTCGCTGCCCTGCGCATGATCGAGGTCGCCAACGGCCGCCGCCCGCGAGTCGGAGCGATGGACGGGGCGGTAATGGCCGCCTCGCTGGACCATGCGGTATCCACTGCGCAGATCAGCGTTCCCGAGATCTGGGACGTCCGCCGGACCATCGAGTTACGGACTGCCGAACTCGCAGCCGCGGAGCGGACCGATGCGGAGGCCGAGCGCATTGTCGCTCTCGCCGAGGCGCTTGCGGCCGATGCCGACGATCTCGCCGCGCGCACCCGTCACGACATCGCCTTCCACGAAGCGATCGCTTCGGCGAGCCACAACGCCCTGTTCGTTCAGATCGTCGCCTCGTTCGGGCCGCTGATGCAGGTCGCGGTTCCGACCGCCTGGCGTACCCGCACTGCCACCGACCAGCGTCAGGTCATGATCGACCGGCACCGCGCGGTCGCCTACGCCATCGCCAGCCGCGACCCCGCCGCGGCGGTGGCTGCGATGACCGCGCATTTCGACACGTCGATCGGCGACCTTCTCAAGGCCGGCGTCGATGTCCGCTGAGGCCGCGGCCATGCCGGCGGCCGAAGCGCCGGACGCGCCGGGCAGCCGCTGGGGCTCGCTCATCCTGCTGGCGGTGGCGATCGCCTGCGGAGTCGCGATGCAGAACAGCATCAGCCCGGTCCAGGAGGCGGTGAAGCTCGAGCTCGGGCTCAGCGATTTCCACATGAGCCTCGTCCAGGGTCTCGCGGTTTCGATCCCGGTGGCGTTGCTCGCAATCCCGTTCGGCCGGCTCACCGACCGCGGCAACCGGGTCCGGCTGCTCATCGTCATGGCGGCGCTATGGACGCTCGGCATGGCACTCAGCGCAGTTGCGGCCAGCTTCGCGACCTTGTTCGCGGCGCGGATGCTCGCCAATATCGGCGCGATCCTGGCCATTCCGGTTGCCATCTCGATCGCCTCGGATCTTAGCACCCCGGAGACGCGGGGGCGCTCGCTTCTGCCGCTGTCGCTCGGCAAGATCGGCGGGCAGGCGGCAGCCTTCGCCGTCGGCGGATGGCTGTTCGGGTTTTTCGCGGCGAATCCCGGCCTGGCCGGCGGCGTGACGCCGTGGCGCGGGGTCCAGTTTGCCTTCGCAGCGGCCGGAGCGATGCTTCTGGTCCCGCTCTTCCTGTTGAAGGAGCCGGCCCGGCGCGAGACCAGCGAGGCGGCCGGACAACCGTTTGGCACGGCGTTGAGCGCGATCTGGCGCCGGCGCGGCCTGCTCATTCCCTTGTTCATCGGCCAGGTGACCGTGGTGATGGCCGACGTCGCCGCGGCCATCTGGGCGCCGACCGTGCTGATCCGCGATTTCGGCCTTCAGCCTGCCAGTTTCGCGGGTTGGATGGGGCTGGTTCTGCTCCTCTCGGGCATCCTCGGTTCGTTCATCGGCGGCTTCGCGGCCGACGCCGGCCACAAGAGCCGCATCAACCGTGGCATCCTGATCGGCGCAGTCGCGGCGGCGGTCCTATCCATCCCCGGCGCCTTCTTCCCTTTGACATCGAGCGTGACCGCCTTCGCCTTTCTGCTCGGGCTCCTGATGCTCTGCGGCGCAGTCACAGGGCTTGTAACCGCCACCACAATCGCGGTGCTCATCCCGAACGAGATCCGCGGCATCTGCCTCGGCGCGTTCATGGTGGTTGGCGCGGTGATCGGCTTCGGGGTCGCCCCCACCCTGGTCACGCTGATCAGCGCGCTCCTCGGTGGCGAGGCCAATCTCGGCCTCGCTCTGGCGATCACGACCGCGGTGAGTAGCGCCATCGCCGCCATCGGCTTCGCGTGCGCCATGCGGCAGACTCAGCCTTAAGCGTCGTAGGGCCGGGCAGCTTGGCGCCCATTGAGGTTCACCGTCCTATCGTTGGAAGTGTTATGCGGCCGCTTTGGCGCTTAAGACCGTGCGGAGCGGTTCGTCCGCTTTCGGCCAAGCTCCGCCATTGAGGACACGCTTGCCGTGCCCTTAAGTGCCCCTCTCAAATGGGCTCTCCGACTGCCGCGGCGCCTGAGCTCCTGCCTGTAACCGCTCTACGACTTCCCACGCGCCCGAGTTCTGTTTTTTGTCATGCTTGGCGCGCCATTCCTCAGAAATGGCGGTTTCAGACGTTTTTGGATTCACCGGCCACGATGAAGTGGGGCACCCGAACGGCTGATTGTGCCTGCTAGAGGGACGTCTGGTCTTAAACTGTCGAAGCGGTGAGCCGGCGCTGAATGCCCCCAGGTCGATGACGCACTCGGACAGAGGTCGTCTTGATGTAAGCTCGTGCAATCGGAGGGACCTGATGGCGATTTCGCGAAGACACTTCCTGACCATGCTCACGGCCACCGGTGCCATGGCCGCAGTTCCGGTCTCGGCTCGCGCGCAGAGCTTCTCAGTCACTGCTCCCGGCGAGTTCGAGATGCAGGACTTCATCTGGCTGTCATGGAAGGAACAGGGTTTTCTTGGCTCCGCCCCTTTCTCATCGGTCGCGACGGAGGTCATGCGGGCCATCACGCCACATGTGAAGGTCCGCTTGCTCTACTCCGATGAGCTTCCGCCATATTCCTTCGGCACCTACACGGCAGCGCGTTTGCCGCGCGATCAGGCCGAAGCGAGGCTCCTGGACACGCTCCGAACCTCAGGCATCGACGTCGATCGGGTCGAGCCCTTCTATTATCCAAAAGTCTTCGGGGCGATCCAGGATCCCGGTCCATTCTTCCTGCGGACGGCTTCGAGTGGTTTGGCCATTGCCGATTACCGCTATGATCACCCGGATCCTCGGTCGGAAGCGATGGACCGGGCCATCGCGGCGGAGCTGGGTCTCCCGACAGTCCGGTCGTCACTTGTCAGCGAAGGTGGCGGAAGACAGTCCAACGGCCGCGGCACCCTCCTGCTGGTGAAGAAGGTCGAGCAGGCGCGTAACCCGAGCCTGACGCTCGACGAGATCGAACGTGAGCATCTACGTGTTCACGGCGCTCGAAAGGTGATCTGGCTGGAAGACGGGCCTGCGGACGAAGAATGGGGCCTTCTGGAGGACGGCCGGTATGGGATCGGCACCGGTGGCCACGTAGACGTCTTTGCGCGCTTTGCTGATCCCAACACCGTGCTTCTTGCCGAGGTGTCTGAAGCACAGCGGAACAGATATGCGATAGCGGCCAAGACTCATGCTCGGATGGAGCGAAACTTCGATATTCTCCGACGCTCAACCGATCAGGATGGGCGACCCTGGCGGATCATCCGGGTCCCGGTTCCCGATCCCCTCACTGTGACCTACGAAGTCGACAGAATGACCGAAGAGGAGCGGGGCTGGTTCGAAGGCGCAAGCTCCGGTGAGCAAGTCGAATTCTATCTCCCGGCCGGCTATCTCAATTTCATCATCGCGAATGGCGTGATCGTCACCGCAAGGCTTCACGAGCCAGGTCGCGCCGACAGCTTTGCGGCCTCCGACGAAGCGGCACGGATAGCTCTTCAGGCAGCGTTTCCGGATCGCCTAATCGTGCAGGTCGGCGTTACTCCCCTGCTGCACGACGGAGCCGGCCTTCACTGCCACTCGAGAAATCAACCAAATCCTAGGCCGAGTTGATTACAGCTCTCAGCTGTGGCGGCGACTATGGCGGCGAGCTAGCAGTCGCCTCGCGTCCGCGACGTTCGTTCAGTCGAAGCACCACTAGGTCATCAGCAGCTCGGCTCAGGGAAATTTCCCAATGGGGGGATCGACGTCGCCTTCGTGTGGGGCCCGGTCGGCGGCTATTTCGCGCCGCGGCAGGACATACCCCTTCATGTCGAACCATTGCGTGTGGGCCCGGATGAGCGGCTCGCCTATGCGATTGCACTGGGCATGCGCCGCGGCAACGACACGTTCCGAACGCAGATCGAGCAGGTGCTCGAGCATAAAAGGGGCCGAGATTGGGCAGCTTCTCGCAACCTATCGGGTCCCGATAGTCCCGGTCGAGTCGGCCGGTTTACCCGATGGGGACGATTGACGCCGCGGCGGAGGCCCACCTGATTGCGGCTGAATAGGGTGATCAGAAGCGCTGACTGAAATGGGGCTTTTTCCAAAGCGGATTCGTTCGCGGTCTTCAGACCCAGCTTAGTGCGCCAAGTCTGTCCGTGCAGGCATTAGGGGCCGCCTGCCCGGCGGGGCTCAGGCGGGGCTCAGGCGGGGGCCAGGGCTGCTTCGAGGACCCGGACCAGGCGGCGGCGGACGGGCTCGCGGTCGCTATCGCACAGCGGACCCACGGCCATGATGGTGTCGAGGATGGTGGTGCCGATCAGGACGGTGAGGGCGAGGCTTGCCCGAACCCCGGCATCCGGGCCGTCGATGAACTCCGCGACCGGCCTCAGCACGTCCTCGCTGAACGCCTCGCGGACGATTCCCGACGCCGTCGGGGACGATGCCGAACGCAGGATCAGAAGCAGCTTCTCGACATGCTCGCTGCGGTCCTTGCCGTGCGGCTTGATCGCGAGATCGGCGAGGAATTCGGGAAGGGAAGCGGCGGCCGTCAGCTCGTCGAGCTTGCCGGGCTCGTCGCCGCGCAGGACCTGCCTGAACAACTCCTCCTTGCTGCCGAAATAGCGGCCGACGAGTGCGACATCGACGCCGGCATCGCCGGCGATGTCGCGCAGCCCGACGGCATCGTAGCTGTCCGCCAGGAAGCGTCCCCGGGCCGCGGCAAGGATGGACTCTCGTGTCGCGGCGGCATTGCGGGTGCGGAGAATCGGTCCTGGCATCGTCTACTCCTACAGACGCGCGGCAATCACGCGTCAACCATTGTTGACTTTTTATGTCTACAGCCGTTGACATGGCCTGAACGGACCCATAGATGCCCGCCGCCTGCATGGCGTCCGCAGCGGGGTGGGGTGCGCTCTTCGGAGCGTCAGCCGCCGGCGGCATATCGAAAGCGAATACGCACATGACGTTGATCCGTCCGGCCGCTCGGAGCGGCTTCCTTCCGCTCCTCCTGGCCGTTTTCCTGGCCGCATGCTCGGGCAACGCGCAGGAGCAGGCCGGCGCTCCGCCGCCCCCGCCGGTGACGGTGGCGCAGCCCGCCACGCAGGAAGTGGTCGACTGGGACGATTTCGTCGGCCGCTTCGAGGCCGTCCAGAATGTCGAGGTAAAGCCGCGCGCGTCTGGCTTCCTCCAGGGCGTCCATTTCACCGACGGCCAATATGTCCGCCAGGGACAGCTGCTGTTCACCATCGATCCGCGTCCGGCCCAGGCCGCGCTCGCCCAGGCCCAGGCGCAGCTGGCGCGTGCGCGGGCGACGCTGGCCAATGCGCAGACCGAGCTCGCTCGGTCGCGGACGCTGGCGGCGGAGCAGGCGGCCAGCGTCGAGGAAGTCGAGCAGCGCACGGCCGCCGTCCGCGCCGGCCAGGCCGAGGTCGCCGCCGCCCAGGCCGCGGTGCGCAGCCAGCAGCTCAATCTCAGCTTCACCCGGGTGACCGCGCCAATCTCCGGCCGCATCTCGGAGCGCCGGGTCGACGCCGGCAACTCGGTCGCCGCCGACCAGACCGTGCTGACGACGATCGTCTCGACCAACCCGCTTCATTTCGCCTTCGAGGGATCGGAGGCCTTACTCCTCAAATATCAGCGCCAGGGTTCGGGCGCCGAACGCGGCACGCCGGTCCGGATCCGGCTCCAGGACGAGCCGACCTACGTCCATGCCGGGCAGCTCGACTTCGTCGACACGGCGGTGAACACCGGCGCCGGCACCGTCCGCGCCCGGGCGATCGTCCACAACCCGACAGGCCTGCTCAGGCCCGGCATGTTCGGCCATGTCCGGCTGGCCTCCTCGCAGCCCTACCAGGCGCTGCTGGTTCCCGACGCCGCGATCGTCACCGATGCCGCGCGCCGGGTCCTCTATGTGGTCGGCGCCGACAACAAGGTGGTGGCGCGCCCGGTCGAGCTCGGACCGCTCACCGGCAATCTGCGCGTGATCAGGCGCGGAATCGGCCCGCAGGACCGGGTGATCATCGGCGGAATCCAGCGGGCGCGGCCCGGTCAGCCGGTCCAGCCGCGGCCCGGCCGGATCACGCCGTCGACCAGTCCCGACCCGGAGCCGCGGCCGCCCGCCGTAGCACCGCCCTCGGTCGCGACCCCGGTCGCCGCCGGCCGCTGAAGGCCAGGCCATGAACATCTCGCGCTTCTTCATCGACCGGCCGATCTTCGCCGCGGTCATCGCGATCTTCATCACCCTGATCGGCGCCTTCGCCTATCCGCAGCTGCCGCTCGCGCAATATCCCGAAATCGCGCCGCCGACGATCAGCATCAACGCCGCCTATCCGGGCGCGTCCGCCGAGGCGATGGCCGAGACCGTCGCGGCGCCGCTCGAGCAGGAGATTAACGGCGTCGAGGGCATGCTCTACATGTCGTCCTCGTCGACCAACGGCGCTGCCGCGATCACCGTGACGTTCGAGCCGGGCACCGACCTCGATGCCGCGCAGGTGCTGGTCCAGAACCGCGTCGCGCTCGCCGAGCCGCGGCTGCCGGAGCAGGTGCGTCAAATCGGCGTCACCGTGAACAAGCAGTCGACCGGCTTCCTGATGATCGTGGCGCTGACCTCCACGGATCCCAATCTCGACGTCGATTATCTCGGCAATTACGCCAACACCAACCTGCGCGACCGCCTGCTCCGCCTCGAAGGCGTCGGCGGGGTGATGGTGTTCGGCGGCGGCAATTATTCGATGCGGGTGTGGATCGACCCCGACAAGGCGGCCGCCCGCAACCTCACCGCCGGCGAGATCATCCAGGCGCTCCGAGCGCAGAACGTCCAGGTCGCCGGCGGCGCGATCGGCCAGCCGCCGTACGGCGCCGGAAGCCCGGCCTTCCAGCTCCCGATCGAGGTTCAGGGGCGGCTCAACGACCCGGCGCAGTTCGCCGACGTGGTGATCAAGAGCGACTCGTCGGGCGCCCTCACCCGGGTGCGCGACGTGGCCCGGGTCGAGCTCGGAAGCCAGGATTACGGAATCCAGGGCTCGTTCGGCGGCAAGCGCGGAGTCGCCCTCGCCGTCATCCAGCAGCCCGGCGCCAATGCTCTGGACGCGGCCCAGCTCGTGATCGACGAGGTCGAGGCGGCATCGCGCGACTTCCCGCCCGGAATGGTCCACTCCATCCCCTACAACCCGACCGAATATGTCGCGGCTTCGGTGGAGGCGGTGCAGACGACCCTGGTCGAGGCCATCCTGCTCGTCATCCTCGTCGTCATGGTCTTCCTTCAGACCTGGCGCGCCGCGATCATCCCGATCGTCGCCATCCCGGTCGCCCTGGTCGGCACCTTCGCGGTGCAGCTGGCGCTCGGCTTCTCGATCAACTCGCTGTCGCTGTTCGCGCTCGTGCTCGCCGTCGGAATCGTCGTCGACGACGCCATCGTCGTGGTCGAGGCGGTGGAGAAGCACGTCCGCAACGGCCTGACCCCGCGCGAGGCCGCCCACCAGACCATGCGCGAAGTGTCGGGCGCGCTGATCGCGATCGGCCTCGTCCTGACCGCGGTGTTCGTGCCGACCGCGTTCGTGTCCGGAATCCCCGGCATCTTCTACCGCCAGTTCGCGGTGACGATCGCCGCCGCCTCGATCATCTCCCTGCTCGTGTCGCTGACCCTGTCACCGGCCATGGCCGCGCTGCTGCTGAAGCCGCACAGGGCGACCGAGGTCGAGCATGGCCATCGGCTTCTGCGGCCGGTCCGAATCGGCGCGGCCAAGTTCAACGCCGGCTTCGACTGGCTCTCGGACCGCTACGGCCGTCTCACCGCGCGCCTGGTCCGCCGGACCGGAATGATGCTGATCGTCTATGCGGGCCTGCTCGGCCTCACCGGCTGGCAGCTCACGGCGACCCCGACCGGCTTCATTCCGGAGCAGGACCAGGGCGTCCTGATCGGCGTCGTCCAGCTTCCGCCCGGCGCCTCGCTCGAGCGCACCAGCGAGGTCCTGAAGCGCGCCTACGACATCGTTCGCGCCCAGCACGGTGTGGTCGACGCCACGACCCTCGCCGGCCTCGACGGCTCCAGCTTCTCGCAGGCCTCCAACGCCGGCACCATGTTCGTCAAGCTCGCCGACTGGGCGGACCGCGGCGAGGGGCTGTCGGCCAACGAATTGTCGCAGGCCCTGACGATGGCGATGGGCGGGGCGATCGAGGAAGCCAACGTCTTCGTCATCGCGCCTCCCGCGGTCCCGGGCCTCGGCACCGGCAACGGCTTCACCATGATGATCCAGGACCGCTCCGGCGCCGGCTACCGCGCGCTCGAACAGGCCAATTTCGCGATGATGGGAGCGGCGGCGCAGCGGCCGGAAGTGACCCAGGTCTTCTCGACCTTCAACACCGGCTCGCCGCGCATCGAGGCGGATATCGACCGCGACCGGGCGCAGCTGCTCGGAGTCCAGCCGGCGCAGGTCTACGAGGCGCTCGGCACCTATATGGGATCGTCCTACGTCAACGACTTCAACCTGCTCGGACGCACCTTCCGGGTGACCGCCCAGGCGGAGCCGTCGGCGCGCGACGACCTTGCCGACATCGGCCGGCTCCAGGTCCGCTCGGTGAGCGGCGAGATGGTGCCGCTCGCCTCGGTCGCGACGCTGCGCAACGACAGCGGCCCGTCGCGCGTGGTCCGCTACAACATGTTCCCGGCGGTCGAGCTTCAGGGCCAGGCGGCCCCCGGCGTGTCGTCGGGCGACGCCCTGACCGTGATGGAGGAGCTCGCCTCCGCGACGCTTCCGCAGGGCATGAGCTACGAATGGACCAGCCTCGCTTATCAGGAGAAAGCGGCGGGCAGCAGCTCGGCGCTGATCTTCCTGCTCGCGGTGCTGTTCGTGTTCCTGGTGCTCGCCGCTCAATATGAGGCGCTGACGCTTCCGATGGCGGTCATCCTCATCGTTCCGATGTGCATCCTCGCGGCATTGTTCGGGGTCATGCTTCGCGGCATGGACAACAACATCCTCACCCAGGTCGGCCTCGTCGTGCTCGTCGCGCTCGCGGCCAAGAACGCCATCCTCATCGTCGAATTCGCCAAGCAGGCAGAAGAGGAGCAGGGGATGGACCGCTTCGAGGCCGCGGTGACCGCCGCCCGGCAGCGGCTTCGGCCGATCCTGATGACCAGCTTCGCCTTCATCTTCGGAGTCCTTCCGCTCGCCATCGCGGTCGGGCCGGGCGCCGAGATGCGCCAGGCGCTCGGCACCGCCGTGGTGTTCGGCATGCTCGGGGTCACCATCTTCGGACTCATCTTCACGCCCGTCTTCTACGTGGTGATGCGCGCCCTCGGAATGCGCTTCCCGAAGCGCCCCGAGGAGAATGTCTACCCGACCTCCTATGGCGGGACCGCGCATGACCCGCTGCCGAGCGACGGTGGAGCAACGACATGAAGCACATCCTCCTCGCCGCCACCGCCGCGCTGACGCTGGCCGCCTGCACCACGGTCGGTCCCGACTATCGCTCACCCGCCCCGCAGGCGCCGGCCCAGACCGGCTTCGTCGGGACGGTCTCCCCGGCCTTCACCGGCGACGAGCCTCCGGGGCGCTGGTGGAGCCTGTTCCAGGACCCAGTGCTCGACGGCCTCGTCGAGCAGGCGCTGGCCAGGAACACCGACCTTCGGGTCGCCGCCGCCAACCTCGCCCAGGCGCGTGCCGCGCTTCGCGAGACGCGCGCCGGCCGATTGCCCTCGACGACGGTGAGCGGCACCGCCGGCTATGCCGACCAGCCCGGACCCGGCGGCGCGGACACGACCTTCGATGCCGGTTTCGACGTCGGCTACCAGCTCGACCTGTTCGGGCGGATCCGAAGGGCGACCGAAGCCAGCCGAGCCGACGTCGAGGCCGTTCAGGCGGCATTCGATCTCACCCGGGTCACGGTCGCCGCCGAGACAGCGCGGGCCTATGCCGACGCGTGCAGCGCCGGGCGCCAGCTCGACGTCGCCCGCGACACCGTGCGGATCCAGGAGCAGACATTCGACCTGACGCAACGGCTCCTCGAGGGCGGCCGCGCCACGGCGCTCGAGACGAGCCAGGCCGGCGCCTTGCTCGAGCAGAGCCGCGCGGCGATCCCGACGCTGGAAGCGCAGCGGCAGACCGCGCTCTACCGGCTGTCGGTGATGACGGGCCGGCCGCCCGCGGAATTTCCGCGGATCGTCGCCGCCTGCGCGACCCCGCCGGCGCTGGATCGGCCAATCCCCGTGGGCGACGGCGCATCGTTGCTCGCGCGCCGGCCCGACATCCGCGCCGCGGAGCGCGAGCTCGCCGCCGCCACGGCCCGGATCGGTGTGGCCACCGCCGAGCTCTATCCCAATATCAGCCTCGGCGCCTCGCTCGGCTCGACCGCGTCGTCGCTGGGCGGCCTCGTCTCCGGCGACGGGTTCCGCTTCAGCCTCGGCCCGCTGATCAGCTGGAGCTTCCCCAACGTCGCGGTCGCGCGTTCGCGAATCGCCCAGGCGGAGGCCGGCGCCGACGCCGCGCTGGCGCGCTTCGACGGCACCTGGCTGCGCGCGCTCGAGGAAACCGAAAGCGCGCTGACTCGCTATGCGCGCGAGCTCGACCGGGTCGCCGCGCTTCGGCGTGCTCGGGCCAACGGGCAGGAGGCGGCACGGATCGCCCGGCTGCGCTACCAGGCCGGCCGCGAAAGCTTCCAGATCGTGCTCGACGCCGAGCGCACCGTCGCCCAGACGGAAGCCGCGCTCGCCTCGGCCGAGGCGCAGCTTTCGAACAATGCGATCTCGCTGTTCCTCGCGCTCGGCGGCGGCTGGCAAGCCTAAGCGCAAGCCGGTTCGAGCGCCGTCAGGAATCCGGCACGGGGTAGCCGGTGAAGATGCGCGGCTTGCTCATCAGCACATGGGTGGTGATTCGGCGCACGCCGAGGCCGCCGCCGATCATCGCTTCCTTGAGGCGGGTCCATTCCGCCATGTCCGCGGCCACCACCTTGAGCAGGTAGTCGACGTCGCCGCTGACGCTCGAAGCCTCGACGATCTGCGGACAGGTCTCCAGCGCCTTCTCGAACCGGGCCTGCTCGTCGGGGTCGCGCCCCTCCAGGGTCACTTCGGCGAACAGGACGAGGCCGATATCCAGGCGGAACGGGTCGAGCCGGGCATGATAGCCCTCGATGACGCCGATCCGCTCGAGGCGGCGGACGCGCGCCAGGCAGGCGCTCGGCGACAAGGCGACTCGCTCGGCGAGCGCCTGGTTGGTCAGCCGGCCCTCGGCCTGAAGGGCCCGCAAGATCTTCCGGTCGATCCGGTCCAGGCGATTTTCTGCGTTCATCGTCGCCCCAAACCGCAGACTCTGCGGCGATCGTCAACACCTTCGATGCCAAATGCGGCGCGCCATCCGGTAGAAAGATTGGGACGGACGCTGCGCCCGTGCGAGCGCCGCCCACACCGGAAAGGAGGCATATCATGGCTTCGAACGAGAAAGCCCGGACTTCGGGCGAGGATTTCCCGACCCTTTGGTTCGGCACCATCCTGATCGTCGGCCTTCCCGCCGCGATCGTTGCGAGCCGGCTGATCGCCGGCTGACGCACCACCGGTCCGCGCCGGCAGGATCGGCTGCATAGCCGATCCGCCGCGGGCCGGCCGACGAAAGGGGTTTCGTGAGGCATTGGAACGTCCGCAAGCGGCTCGACGCCGATGCGAGCCCCGCGGACGGACACGTCCTCGCCCGAACGATGAGCTGGCCCCACCTGGTCGCGCTCGGCGTCGGCGCGATCGTCGGCACCGGAATCCTCACATTGATCGGAGTCGGCGCGGACAAGGCCGGCCCGGCCGTCCTCCTATCCTTCGTCATCGCCGGTTTCGTCTGCGCCTGCGCGGCGCTCGCTTATGCCGAGATGGCGACGATGATCCCCGCCTCGGGCAGCGCCTACACCTATTCCTACGTCGTCATCGGCGAACTCGTCGCCTGGGTGATCGGCTGGAGCCTCATCCTCGAATACAGCCTGGTGGTGAGCGCGGTCGCGGTCGGCTGGTCGGGCTATGCCGCGCCCCTGCTCCATGACTGGGCCGGGATCCCGATGGCCCTGATGCGGGGCCCCCATGCCGGCGGCATCATCAACCTGCCGGCGGTCTTCATCATCGGCGTGATCGCGGCGATGCTGATCGCCGGGACCCGCAAGAGCGCCCTCGTCAACGCGCTTCTGGTGTTGCTGAAGCTCGCCGCCCTGACGCTGTTCGTGGTGGTCGCCCTGCCCCATTTCGACAGCGCCAACCTGCAGCCCTTCAGCCCCTATGGCTTCGCCAAGACGATGGGCCCCGACGGCGTCGAGCGCGGCGTGATGGCGGCGGCGGCGATCATCTTCTCGGCTTTCTACGGCTTCGACGCCATCGCCACCGCGGCCGAGGAAACCAGGAACCCGAAGCGCGACCTGGCCATCGGGATCATCGGATCGATGCTGGCCTGCGCTGCGATCTACACCGTGATCGCGGCCGTGGCCCTGGGCGCGACTCCATTCACCAGCTTCGCCAACAGCCCCGAGCCGCTGGCGCTGATCCTGCGCGAGCTCGACCAGCCCGACGCCGCCCATTTCCTCGCATTGTCGGCGGTGATCGCCCTGCCGACGGTGATCCTCGCCTTCTTCTACGGCCAGAGCCGAATCTTCTTCGTGATGGCGCGCGACGGCCTCCTGCCGCGCGGCCTGGCGCAAGTCTCCCACCGCGGCGCCCCGGTGCGCACGACGCTCTTCACGGTGTTCATCGTCGGCGGCATCGCGGCTTTCTTCCCGCTCGACGAGATCGTCGCGCTGGCCAATGCGGGCACGCTCGTTGCGTTCAGCGCGGTCGCCTTGTGCATGCTGATCATGCGCCGCCGGGCGCCGGACGCGCCGCGCGGCTACCGCACGCCGGCCGCCTGGCTGGTCGGCCCAGTGGCGATCGCCGGATGCGCCTATCTGTTCGCCAGCCTGCCGCAGCAGACGCAATTGTGGTTCCTGATGTGGAACGTCGCCGGAGTCGCGCTCTACGTCGCCTATGCGGGCCGCAACAGCGTCGCCGGGGCAGCGCTCAAGCAGGCGCCGACGGCCTTGAAATAAATTCCCCGGACCCCATGCTATTAGGAGCATGAAGGACCACGCGATCAGAATTGTTTGGGAGCCCCAGCGCCTCCAAATCGGCGGCTAGCCGGACGCGCGCTTCGCCAGCGCTTGCGTCCGGTGAACTGCGAGGCATCCGAAACTTTATCCATCCGATCGAAATCTAGTCACGAAAGCTTCGGTGCCTGGCGATTTACTAGTCGTCATCGGCGGAGTGGCGCGCATTGCCGCCTCCCGCCCGCGCAAAGGAGCATCTCATGGCTGGTCTGGCCTATTCCAATCCTTATTCGCGAGCGCGGTCGCCCTCTCAGACCGCCCTCGAGGTCGAGACGTTGCTGGACCGCTATCCCCATCTCAGCAGAGAGGAGATCGCGCGGCTGGTCGGGGCCTATCCCTATCTGCCGATGCTCGATTACGCCCTGATCACGGCAGACGAGCGCCTCGCCGGAAAGATCGACGCATTCCACCGCGACCATGGACACAAGCTCAGGACGCCGCTGAACCGGCTGCTGGGCTTCGTCGCCATGCCCGCCGCCGTCGCGGCCGGCCTGCTGTGGTGGGTCCTGAGCGCGCTTCCGGCGTCCTGACCCACTTTTTCTTCGATCACCAGACGAGCGGCGCCCAGGCGCCGGACACCCAACCCACAATCTCGCGGCTTCGCGACACGAAAGGACGAAACCATGACACCCGCCCAGAACCGCCTTCACCATGCCGACAATGAGCGAATTCTGCTCGGCAGCCACCTCGCCGAGGTTGCGTCGCGACGTACCGATCAGCCAGCCCCGGCCGGAGCCGCCGACATGTGGGCGGACGAGAAGGACTGGATCCTGCCCGTCTCGGGTATCGTCCTGCTGACCCTGGGGATGGTTTCCGCGGTGGTCTTTCTGCCCTGACCCTCGCGTCGCAACGACAGATCGGCGCCCTCTCCCGCGAAATGTCGCCCATTTCGGCCACAAGGCGCTTGATGCGCGGCCGCCGCAATGTTTTTAGGGCTGTGGCGCGTGCCGCGGCGCCCGGTTAGTCCGGGCTCGCGGCGCCGAAGCGCGCCGTAGCTCGGCCGGCGGTCGAAGCTGAATCCTCCAGGACGGGAGAGTTGGGATAGCGGCGCCGGGCGACAATCTGTTGTGGCTGATGCTCGCCTTGCCATTCGTGGGCAGCCTCATCGCTGCCTTCCTCCCATCCGGGGCGCGCGACGCCGCAGGCATCCTGGCCGGCACCATCGCGCTCGCCGGGACGGTGCTTGCCGCAATCCTTTATTCCTCGGTCGCCGACGGCGCGGTGGTCCGCGCCGAGATCGAATGGCTGCCGTCGCTCGGCCTCAACCTGCTCATCCGGCTCGACGGCCTGTCGTGGATCTTCGCGCTCCTGGTCCTCGCGATCGGTTTCCTCGTCGTCCTCTACGCGCGCTATTACATGTCGCCGGAGGACCCGGTCCCGCGCTTCTTCTCCTTCCTGCTCGCGTTCATGGGATCGATGCTCGGCCTCGTCCTGTCGGGCAACCTCGTCCAGCTGGTCTTCTTCTGGGAGCTGACCAGCCTCTTCTCCTTCCTCCTCATCGGCTACTGGCACCATAACGAAGCCGCGCGCAGCGGCGCTCGAATGGCGCTGATCGTCACCGCGGCGGGCGGACTGTGCCTGCTGGTCGGAGTCCTTCTGATCGGCAAGGTCGTCGGAAGCTACGATCTCGACGTCGTGCTCGCGGCGGGCGGCGCTATCCGCGGGAGCACCCTCTATCTGCCCGCCTTGCTCCTGATCCTGGTCGGCGCCTTCACCAAGAGCGCCCAATTCCCGTTCCATTTCTGGTTGCCGCACGCAATGGCTGCGCCGACGCCGGTTTCCGCCTACCTCCATTCCGCGACGATGGTGAAAGCGGGCGTGTTCGTCCTCATCCGCCTGTGGCCGGTCCTCGCCGGAACCGACCAATGGTATTTCATCGTCACCACCACCGGGCTGGTGACCCTGATCGTCGGCGCCTGGGCGGCGATCTTCCAACAGGACCTCAAGGGCCTGCTCGCTTATTCGACGATCAGCCATTTGGGCCTCATCGTCCTTCTGCTCGGCCTCGGCAGCCCGCTGGCGGCGGTCGCGGCGATCTTCCACACGCTGAACCACGCCACTTTCAAGGCGTCGCTGTTCATGGCGGTCGGGATCATCGACCACGAGACCGGAACGCGCGACCTCAGGAAGCTGAGCGGGCTCTACCGCTTCATGCCGATCACCGCGACCCTGGCGATGGTCGCAGCCGCGGCGATGGCCGGCGTACCCCTACTCAACGGCTTCCTGTCCAAGGAGATGTTCCTCGCCGAGGCGCTCGAGGATTATAACGACACCTTCCTCGACCAGGCGATGCCGTGGCTCGCCACCGTCGGCCTCACCTTCAGCGTGCTTTATTCGGTGCGCTTCATCCACCAGAGCTTCTTCGGCCCCCCGCCCGAGGGCCTGCCGCACGAGCCCAAGGAAGCGCCGCGCTGGATGCGCATGCCGATCGAGATTCTCGTCATCACCTGCCTCGTCGTCGGAATCATCCCGGCGCTGACGATCGGGCCGTATCTGGATGTCGCCGTTCGCTCCGTTCTCGGGGACCTCACCCCCGCCTACAGCCTCGCGGTGTGGCACGGCTTCACCCAGCCGCTCCTGCTCAGTTTCGCGGCGCTCGTCCTCGGCGTCGCCGGCTACATGCTGTTCGGCAAGCGCCTCAACGCCGCCCGCGCGGTGCCGCTGCTCGGCCGGCTCAAGGGACGGCGGATGTTCGAGACCGTGCTGTCGCTGATCGTCACCGCCGCGCGCTGGCTCGTGGGCTTCTTCGGGACTCGCCGGCTCCAGATCCAGCTCAGGGTGATGGTCGTCGTCGCCGGGCTCGCCGCCCTGCTGCCCTTCCTGCGCTACGGCTACGCAGTCAGCGACAACGGCACGATCGTCGATCCGGGCTTCGCCGTCATCTGGGTGGTCGGCGCGGCCTGCGCGGTCGGAGCCGCCTGGCAGGCCAAATATCATCGCCTCGCCTCGCTCGTCCTGATGGCGGGGGCGGGCCTGGTCTGCTGCATCAGCTTCGTGTGGCTGTCCGCGCCCGATCTCGCCCTCACCATGCTGTTGGTCGAGACGGTCACAACCGTCCTCCTCCTGCTCGGCCTGAGGTGGCTGCCGAAGCGGCTGCCCGAGGTGTGGCCGGAAGCGCGAAAGCCGCTCAGCGTCCGGCTTCGGCGCGGGACCGACTTCATCACCGCCATCGCGGCCGGGGTCGGCATGACCTTGCTGTCCTATGCGGTCATGACCCGGCCGATGCCCGACGCCATCTCGCGCTTCTTCATCGAGCGCTCCTACTCCGAGGGCGGCGGCCGCAACGTCGTCAACGTCATCCTGGTCGATTTCCGCGCTTTCGACACGCTTGGCGAGATCACCGTTCTCGCCATCGTCGCGCTGACCGTATTCTCCCTGCTGCGGCGTTTCCGCCCGGCGCCGGAAAGCGTCCGAAGCCCGCTTCAGCAGCGCAAGCAGGACGCCTTCGACGACGCCGACGAAGGCCGCGCGCCCGGCGACACGGTGGCCGATTACATGTTCGTTCCGCGCGTGATCATGGAATGGCTGTTCCCGGTCATCATCGTGTTCGCGCTCTACCTGCTGGTCCGCGGCCACGACCTTCCGGGCGGTGGTTTCGCGGCCGGCATCACGATGTCGATCGCGCTCGTCCTCCAATATATGGCGTCGGGCACCCGCCGAGTCGAAGCCCGCCTGAGAGTGCAGCCGCTTGTCTGGGCAGGCCTCGGGCTCCTCGTGGCGGTGGTCACCGGGCTCGGCGCGCTGCTTTTCGGCTATCCGTTCCTGACCTCCTGGTTCCGCTATCTCGACCTGCCGGTGCTCGGCCAGATCCCGCTCGCCACGGCGTTGCTGTTCGACCTCGGCGTGTTCATGCTGGTGGTCGGAGCGACGGCGCTGATCCTGATCGCCATCGCGCACCAGTCGATCCGCACGCCGGCTCGGATCCTGGAACCGGTCGGCGAACCCGAACCGGAGCAGCCCTGATGGAACTGGTTCTCGCCCTCGGCATCGGGGTCCTGACCGCATCGGGCGTGTGGCTGATCCTGCGGCCGCGCACCTTCCAGGTGATCGTCGGCCTTTCGCTCCTGTCCTACGCGGTCAACCTGTTCATCTATGCGATGGGCCGGCTCATGGTCGACGCTCCCCCGATCGTCGGCTCGGGCGCGGCCGATCCCGCCCAGTACGACGATCCCTTGCCCCAGGCGCTCGTGCTCACCGCGATCGTCATCTCGTTCGCGATGACGGCGCTTCTCCTCGTCGTCCTGCTCGCGTCGCGCGGGCTGACCGGCACCGACCATGTCGACGGGGACGACGGCGAATGATCGACTGGACCGACCATCTGATCGTCGCGCCGGTGCTCCTGCCGCTCATCGCGAGCGCGGTGACCCTGGTGCTGAACGAGCGGCGGCGCCTGCTCAAGCGGGTGATCGCGCTCGGAACCACCCTGGCGCTGCTCGTCATCTCGATCATGCTTCTGCGCGGCGCCGCTTCGGCGGGCTTCGCCGGCGAGCCGGCGACCACCGCTTACCCGATCGGCGCCTGGCCTGCTCCGTTCGGAATCGTGCTCGTCATCGACTGGCTGTCGGCGCTGATGCTGGTGCTCACCAGCGTTCTCGGGCTCACCTCGCTGATCTATTCGCTGGCGCGCTGGGACCGGGCGGGCCCGCGCTTCCACGCTTTGTTCCTGCTCCAGCTGATGGGACTCAACGGCGCCTTCCTGACCGGAGACCTGTTCAACCTGTTCGTCTTCTTCGAGGTCCTGCTCGCGGCTTCGTTCGGCCTGCTCCTTCATGGGTCGGGCAAGGTGCGGGTGAAGGCCGGCCTCCATTATGTCGCGATCAACATCGCCGCCTCATTGCTCTTCCTGATCGGCGCCGCGCTCATCTACGGGGTCACCGGCACCCTCAACATGGCCGACCTCGCGGTCCGCATTCCCGGCGTGTCGGGGACCGACCTCGCTCTCCTTCAGAGCGGCATGGCGATTCTCGGCATCGCCTTCCTGTTGAAGGCCGGGATGTGGCCGCTCGGCTTCTGGCTGCCGCGCACCTATGCCGCGGCCGCTCCGCCGGTCGCCGCCCTGTTCGCCATCCTCAGCAAGGTCGGGGTCTATGCGGTGCTGAGGGTGTATTTGCTGCTGTTCGGCGGCGACGTCGGCTGGTCCGCCAATTTCGGCGAGGAGTGGCTGCTGTTCGGCGGCATCGCGACGATGGCGTTCGGCACGATCGGCGTGCTCGCCGTGCGGACCTTGTCGGGGGTGGCAGGCTACAGCCTGATGATCTCGTCGGGCACTCTCATCGCCACCATCGGCGCCGGCGAGGGCGCGGTGATCGGCGGCGCGCTCTTCTACCTGGTCAGCTCGACTCTCGGAATCAGCGCCTTCTATCTGCTTATCGAGCTGGTCGAGCGGCGCGAGAAAGGCGCCGGACCGATGGCCATCGCCGAGCCGGTCTTCGACGACGAATATACCGGCGCCCTGGAGGAGGACGGCGACCCGGAGGTCGGAATCGTCATCCCGGCGACCATCGCGATCCTTGGAATCGGCTTCATCTTCTGCACCGTGCTCATGGCCGGGCTGCCGCCCCTTTCCGGCTTCATCGCCAAGTTCGCGATCATCGACGGGCTGCTTGGCCTCGAGGAGCGGATCACGAGCCCGGTCTGGTGGCTGATCGGCCTCATCATCCTGTCCGGGCTGGCGACCCTCATCGCGACGACCCGGGCCGGAATCGACCTGCTGTGGGCGCCGTCGGACAAGCCTCAGCCGGCGCTTCGCGTGGCCGAAGCGGTGCCGGTCGGGCTCCTGCTCGCCATCTGCCTCGGCCTGATGGTCTTCGCAGGCCCGACGATGCGCTACATGGAGCGGACCGGAATGTCGCTCCAGGACCGCCAGGGCTATGTGACGGCGGTGCTCGCCACGCCCCAGGCGGAGGAAAGGACCCGCGTCCGATGACGCGCCTCGCCCCCTATCCGCTCCTTACGCTCGCATTGTTCGCGATGTGGCTCCTGCTCACCCAGTCCTTCTCGCCGGGGCAGGCGCTGCTCGGCGCGATCGTGACTCTGCTTGCGATCCGCGGGATCGCCGCGCTCAGGCCCGAGGCCAGCCGGATCCGCTCCTGGCCCGCCGTCGCCAGGCTGACCGCGATCGTCGCGCTCGACATCGTCCGCTCCAATTTCGCAGTCGCCCAGATCGTCCTGTTCCCGCGGTCGGAAAGGGTCTCGTCGTTCGTGCGCCTGCCGGTCGATCTTACTGATCGCCACGCGCTGACGGTGCTCGCGCTGATCATCACCGCAACGCCGGGCACCTGCTGGGTGCAGTTCGACCGCGGCAGCGGCATCCTTCTTGTCCACGTCCTCGACCTGGTCGACGAGGAGGCCTGGATCCGCCTGATCAAGGACCGTTACGAGACACTCCTGATGGACATTTTCGAGCGATGACGACGCTTGTCCTGGCCTGGTCGATCACCGCCGCGCAGGTCATGCTCGGCCTCGCGATGCTGTGCGCGACATGGCGGCTGCTGATGGGGCCGCGCGCCCAGGACCGGGTGCTCGGCCTCGACACGCTCTACGTCAACGCGCTGCTCCTGCTTCTGACCTTCGGAATCCAGACGGGGCGAACGCTTTATTTCGAATCCGCGCTCGTCATCGCACTGCTCGGATTCGTCGGCACGGTGGCGTTGTCCAAGTTCCTGATGCGCGGCGAGGTGATCGAATGATCCAGGCCCCGGACCTTCCCGCCTGGGCTGCGCTCATCGTCGCCTTCCTCGTGCTCGCGGGCGCCGCGATCACCCTGATCGGCTCGCTCGGGCTGCTTCGGATGAAGACCTTCTACCAGCGCCTCCATCCACCCACGATGGGAAGCACGCTTGGCATGGCGCTGATCGTCGCGGCGTCGATCCTGTGCTTCTCGGTGCTTCGCTCGCGCCTGTCGGTGCACGAGCTGCTCATCGGCATCTTCGTCACCTTGACGACCCCGGTCACCTTCATGCTGCTCGCCAGGGCGGCGCTCTACCGCGACCGCTCCGAGAAGGTCGAGGACGTTCCGCCGCCGAGCTGACCGGCGACGCGTCCTACAGCTTCAGCAGCGCCGACACCGCCACCAGCAGCTTGGCCAGCGTCCAGCTGCCAGGCGACTTCTCGACCCGCTCGATCGCTGCCGTAACCGTCGACACCGATTCCGCATTGCCTTCGATCCATGCCGCGAGCGGATCGCCGGCGCCTTCGCCGCCGAGGATCTTGCGGGTCAGCGCTTCCTGGCCGCCCCTGAGGTCGGACTTGAGGCGCCGAAGCGCGAGGCCCTCGTAGGGATCGGCGCCGCGCGCGAGGTCGTCGGCCACCGCAACGAAACGGTGAAAGCCGAGCCTGGCTCCGATCTCGCTGTTCAGGCAGGCGATGTCGGCGAGCGGAGCGCCCTGGTCCTGCGCGATCTCGGCGATCGCGATCGCCGCACCGAGATGCGGCAGGAGCGCGATCCGCTCCGCGAGCGCGTCCGGCACTCCGGCCTGCCTGAATCGGTCCGCCTTCTCGGCGAGCGCCGCGCGCTCACGGTCGCCGAGCATGTCGGCGCCAAGCGCGATCAGCGCGCGCACCGGCGCACCGTAGAAGGCGATCAGCCCATCGACGGTCTGCGCCCGCTGCGGCAGCCGCGCCGCGATGGCATGGGTCTGCCGCCGATAGGCGCGGGTCAGCGCGAGATAGAGCCGCTTCTGGACATCGGCCGCCACCTTGTTGTCGAGCGCGTCGACCTCGCTCCACAGCGCGCGCAGGCCGAAAATCTCGTCGGCCGCCGCGAACGCGACCGCGAGGGTCGCCGCGTCGCAGCCAAGCGCCGCGCGCAGCCGGTGCGGGAAGCTTGCGCCGGCAATGTCGATCACCCGGTTGCCGAACGCCGTGGCGATGATCTCGCGCCGCAGGCGGTGCCGCCCCAGCGCGTCGCCGAAGCGGGCGAGCTGCTTCGGGAAATAGGCCTGCAGGATCCGCTCGAAATAGGGATCGTCCGGAGCGGCGGTGGCGATCAGCTCGTCGAAGAAATCGAGCTTGCCGTAAGCGAGCAGGACCGCCAGCTCGGGCCGAGTGAGGCCTTCGCCCCGCTCCCGCCTTTCCTCCAGCGCCAAGGCATCCGGAAGGCCCTCGACGTCCCGGTTCAGCCGCCCCGCCGTCTCGAGCTCCGCGATGAAATGCGCGTGCTCCGCCACCTGGTCGGGCGCATCGGCCTCGATCAGGCTGACCGCGAGCGTCTGCGCATGATTGTGAGCGAGGACATGGTCGGCGACCTCCTCCGTCATCTCGAGGAGGAGCGCATCGCGCTCGGTCCGCGACAGCGCGCCACGCCGCTCCAGGTCGGACGTCAGGATCTTGATGTTGACCTCGAGGTCCGAGCTGTCGACCCCGGCGCTGTTGTCGATCGCGTCGGTGTTGATCCGTCCGCCTTTGCCCGCGAACTCGATCCGGCCGGCCTGGGTGAAGCCGAGATTGGCGCCTTCGCCGACGATCTGCGCGCGCAGCTCGCGGCCATCGACGCGGATCGCGTCGTTGGTCTTGTCGGATACGTCGAGATGGCTTTCGGCGGCGGATTTCACATAGGTGCCGATGCCGCCCATGTAGAGCAGTTCCACCGGTGCGCGCAGGATCGCCTTGATCAGGTCGGTGGGCGCAAGCGTGTCCTGCTCGATTCCGAGCGCCCGGCGCGCCTCCGGCGACAGGCTCGCCGACTTGGCGGCGCGCGAGATCACCGCGCCGCCCGCCGAGAGCCTGGCGCGGTCATAATCCTGCCAGGACGAGCCCTGAAGCTCGAACAGCCGCTTGCGCTCCGCCCACGACGCCTCGGGATCCGGATCGGGATCGATGAAGATGTCGCGATGGTCGAAGGCGGCGACCAGCCTGGTCTTCTTCGACAGCAGCATGCCGTTGCCGAACACGTCGCCGGACATGTCGCCGACCCCGACCGCGGTGAAGCTCTCGCTCTGGATGTCCTTGCCGACCTCGCGGAAGTGCCGCTTCACGGCTTCCCACGCGCCGCGGGCGGTGATCGCCATCGCCTTGTGGTCGTAACCGGCCGAGCCGCCCGAGGCGAAGGCGTCGCCGAGCCAGAAGCCCCGCGACGTCGCGACCTCGTTGGCGATGTCGGAAAAGGTCGCGGTGCCCTTGTCGGCAGCGACGACGAGATAGGGATCGGCCTCGTCATGGCTGACGGTGCGCGCCGGCGATGTCGGCCGCCCGTCGGAGTCGAGATTGTCGGTGACGTCGAGCATCGCCGACAGGAAAGCGCGATAGGCCTGCTTGCCGGCCTCGCGATACGCCGCCGGATCGGCCGGCCGGGCGCCCTTGACGATGAAGCCGCCCTTCGCGCCGACCGGCACGATGACCGCGTTCTTGACCTGCTGGGCCTTGACCAGCCCGAGCACCTCGGTGCGGAAGTCGTCGCGCCGATCGGACCATCTGAGGCCACCGCGCGCCGCCGGGCCGAAGCGCAGATGGACGCCTTCGACCTCCGGCGCGGACACGAAGATCTCGCGATAGGGCTTGGGCTCGGGAAGGTCGGCGAGTTCGCGGCTCGCGATCTTCAGCGCGATCGCGCGGTTCGGCCGGCCCTCGCCGTCCACCTGGAAGAAATTGGTGCGCTTGGTGGCGAGGACGAGCTGGTAGAGGCGGCGCAGCACGCGGTCGTCCTCGAGGCTCGACACGAGCTGCAGTTGCTCCTCGATCAGCCGGGCGATGTCGGCGGCGCTCACCTGGCGCTGGTCGAGATCCTCGCCGCTGTCGGGATCGAACTTCACCCGGAACAGCTCGATGATCAGGCGCGCGATGTGGGCATGCTCGACGAGCGTGCGGATCTGCGTGCGCTGCGAGCCGTCGAGCCGGGTCTGCTGGCGGTAGCGGGCGAGCGCTCGGATGGCCGCGGCGTCGCGCCACGGCGCGCCGATCTCCAGGACCAGCCGGTTGAAGCCGTCATTCTCGGTCTCGCCGTTCCAGATGGCGACGAAGGCAGCTTCGAACTCGCGCGCGACGTCGTCGAGCACGAGGTCGGCCCCGCGCGGGTCGTCGACCAGGAATTCATGGACCCAGATCTCGCCGCCCGACGCCGGGCGGGCCGGAAAGCCTTCCTCGACCATCGCGCGAAGCCCCATCGGCTCGAGGATCGCGAGGACGTCGGCCAGCGGCACAGCCTCGCCGCGATGATAGAGCTTGAAGCGAAAGCGGGTGCTGGCGTCCTCGGTTCGGCGATAGGCGCGGATTCCGATGCGGTCGCCCTCGCCCATGTCCTCGATCGCGACGATGTCGGCGAGCGCTTCGGCGGGGTCGAACATCTCGCGGTAGCCGGCGCCGAACGCACCCCGCCACTCATCGAGGAAGCGCGCCGGGTCGCCGACCACGCCGCCGCTGTCGGCGACGACCTCCTGGAAGCCCTCGGTCCACGCCCAGCTCTGCGCGGCGATTGCGCTGTCGGCGACGAGATGGGCGACGAAGGATTGCTCCTCGTCCGTCAGCGGACGGCCGAGCCGCTCGGAAAAGGCCGAGCCGGTATCGTGAAGGAGGGCGAGTTTGTCGGTCATGGCTGAAGAACCTCGAGCAACAGCAAGGGAGTTGGGAAGCGTGCAGGCGTTCGGGCGTGCGGCAGACAACCGCACGCCCAGCTAGGGCTGCTGGTTCACCTCGAGGATTCGCAGGATTCGCGGGCGCCCGTCGGGGGTCGGCCAGCTGATCTCGCGGCCGACGCTCATTCCGATGAGGCCGGCGCCGACCGGGGTCATCACCGAAATCCGGTCGGCCTCGATGTCGGCGTCCTGCGGAAGGACGAGCCGAAGCCGCCGCTCCTCGCCCGTGCTGTCGTCGAGGAAGGCGACTTCCGAGCCGAGCGTCACCACGTCCTTGGGGACCGAGCCGTCGGGATGGACCTTGGCGCGATTGATCTCGTCGAGGATCAGCTTGGCGAGGTCAGGTCTGCGCTTCTCCATGGTCAGCGCCAGATCGGCGATGACGTCATAGTCCGCTTCGGAAAGGTGAATCGGCGGCTTTCTTGCGCCGCGCGTCGTGTGAGCCTGTGCCATGTTGCTTCTGCCAGCCGGAAATGGAGCGGTTGAGCGGGGAATGGAGCGCGCCGCGCCCTCATTCTTGCCGATTTGAAATCCCCCAGTCCGCTTGGAAAAATGGCGCGGGCTGGGGCTAGGCGCCCGCGAGGAGCTGTCCCGAATGAGTGCGAAAGCGCCTGAAGACGGGCTGACGAAGCATGTCCCTGACGTAAGGATGATTCGGCGGGGGTCAAGCCGGCTGTTGGCCTTCGCTGCTCCGGGCTATGCTTCGCCCGCGCGCTGAACCCTCTCCGGTTGGCGGCGTTTGGCGATGGACGCCGCAGGAGAAGGTCGTTGGCAAAGCTGTCGACACGGTCATGAGCACGCAGGCGGCCGGGGCCGTGCACGATTCGGGCATGGCGCCGTTCCGCCACTCCATCTTCCGGGCGGTGTGGATCGCCACCTTGCTGTCCAGCTTCGGCGGCATGATCCAGAGCGTCGGCGCCGCCTGGATGATGGTCGATCTCGGCGCCTCGCCGCAGATGGTGACCCTGGTCCAGGCGTCGATCACGCTTCCGATCGTGCTGCTCGCGCTCGTCGCCGGCGCCCTCGCCGACAGCTTCGACAAGCGCAAGATGATGCTCGCCGCGCAACTCTTCATGTTCGCGGTGTCGGCTGCGCTCGCCGTCTTCGCCTGGCTCGGCCTCGTCACGCCCTGGCTGCTTCTTCTGTTCACCTTCCTGATCGGCTGCGGCGCGGCCCTCAACGCGCCGGCCTGGCAGGCCTCGGTCGGGATCATGGTCCCGCGGCCGGTCATCCCTGCGGCGGTCACTTTGAACTCCATGGGCTTCAACCTCGCCCGAAGCCTCGGCCCCGCGATCGGCGGTGTCATCGTCGCGGTGGCCGGCGCCGCGGTCGCGTTCATGATCAACGCCGTGAGCTATGTCGGCCTCATCTTCGTGCTGCTCGGCTGGCGGCCGAATGTCGAGAAGCGCGTTCTGCCCCGCGAGAGGCTGGGCCGTGCCATTTCCTCGGGCATCCGCTATGTCGCGATGAGCCCCGCGATCAACACCACGCTCGTGCGCGGTTTCGTCACCGGCCTCGGCTCCAGCGCCGTCGGCGCCCTGTTGCCCCTGATCGCGCGCGACATGATGCAGGGCGGCGCCGAGATTTACGGCCTGCTCCTCGGCGCCTTCGGAGTCGGCGCGGTCGCCGGCGCCCTGGTCTCGCACCGGCTTCGGATCGCCTTCTCGAACGAGCTGATCGTCCGTTGCGCCTTGCTGGGGTCCGCGGTGGGAATCCTCGTCTCGGCGTTCAGCACCTCGCTTCCGATCACCATGACGGCCTTGCTGCTGTGCGGCCTCGGCTGGGTGCTGGTCGTGTCGATCCTCAACGCCACGGTGCAGATGTCGTCGCCGCGCTGGGTCGTCGCGCGCGCCCTGTCGCTCTACCAGATGGCGACGTTCGGCGGCATGGCGATCGGCGCCTGGACCTGGGGCTTCGTCACCGAAATGTGGAGCCTGCCCGCCGCGCTTCTGATCGCCGCCTGCGTCCAGGTCGCCTGCATCCTGCTCGGCCGCTGGTTCCGCCTGCCGGAGACCGAGGACATGAACCTCGACCCGATGGGCTTCTCCGAGCCTGCCACCGCCGTCCCCGTCCAGGCCCGCACCGGCCCGGTCGTCGTCACCATCGAATATCGGATCGCGCCCGAGGACGTGCCGGCCTTCTTCGAGGTCATGGCGGAGCGTCGTGTCGCCCGCCTCCGCAACGGCGCGCGCCGCTGGTCGCTGCTCCGCGACCTCGCCGACCCGGAAATCTGGATCGAGCGCTACCACAGCCCGACATGGACCGAATATGTCCGCCACAACCGCCGCTTCACCCAGGACGAAGCGGTGATCGGCGAGCGCATCAGGGCCCTGCACAAGGGCGACGGCAGCCCGTCCGTCCGCCGCCTGATCGAGCGCCAGACCGGGCATCCTCCCGAACCGACCGAGGCCGACGGCCGCGACTGGGCCGGGCCCTATTCCGACCAGCCGCGCCTGTCCTGACCCGCGCCCATCGCTTCGCGCCGGGGAGGAACTATAGCTAGGCGACCGCGCTGGAGCGAAAAGGTGGAGGCACATGGGACTGCTCGTCGACGGCAAATGGCATGATCGCTGGTACGACACCGAGTCGACCGGCGGCCGCTTCGTGCGGCAGGACAGCGCCTTCCGCAGCTGGGTGACTCCGGACGGCAGCCCGGGCCCAAGCGGCGACGGCGGGTTCGCGGCGGAGCCCGGCCGCTACCATCTCTATGTCTGCCTCGCCTGCCCCTGGGCCCACCGGACGCTGATCATGCGCGCCCTCAAGGGGCTCGAGGAGTCGATCTCGATCTCCACGGTGCACTGGCTGATGGCCGAGAATGGCTGGACCTTCGCACCGGGCCCGGGCGTGATCCCGGACCCGATCCACCACGCCGACTATCTCTACCAGGTCTATCTGGCGGCCGCGCCGGACTATAGCGGCCGGGTCACCGTGCCGGTGCTGTGGGATCGCCGGACCGGGACCATCGTCAACAATGAATCGTCCGAGATCCTGCGCATGCTGGGCTCCGCCTTCGACGACGTCGGCGCCCGGCCCGGCGATTATTATCCGGCGGAATTGCGCGAGGAGATCGATGCCCTCAACCAGCGCATCTACGACCGCGTCAACAACGGCGTGTACAAGGCCGGCTTCGCGACGACCCAGGCCGCCTATGAGGAGGCCGTCTATCCCCTGTTCGAGACGCTCGACGAGCTCGACGAGCGGCTGTCAGGCGCGCGCTACCTCGCCGGCGACCGGCTGACCGAGGCGGACATCCGCCTGTTCACCACCCTGCTGCGCTTCGATGCGGTCTATCACGGCCACTTCAAGTGCAACCTGCGCCGAATCGCCGACTATCCGGCACTGTCCCGGCTCGTGCGCGACATCCTCGACCTTCCCGGCGTCGCCGCGACGGTGAACATGGAGCATATCAAGCGCCATTATTACGAGAGCCACCGGAACATAAACCCGACCGGCATCGTCCCGGTCGGGCCGGACCTGTCAGGATATCTCCCGCGCCTGGAGCGTTGACCTCCAAAGGAGGTGAGTCGTCACTATGTTCAAGAAGCTCAGAGAGTCGATCCGGAAGGTCGGCCAGGGCAATCGCAGCCCGGCCCAGCACCAGAGCGACCTGCTCGACGAGGGCCTGAAGGAAACCTTTCCCGCCAGCGACCCCGTCAGCGTCGCCCGGGTCCAGTGAGCGAGCGAGACGGCGCCATTTCGGCGCCCTCGCTGCGATCGTCACCAGGAAGAAAGGAAGACCGTGTCCACCCCGACCGAACTCAAGACCCCGACCGACCTTGAGCGCAATTCCGTCCGCTCCGTCGCGGAGGCGCTGAACGCCGTGCTCGCCGACAGCTATGCGCTCTATCTCAAGACCAAGAATTTCCACTGGCACGTGTCGGGGCCGCATTTCCGCGACTATCACCTGATGCTCGACGAGCAGGCGGCGCAGATCCACGGCACCACCGACGCCCTCGCCGAGCGCGTCCGCAAGATCGGCGGAACGACGCTCAAGTCCATCGGCCATATCGCCCGGCTGCAGCGAATCGAGGACAACAATGCCGAGTTCGTCGGCGCGAGGGACATGCTGCTGGAGCTCCACCGCGACAATCTCAAGCTCGTCGAATATCTCCGCGAGGCCAAGGAGGTGGTGGACGCCGCCAGCGACAACGCCACCGCCGGGATGATCGACGACTGGACCGACCAGGCCGAGGAGCGCGCCTGGTTCCTGTTCGCCGCGACCCGCGAGGACTAGCTTCCGCCGCTCGCGCGCTGACCGCGCTGCGAGGGCGTCTCTTCGTTCCTGATCACGCTGATCTCGCCGTCCGCCTCCAGGCAGGCGGACCGCACCAGCTCCGGGTCGTCGATACCCTCCTTGCGAAGCACGGCCATCAGCTCCTGCTCGGTGACCATCTCGCGGCGCATGTTCCGCCTCACCAGACGTCCCTTGTCGATGAGGATCGTCTGCCGGTCACGCAGCAGGCGCTGGACGGCGGGAAAGCGATATTCGAGGGCGTCGAGCACGAACGCCCAGCCGACGATGATCGTGATCATCAGCAAGCTGTCGGCGACGGATGTCGATCCGCCCATGATGGCGTCGGTTCCGACCCCGCCGATCACGATCAGGGTCAACAGGTCGTTCGGCGAGATGTGCCCGGCATTGCGCTTCGGCACGACCCGCACCAGGACCACCAGGGCGATGTAGACGACCGTCGCCCGCAGGCCGATCTCCCACAGCGGCTTGGTGAAGCCGAGCGCCTCATCCATGGCGATCGCGGCCCCTCACGAGCGCCTCGCCTAAGACATGGGGTTGGCGGGCGGCGGCGGGTCGGGCGGCAGCGGGATCCATTCCTGGTCGTCGAGGTGGGGCAGCTTCATTCGCCCGGCGCGCCAGTCCGCCTTGGCCTGCTCGATCCGCTCGCGCGACGAGGACACGAAATTCCACTCGATGAAGCGCGGCCCCACCGGCTCGCCGCCGAGCGCCATCACCCTGGCGGGACCGTCGGCGACGAAGCTCGCCGTCGCGCCCGGCGCGAGCACCGCCATCTGGCCCTCCTCCAGCCTCTCCCCGCCGAGCGTGATCGCGCCTTTGGCAACGTAGAGAGCGCGTTCGGGATAGTCGGCGGGAAGCGCGGCGCGGCCGCCGGCATCGAGGTCCCAATGGAGGTAGAAGAGCGGCGACAGCGTCCGGACTCCGGCCTCGAGGCCGTAGGCCGCGCCGGCGATCAGCCGGCCGCTCGCGCCGTCCTGGGTGAACGTCGGCAGATCGCCGGCATCATGATGGAAGAAATCGGGATCGCTCTCCTCCTCGCCGTCCGGCAGCGCGACCCAGGCCTGGATGCCGTCCATGTGGCCGCCCTCGCGGCGCGCCCGCTCGAAGCGCTCGCTATGCGTGATTCCGCGCCCCGCGGTCATCCAGTTGACCTCGCCGGGGCGGATCGGCTGCTCGGAGCCGACGCTGTCGCGGTGCATGATCTCGCCGTCGAACAGATAGGTGATCGTCGCCAGGCCGATATGCGGATGCGGCCGCACGTCGACGTCGTTCGGAATGCCCGGCTCGAAGTCGACCGGGCCCATATGGTCGAAGAAGATGAACGGGCCGACCATCCGATGCTTGGCGAAGGGCAGGACCCGGCCGACCTCGAAGCCGCCGAGACTTCGGCGGCGCTGCGTGATGACGAGCTCGATCATTCCCACCCTCCTTGGTGATGTGCCGCCTCAGGCGGGCTTGCGCGCCTTACCCCTCCCGCGGATGGACGGTGAGCACCCGCCCGATGAACGCCTTGAACTCCGCCATGTAGCTGCTCAGGAACTCGCGGGTCGACTCGATCGTGACCTCGCCGTCGTCGTCGATCATCCCGTCCTTGTAGGTGATATAGCCTTCCGGCCAGTTCATCTGCGGCGAGTTGCAGAAGCTCAACACGCTGCGCAGGCTCTGCTGGGCGACCGCGGTGCCGATCGCTCCGGGCGAGGTGCCGATCACCGCCGACGGCTTGCGGGTGAAGGCGTTGGTGCCATAGGGCCGGCTCGCCCAGTCGATCGCATTCTTGAGCCCGCCCGGGATCGACCGGTTATATTCCGGGGTCACGAACAGGATCGCGTCGCTCGCCGTGATCGCGTCCTTGAAGCGCCGCGCGACCTCGGGATAATCGGAATCGTAATCGTAGCTGTAGAGCGGGAGCTCGGCGTAGGAGATTTCGCTGAAGTCCATCCCGTCGGGCGCGAGCTTGATCAGCGCGCCGGCCAGCCGCCGGTTGATCGACCCCTTCGCCAGGCTGCCGATGATATAGCCGACCTTGAACATGTCTCTCTCCTTCGGGTCGCGGGGCGCGGCCTTGAGCAGCAACCGACGCGATGAGGGGCGGTTCCGAAATCGCCGCGCCCGGTTTGCGATGCGCACCGCGGCTCCGGATGCGGGTTTAAGCGTTACGCGGGCGGAATTGTTCGTCTGGGGTAACGTCCATGTTGTCGAGCGGCCGCCGAGAGATCGTCGAGACTCTGCTCATTGCGATCGCGATCGTCGGGGTCGCCTTGCTGCTGTGGACGATGCGCGGCCTGCTGATCCTGGTCTTCGGATCGATCCTGCTGGCGGTCATCCTGCGCATCGTCGCCCGCCCGTTCAACGACCGGCTCGGCTTGCCCGACAGGCTCGCCTTGCTCGTCGCGATTCTGCTGATCGCGGCACTGGCCGCCTTCGCCTTCACGCTGTTCGGGCAGGAGGTCGTGCGGCAAGCGGAGGCTCTGCGCCAATCGCTTCCGTCCGCCTGGCGCTCGATCTTCCAGCAGCTGGAATCGTTCGGCCTCGGTGAGCCGGTGCGTCAGTGGCTGCAGTCGGTCGGCAGCGGCGGCCAGGGCGTGCTGTCGAGCATGACCCGCTTCCTCGTCTCGTTCACCAGCGCGATGGCCGACACCATCCTGGTCATCTTCGGCGGCATCTATCTCGCCCTCGATCCGAGCCTCTACCGGCGCGGAATCGCCAAGCTGCTGCCGCGGGCGGCGCGGCCCCGGATCGCCGAGGCGCTCGACGATTGCTACCGGGCGCTTCGCCTGTGGCTGGTCGGCCGGCTGATCTCCATGCTGTTCGTCGGATTGCTCACCGGCTTCGGACTGTGGGCGATCGGAATGCCGGCCGCGCTCACGCTCGGCATCGCCGCCGGCCTCCTCGATTTCGTCCCGTTCGTCGGACCCATCGTCGCCGCGATCCCGGCCGTCCTGCTCGCTCTGGCGACCGACCCGACCATGGCCCTGTGGGTGGTCCTCCTCTACCTCCTCGTCCAGCAGATCGAAGGCAACATCATCTCCCCGCTCATCCAGAAGCGCGCGGTCGAGCTGCCGCCCGCTCTCCTGCTCTTCTCGCTGGTCGCGCTCGGCCTGCTGTTCGGAGCGCTCGGAGTGATTCTGGCCGAACCGCTGACGGTGGTTCTCTACGTGCTGGTCAAACGCCTCTACGTGATCGACGCGCTCGACACGCCGACCCCCATTCCGGGCGAAAACAAGGACGGCTGAGCGGCCTTCGGTTCAGGCGGCGAGGCCGATCTGGTTCCGGCCCGCCGCCTTGGCGCGGTAAAGCGCCTCGTCGGCGCGCCGGTAAAGCTGCTCGCGAGTCATCCGCGGCTCGATCGAGACGACCCCGGCGCTGACCGTGACCCAGATGGCATTGCCCTCCGGCGAGCGGATCAGCTGGCTGGCGAGCGTCGTTCGAAGGCGGTCGCAGACCATCACCGCATGATCGAAGCTGGCGCCTTTGAGGAGGATGCCGAATTCCTCCCCGCCAAGCCGCCCGACCAGGTCGTCGTCGCGAACGATCAGGCGCGCGATTCGGGCGAACTCCTCAAGCACATGGTCGCCCGCGCTGTGGCCATGGGCGTCGTTGACCCGCTTGAAATGATCGATGTCGAACAGCGCGAAGCAGGCGCGCGGCGCATCGCCCTGAACGCGCAGCAGCGAGTCGACGCCGCTGAAGAAGCCGCGGCGGTTGAGCAGGCCGGTCAGCGGATCGGTCGAGGCCTGGCGAACCAGCTCCTGCTCGCGTCCGCGGCGATGGCCGATATCGCGAAGCGCGCTGACCAGGCCTTGCGGCTCGCCGGCCTCGTCGACGATCGCCTGGATGCTTGCCTCCACCCAGAGGACCGAGCCGTCCGCGGCGACGACCCGGTGCTCGATGATGTGGACCCGGCCGGGCGCGGCGAACGCCGAAGCATGCGCGCCGACAACCAGGGCGCGATCGTCCGGATGGATGAATTCGCTCGCTTTCTGGCCGAGCATCTCGGCGGGGCTGTAGCCGCCGAGCATCTCCACCGATTTCGACACGAAGCGCATGCGCCCGTCGACATCGAGGTTGATCACGATATCGGAGGAATGCTCGGCGAGCAGCCGGTAGCGTCCCTCGCTCTCGCGGAGCCGGCTGAGGAGCGCGGTGCGCTGGCTGAGGTCGGCGGCGACCGGCAGCGAGATCAGCACCAGCACGGCCAGGTAGAATTGCAGGAACTGGAAGCGATCTCCTTCCGCGCCGCTGACGAAATGAATCGGAGTCTGGCCCTGCGCCGTCGAGACGGCCCCGACGACGGCGATGATGACGACTCCAAGCGTGCCTCCGAAGGCGCCGATCCGGAACAACGCCACCATCAGCGGCAGGGCCGGAAGGAACAGCAGCGGCAGCCGGCTCTGAGAGAAGACGACGAGCGACACGGCGAGGATGCTCGCCAGGATCACCGCCGCCTCGGTTGCGCTTGCGGCCGTCATGCCCCGGAGCCAGCGCTTGAGGTCGCCGCCGAGGATGAACACGAACAGCGGCGTGAAGGCGAGCGCCCCGAGCGCATGGCCCGCGAACCAGCGCAGGCCGTTGGCGGTGAAGTCCATGCCCGGCACGAAGAGCAGGATCGTCCCGGCAGCGAATGGAGCGGTCGCGATCGGAGCCACGATGCCGACGCTGAAGATGAAGGTGAACACGCCGCCAAGCGTCTCGAGCGGCCGCGTGCTCGGGCTCAATCGGCGCAGCAGCAAGGCGCCGATGACGGATTCGGCGAGATTGATGACCATGAACAGCAAGGCCGCGGCGAGGCCGGTACCGACGCTGGCGGTCGCGACGAAGCTCGCGATGCCGCAGGCGATCAGGCTGTTCCGCCACTGCCGGCGCGGCCGCAGCTGCAGCTCGGCGACCAGGAAGGCATTGGCGATCCAGATCCAGGCGACTCCGCCGCCGAAGCGCGTGGTCGCGATCGTCGCCGCCGCGACGATGAAATAGACCAGCCCGATGACGAGCGGCCGGGCCAGGGGGTGCGCCGGGAGAGCCATGTCCTCCCGCTGATAGCCGCCGCAGGTTAAGCTTTCCTCGACGCCGCCGCCTTCTCGCGGGGACCTCCGTTCCTTTCATTTGCCAAGCCGTATTCTCGATGTAAAACACCTCTCGGAAAACGTTGCGTTCAGAAACCACTTGCGCATGCTACAAATGTAGCGCACGCTACAGATGTAGCGAGGTGATTCGATGCTGAACAACCTACCTCCGCGCGAGCGGCAGATCGTGGACATCCTCTATTTGAAGGGCGAGGCGACGGTCGGCGACGTCATCGAGGCGCTTCCGGACGCGCTGAGCGCCTCGGCGGTTCGGGCGATGCTGACCCGGCTCAAGGCCAAGGGCTTCGTCCGGCGGCGCCAGACCGAGCGCGGCTTCGTCTATGCCCCCGCGGTCGCGGAATCGAAGGCCAAGCAATCGGCGCTGAGCCAGGTCGTGCGGGTCTTCTTCGGCGGTTCGGCGGCCGGCGCGGCGAGCGCGTTGCTCGGCATGAGCGACGAGATGGACGACCGGGAGCTCGACGAGCTCGAACGGCTGATCGCCGAAGCACGCAAGGGGCAGCGCAAATGACCGAGAGCTGGACCTCGATCCTCATCGAGATCATGTGGAAATCCGCGCTTGTGAGCGGCGGCGCGCTGGCGCTGCTGGCGCTGCTGCGCGGGCGCTCGGCCGCCGAGCGGGCCTGCGTCGCCCATGTCGCGATGGCCGCCGTGCTGCTGGTGCCGCTGGTGGTG
>JAEZFL010000054.1 GCA_023417515.1 Pseudomonadota bacterium | reverse complement strand
CCGACGCTCCGGTCGGCGACCTGGCGGTGATCCGCGACCTCGGGATGGACGGACCGGGCGGGCCGCTCCGACTGCGGCTCTACGACGCGCGCGAAACCCGCGAGCCGGGGCCGCTCATGGTCTTCTATCATGGCGGCGGCTGGGTGCTCGGCGACCTCGACACCCACGAGCCCTTCTGCGCCGAGGTGACCCGGCAAATGGACCTGCCCGTGGTCGCGGTCGACTACCGGCTGGCGCCGGAGCACCCCTTCCCCGCCGGGATCGACGACGCCATCGCCGCAGCGCGCTGGCTCGCGGGCAGCCCGGAAGCGCTGGAGCGCCAGGTCACCGGCCTCGTGCCGTTCGGCGACAGCGCGGGCGGCAATTTCGCGATCGTGGTGAGCCTGGCGCTGCGCGACGATCCCGCGGCGGTTCCGGTCGTCGCGCAATGGCCAATCTATCCGGCGAGCGAGCCGACTCGCTCCTATCCGTGCCGCGAGCAGTTCGGCGAAGGCTACCTTCTCAGCAGCGGCAGCATAGAATGGTTCGACCAATGCTATGCAGGCGACAAGAAGGACTGGCGCTTCGCACCGCTCGCCAGGGACCAGGCCGGGATGCCGCCGACCCTGATCACCACCGCGGCGCTCGACCCGATCCGCGACCAGGGCCGAGTCTATGCCGCCGCGCTCGTCCGGGCCGGGGTCGACTCCATCTATCTCGAGATGCCCGGGACGGTTCACGGCTTCATCAACCTGCGCCGCGCCTTGCCCTCGGCCAATGACGACGTGGCGCGTTCAATCGCCGCGCTGAAGCTGCTGCTGGGCCGACAGTGACTGGCATTCGTCCACCGCGCGGGCCGAACGGATTGGGGTGAGAGTGAAATGAAGGATCTCACGGGCTTCGGCTACCGACCCGCGGCCGGCATCATGCTGGTCAACCGCGATGGCAAGGTGTGGGTCGGGCAAAGGCTCGATAGCAAGCTCGAGGCCTGGCAGATGCCGCAGGGCGGCCTCGACCCCGGCGAGGATCCGCAGGACGGCGCGCTTCGCGAGCTTGAGGAGGAGACCGGCATCAGCCGCGACCTCGTCGAGATCGTCGCGCGCTGCCCGCACGAGCTGACCTACGATTTGCCCGAGGACCTGGTCGGCGTGGTGTGGAAGGAGAAGTGGCGCGGGCAACGCCAGACCTGGTTCCTCGCCCGCTTCCTCGGCCGGGACGAGGACGTGAACCTGCAGACCCCCGACCCCGAATTCCGCGCGTGGCGCTGGGCCGACGTCGACGAGCTCCCGGCGATGATCGTCCCGTTCAAGAAGAAGCTCTACGAGGACGTGATCGCGGCATTTCGCGAGCATCTGACCTGATCTGTCCTCCCCGGGAGGGCGCAGGTGTGGAAATCCGCCATTTCGCTCGCTAGAGCCCTCCGCATGGGGGA
Source organism: Pseudomonadota bacterium (assembly GCA_023417515.1). Classification (GTDB taxonomy): domain Bacteria; phylum Pseudomonadota; class Alphaproteobacteria; order Sphingomonadales; family Sphingomonadaceae; genus Allosphingosinicella. The sequence goes on along the minus strand of JAEZFL010000054.1, from coordinate 30,058 downwards.
ACTCACCAGCCTCGAAGCCGCAGCGGTCGACCTGGCGCAAGCCGCGCCGATGCTGGACCAGGTGCAGGCCTGGGCGGCGGTCAACAGCGGGTCGCGCAACCTCGACGGGCTGCAAAGGATGGCAGCCCTGCTCGCCGGCGCATTCTCCAGGCTTCCGGGCAGCCTGACCCTGGTCGACCCCGCGCCGGTCGAGGTCGTGCGTGCCGACGGGCGCACCGCCCCGCTCGATCATGGCCGCAATCTCCATCTCAAGGTACGTCCCGACGCGCCCGTGCAGCTGCTCCTCACCGGCCATTACGACACGGTGTTCGCCGCCGATCATCCGTTCCAGCAGGTGTTCTGGCGCGAGGAGGGCGTGCTCGGCGGTCCCGGAGTCGCCGACATGAAGAGCGGAATCGCGATCATGCTCGGCGCGCTCGAGGCGGTGGAGGCATCGCCGCTCGCCGAACGGATCGGCTACGAGGTCATCCTCAACAGCGACGAGGAAGTGGGCTCGCCCGGCTCGGCGGCGCTGATCGCTCAAGCGGCGCGCGGCAAGAAGGCCGCTCTCACCTACGAACCTTCGGCATTGCCGGACGGCACCCTCGCCGGCGCCCGCCCCGGCAGCGGCAATTTCAGCATCGTCGTGCGCGGCCGCTCGGCCCATGCCGGGCGCAATCCCGAGGAAGGCCGCAATGCCCTCGTCGCCGCCGCCGACCTTGCGCTGAGGCTGAGCCAGGCGCGCGCGCCGGGCCTCAAGGTCAATCCGGCCAGGATCGACGGCGGCGGTCCGAACAATGTCGTTCCCGATCACGCCGTTCTGCGCGTGAACCTGCGCCCGACCACGCCCGCCGATCAGGACAATGCCCAACGCCTCATCGACGCTCTTGTCGCGACGGTCGCCGGCGAGCACGACGTCGCCATCCACGTCCATGGCGGCTTCGGCCGCCCGCCCAAGCCGATGACGCCCGAGGCCCAGCGCCTGTTCGAGCTGGTCCGCGACTGCGGCCGCGACCTCGGCCAGCAGATCGGCTGGCGCGACACCGGCGGCGTGTGCGACGGCAACAACATCGCCGCCTGCGGCGTGCCCGTCGTCGACACGATGGGCGCGCGCGGAGGCAGCATTCATTCTGCGGAGGAATTTCTGATCGTCGACAGCCTGGGCGAACGTGCCGCCCTTTCCGCCCTTACCATCCTCCGCCTCGCCGAGGGCTGCCCGTGAGCTATCGAGTCCGGCCCGCCCGCGGCGACGACTTCGCCGCCATCTATGAAATGGCCAAGCTCACCGGCGGCGGCTTCACCAACCTGCCCGCCGACAAGGCCGCCCTGGTCGACAAGATCGCGCGCTCGCAGGAGGCGTTCGCCAATGAGAGCGACGAACCGCGCGACGACCTCTACGTCTTCGTGCTTGAGGACCCCAGGCAGGGCGTCATCCGCGGCACCTGCCAGGTCTTCGGCATGGTCGGCCAGCGCCAGCCTTTCTATTCCTACCGGGTCAGCGCGCTCACCCAGCATTCGCCGGAACTGAACCGCACGTTCCGCGCCGAGATGCTGACCTTGTGCACCGACTTCGAGGGCGCGTCCGAGGTCGGCGGCCTGTTCCTTCACCCCGGCGCCCGCGCCGGCGGGCTCGGCATGCTGCTCGCGCGAAGCCGCTACCTGTTCATGAAGCTTCACCGGGCGCGCTTCACCGACCGGGTGCTCGCCGAGCTTCGCGGAGTCATCGACGAGAAAGGCGGATCGCCTTTCTGGGACGCGATCGCCGGCCGCTTCTTCGGAATGACCTTCCAGGAGGCCGACGCGTTCAACGGAGTCCACGGCACCCAGTTCATCGCCGACCTGATGCCCAAGACTCCGATCTACACCGCGATGCTGCCGGAGAGCGCGCGGGCCGTGATGGGCGTTCCCCACCCTTCGGGCCGCGCCGCGATGCGCATGCTGGAGGCGGAGGGCTTCCGCGCCGACGGCTATATCGACATCTTCGACGGCGGCCCGACCATGTCGGCGCCGATCGACCAGCTGCGCACCGTGCGCGAATCGCAGGAGCTGACCTTCACCGGCACTCATGACGAGGGAGGCACCACCATGCTGGTCGCCGCCGGACGCCTCAACGACTTCGCCGCCGCATGGGGCAAGGTGCGCATGGAAGGCGATCGCTCGACGCTCGACGCGACCACCGCGGGGCTGCTCGACCTTCAACCCGGCGAGACCTTCCTGGCGGCCGCGCGCTGATGCTCGTCGAGATCAATTTCGACGGGATCATCGGCCCGAGCCACAATTATGCCGGTCTCAGCCACGGCAACATCGCATCGACCATCCATCTTGGCGATACCTCCTATCCGAGGCGCGCGGCGCTCGAAGGCATCGCCAAGATGCGAAGCAATGTCCGGCGCGGGCTCCCGCAAGGCATCTTGCTGCCGCACCGACGCCCGAACCTTGTCTGGCTCGCCATGCTTCAGACCGACGTCGCCGGCGCGTCGGAGCAGCTGCGCGCGGCCGCCTTCTCCGCCTCGGCGATGTGGGCGGCCAATGCCGCGACCGTCTCCCCGGCCCCGGACACCGCCGACGGCCGCTGCCACCTGACCGTCGCCAATTTGCGCACCATGGCGCACCGCAGCCACGAATGGCCGGAGACTCTGGCGCAGCTGAAGCTCGCCTTCGCCGACGAGCGCCATTTCCAGGTGCACGGGCCGGTGTGGCCCGCTTATGGCGACGAGGGCGCGGCCAACCATATGCGCCTCGCCCCGCGCCACGATGAATCGGGTGTGGAAGTCTTCGTCTACGGCGTGCGCGGCGGAGCCTTTCCGGCGCGCCAGCATGTCGAGGCGTCGCGCGCGATCGCCCGCTTCCACGGCCTGGATCCCGAGCGCACCCTGCTCGTGCAGCAATCCGAGGCGGCGATCGCCGCCGGCGCCTTCCACAATGATGTGGTCGCGGTGGGGAACGAGAACGTCCTGTTCGCTCACGAGCAGGCCTTCGAGGACCCGCACCTTTTCTATGCCGATCTCAGGCGCCTGCTGCCGGAAGTCGAGATCGTCGAGGTGCCGGCCGCCCGGGTGAGCCTCGCCGACGCGGTCAAATCCTATCTGTTCAATGCCCAGCTCGTGACCCTGCCCGAAGGCGGAATGGCTCTGATCCTGCCCGAGGAAGCGCGCGAGACGGCGCCGGTGTGGGCCTGGCTGCAGGAACTGATCGCCGGCAACGGCCCGATCCGCGAGCTGATCGTGGTCGACGTTCGCCAGTCCATGGCCAATGGCGGCGGGCCTGCCTGCCTGCGCCTGCGCGTCGTCGCCGACCCGGCGACGATCGACCCCCGCTTCCTGGTCGACGAAGCCAGGCTCGACCGCATCGCCGGGTGCGTCGAGCGCCACTGGCCGGAGGCGATCGCCCCGGCCGACCTCGCCGACCCCGCGCTCACGGAGCAGGTCATTCGCGCCCGCGCCGCGTTGCTGGAGCTGCTGGAGCTGGGCGCCCTCGCCTGAGCGGAACCCGCCGGTACCGCGGATGGTTCTCGCCGCGAAAGGAGATCGGCCATGCCTGCCAAGTCAGCCGCCCAGCAAAAGGCCGCCGGCGCCGCTTTGTCGGCCAAGCGCGGCGACACGCCGAAGAGCAAGCTCAAAGGCGCCTCGAAGCAAATGGTCGAATCGATGAGCGAGAAGCAGCTCGAGGAGTTCGCCTCGACCAAGCGCAAAGGCAAGCCAGAGCACGTCGGCGACTAGATCATCCAGGCGGGGGAATGCTGCCGGGGCCGCGGCCGGGCCAGCTTTGCGGCAGCGATTCCTCTTCGCCTTCGACCAGCGCGGTGTCGGCTTCACTGGCCGGCAGATGGGTGTCGCCCGGCGTGCGCCCCCGATCCTCAGGGATGATGCCGGTGCCCTCATCGCTCGCCGGAATGGAAGGGTCGCGCTCGGTCACTCCGTCCGCGCCGGTCGGAGTCTCTTCATGCAGCTTCGGGTCGGTTATCCGGCACCTCCTCTTCCCGCCTCCAACGAAGCAAGCGGAAAGGCGGTTGCCTCAGGGCCTCTTGCCGCCGGCCTGGGCCGAAGCGACCGCCGCCTGCGCCGGAGCGCCGAGCCTGACGAGGCCGTCGTCGATATGGAGGCCGCCGCGCTCGACCACCAGATATTGATAATTGGACTCGTCCTCCCGGGTGGTGGCGGGGATATCGCCTTCCAGGCGGAAGTTGCGGCGCAGATAGGTGGAAAGCTCGCCGGCGCTGATCACTCGGTCGCCATCCTGGTCGGCCTCGCCTGACAGGCCCGTGCGCAAATAATAAGACAGGTAGCCGCCGGCCTCGAGCCGGGCCGCGACGAGGCTGGTCAGATCCTCCTCGGAGCTGAACAGGCCCATCACGTTCGGCCGGTTGACCAGGTTGCGGAAGCCGCCGCTGTAGCAGCTGTCGATCGCGACCAGCACCGCGCGGCCGTTGAGCCCGTCGATCAGCGGCTCGAGCTGAGCGTCGGTCATCGCGGCGTCGTAGAGCTCGATCGTCTCGGCGCGGCCGTCGAGCTCGCGAGCGCTGTGCGGGACGTCGACCTGATCGCCGTGGCCGGAGAAGAAGAACATGACGAGATCGTTGGGGCCGGCCGCCTGCGCCGCTCGCTGAAGCGCCGCGCGCACCGCCTGGGTGGTCGCCTGAGCGTTGGTCAGCGCGATGCTCTGCGGGTGGAGCAGGCCGGCGCTGCGGAGGCTGGCGAGCAGCTCGGTGGCATCGCCATCGGTGTACGGCAGGTCGGACATCCGCTCGTAATCGGAAACGCCGACCGCGACGGCGAGAACGCGCGGGCCGGCCTGCACTCCGGCATGGCGCGGATTGGGCGTCCCAGGCTCGATGCTGAGCCGGTACTTGCCGGTCGCATTGGCGGCGTAGGACGTGACGCTGACGACATAGTCGCCGTCCTCCGCCAGCACCGTGTCGATTCGGCTGTTGGTGGTGATGTCGCCATTGTTCTGGCTGTCGTCGTTGCTCTGGCTGGCTCCGTCCGGTCCCTGCAGGTTGAGCACCGTGTCGAAATCGGGCGAAACAAGACTGATTCGCACCCGGTCGCCGCGGCGGCCGGCGAGGCGGTAGCGGTCCTGGAACTTGTCGCGGCCGAAACGGAGGTCGTCGCGGTCGAGGCGCCCGTTGACCGCGCTGCCGAGGGTGATGGCGCTCGCCGGCTGGGCGGCGTCGGCGCGCTCGCCGGCGGCGGGCGTCGCGGCAGCGAGGCGGTAGGCGCCGATCGCGCCGGGCGAGAAGCTGGTCGCCGAGACCCGGTAGCTGCCGTCTTCGGGCAGCTCGATCACCAGCCGGCTGTTCAGCGTCTCGCTGCGGCCGTCATCGTCGTTGGACATCATGTAGCCGCCCGGGCCGGTGACCAGCAGGTAGGGATCGAAATCGTCCGAGCTCAGTGTGAGCTCGATCCGCTGGCCGCGGCGGCCGTCGATTCGGAACACATCCTCATATTTGCCGGAGCGGCGCTGGGTATCGAGCGGCGTCAGCTCGCCGGCATGAGACTGGCCGGCCGCGAGCGCGAGCACCGGGCGCGGCGGCCGGTTCGGCTGCGCGGCGGCGGGAAGGCTGAGCGACAAACCAAGCGCAGTGGCAATCAGCAGGGCAGCAGAACGCATGACGATCCCCTCTATCTCATACGACGAGTCGTGCTTTGCCGGCGGCGAGCTGAACAACAGCGAAATGCGATCGACAGCTACGCGAAAGCGACCAAGGCCGGCGGATCAGCCATGGCTGGCGAACACGCTCGCCGCGCCCGACCGATCGACCAGCAGGGTCCGGTAGGGCTGGCGGACGTTGCCGCGATCCATGCCCGGTGAGCCCAGCGGCATGCCGGGAACGGTGATTCCGAGCGCGTTCGGCCGCTCGGCGAGCAGGCGCTGGATGTCCGCCGCCGGGACATGGCCCTCGACGAAATAGCCGCCGATCTCACCGGTGTGACAGGAACGCAGTTGCTCCGGAACACCCAGGCGAAGCGCGATCGGCTCGAGATCGTCGACCTCGTCAACCTCGACCTCGAACCCGTTCTGGCGAAGATGGGTGACCCAGTCGCCGCAGCAGCCGCAGGTCGGGCTCTTGTGCACCCGCACCAGACGCGGCGCCTGCTCGGCGGTGCTGCACGCGATCAGGCTCGCCGCCGCCAGCCCGAGAAATCCGCGCCGTCCGATGTCCATCTTCATTGCCTCCCGCAGGTCGAGCGATTGGAGTGCATGATCGCCGGCAAAAAGTCGATCCGGTGCACGCATCGGATCGTTAGCGCCTTGCCCTTTCCTTGCCCGCCGTTTTCGCGCATGATCAACACAAGTTGGTTTGGTTCCCGCGTGTTCGGGAGGTCCAAGTCAGGCTCTTCCGATGTGCGGGTCCGCTGCAGGGGGCGGCCCCGATGTATGTTGCGCTCGGAATTGCGCTGCTGGTGATCGGTTCGATCCTGTTTCACCTGTTCAGCCCGTGGTGGCTGACGCCGATCGCGTCCAACTGGGGATCGATCGACAGCGCTCTCGCCATCACGCTCTACATCTGCGCGATCGCGTTCGTCGTGCTGAACCTGTTCATGGCCTGGGCGATCTGGCGCTACCGGCACCGGCCCGGCAACAAGGCGCATTACGAGCCCGAAAATTCAAAGCTCGAAAAGCGGCTGACCTTGTGGACCGGGATCGGCATCGCCGCGATGCTCGCCCCCGGCCTCATCGCCTGGCACGAATATGTCACCGTCCCGAACGATGCCGCAATCGTCGAGGCGACCGGCCAGCAATGGCAGTGGGCGTTCCGCTATCCCGGGCCGGACGGCGTGCTCGGCGCGGCCGAGGTCGCCCATATCAATGGTGACAACCCGTTCGGGATCGACCCGCGCGATCCCTATGGCCGCGACGACATCCTGGTCGAAACCAACGAGCTGCACCTGCCCCTCGGCCGGCCGGTCAAGATGGTGCTTCGGTCGAAGGACGTGCTTCACGATTTCTACGTGCCGCAATTCCGGGCGAAGATGGACCTGGTGCCGGGCATCGTCACCTATTTCTGGATGACCCCGACTGCGGCGGGGAGCTTCGACATATTGTGCGCCGAGCTGTGCGGAGTCGGCCATCACCAGATGCGGGGCACCGTGGTGGTCGAGCAGCAGGCCGATTTCGACCGCTGGCTGTCCGAGCAGATGACCTTCGGCCAGGTGCTCGCCGAAGCGGACCAGCGCAGGGCGCGGCTGGCCGCGGCGCAGCCGGCGGCGACGAGCGGGAGGGCATTACGCTGATGGCGACGATCGCAGACGACCTGGCGCCGCTTCACCATCCCAAGACGTGGATCGGCAAATATGTGTGGAGCCAGGACCATAAGGTCATCGCCATCCAATATGGGGTGACCGCCGTCTCGGTCGGCCTGCTCGCGCTCGTCCTGTCGTTCCTGATGCGCCTTCAGCTCGGCTTTCCGGGTGAGTTCCAGTTCATCCAGCCGGAAAACTACCTCCAGTTCGTCACCATGCACGGCATGATCATGGTCGTGTACCTGCTCACCGCACTGCTGCTGGGCGGGTTCGGCAACTACCTCATCCCGCTGATGATCGGCGCCCGGGACATGGTGTTCCCGTTCGTCAACATGCTGAGCTACTGGGTCTATCTGCTGTCGGTGATCGTTCTGGTGGCGAGCCTGTTCGTTCCGGGCGGGCCGACCGGCGGCGGCTGGACGCTCTACCCGCCGCAAACGATTCTCGAAGGCACTCCAGGCGCGAGCTGGGGGATCATCATGATGATGGCGAGCCTCGCCATCTTCATCGTCGCCTTCACCATGGGCGGCCTCAACTACGTCACCACCGTCCTTCAGGCACGCACCAAGGGCATGACGCTGATGCGGATGCCGTGCAGCGTGTGGGGCATCTTCGTCGCCAGCATCATGGGCCTTCTCGCCTTCCCGGCCTTGTTCGTCGCCGCGGTGATGACGATCCTGGACTCGGTCGCCGGCACCAGCTTCTTCGTTCCGACGATCATCTCGATGGGCGCCCAGACCGGCCATGAGGGCGGGTCGCCGATCCTGTTCCAGCATTTGTTCTGGTTCTTCGGCCACCCCGAGGTCTACATCGTCGCCCTGCCCGCCTTCGGCATCGTGTCCGACCTGATCAGCGTGCACGCGCGCAAGAACATCTTCGGCTACCGGATGATGGTGTGGGCGATCGTGATCATCGGCGCCCTGTCCTTCTTCGTGTGGGCGCACCACATGTATGTCTCGGGCATGAACCCCTATTTCGGGTTCTTCTTCGCGACCTCGACCCTGATCATCGCCATCCCGACCGCGATCAAGGTCTATAACTGGCTGCTCACCTTGTGGCGCGGCGACATCCACCTCAGGGTGCCGATGCTGTTCGCCATCGCCTTCCTCTTCACCTTCATCCATGGCGGCCTGTCCGGCCTGTTCCTCGGAAACGTCAGCGTCGACGTGCCGCTGTCCGACACCTTTTTCGTGATCGGCCATTTCCACATGGTGATGGGGGTGTCGCCGATCCTGGTGATCTTCGGCGCGATCTATCATTGGTATCCCAAGATCACCGGGCGGATGTGGAACGACACGCTGGCGCGCGCCCACTTCTGGATCACCTTCCTCGGTGCCTATGCGATCTTCCTGCCGATGCATTATATCGGAATGCTCGGCGTTCCGCGGCGCTATTATGCGCTGGGCGAGACGATGTTCATCCCGGAGAGCGTCCACTACGCCAACATGGGCATCACCATCGCCGCCGGTTTCGTGTTCGCAGCGCAGTTCCTGTTCTTCGCCAACATGATCTGGAGCCTGTTCCGGGGACCGAAAGCCGATCCCAATCCATGGGGCGCGGCGTCGCTCGAGTGGCAGACCCCGGACACGCCGCCGGCGCACGGCAATTGGGGCGACAAGCTGCCGACCGTCTATCGCTGGGCCTATGACTATAGCGTGCCCGGCGCCCCGCGCGACTTCGTGCCCCAGAACGAGCCGCCGCCCGCCGCCGGCCCCGGAGACCTGAAGCCATGAGCCTGGTCTCCCGCCTTGCCGAGAAGAGCTGGGAGACTCCCGGCGCCAGCCCCGCCGCGGGCGGCAGCGACCGGCCGCCCGCGGCGAAGGTCTTGCTGGTTCTCTATTTCGGAGTCGCGGCGGTTCTGTTCGGGCTCGTCACCTCGGCCTATCTCATGCGCATGGGCATGCCCGGCATGGCGCACGGCCCGATGGGCGGCTGGCGGCCGCTGGCGGAGCCGCCCTTGTTGTGGGGCAATACGGCGACCCTGTTCCTCGCCAGCCTGACCTGGGAAGCGGCGCGGATCAGCGCTCGGCGCGGGCGATCGAGCGGCGCCTGGGTTCTCGCCGCCGGCCTGCTCGGTGTCATCTTCCTGATCGGCCAGCTGCTGCTGTGGCGCGAGCTCGCCGCCGCCGGCCATGGCCTGCGCGGGGACCCGGCGGCGGCCTTTTTCTACCTGATCACGGCGCTCCACGGCGTCCACGTGCTCGGCGGCCTCTATTTCTGGGCAAGGGCGCTGCTCGGACTCACCGACGGCTCGGGCCTTCGGGTCCAGCTGACCGCGACCTATTGGCATTTCCTGTTGTTCGTGTGGCTTGTGATGCTGGGGCTGTTCGTGGCGACCTGACAAGGAGGCGTCTGGCATGTCGACGGTGATGCGTACCGACGCAGACGAGGCCCCCGGCGGTCCGCCGCAGGCGCTGCGCGACCTCGCCGCCGACTGGTCCGGCGACCAGGAGGCCTTCCGCCAGGTCCATTGGGGGAAGGCCATGATGTGGATCTTCCTCCTCTCCGACACCTTCATCTTCTCGAGCTTCCTCGTCTCCTACATGACGATGCGCACGTCGGTGACCGCGCCCTGGCCCAACGCCAGCGAGGTGTTCAGCCTCACCATCGCCGGGCAGTCGGTGCCGCTGCTCCTCATCGCGATCATGACCTTCGTGCTGATCTCGTCGTCGGGCACGATGGCGATGGCGGTGAATTACGGCTACCGGCGCAACCGCAAGGCCACCGCCGCCCTGATGTTCGCGACCGCCATCCTGGGCGCGTCCTTCGTCGGGATGCAGGCGTTCGAATGGTCGAAGCTCATCCACGAAGGCGTTCGGCCCTGGACCAATCCGTGGGGCGCGGAGCAGTTCGGCGCCTCCTTCTTCATGATCACCGGCTTCCACGGCCTCCACGTCTCGGTCGGAGTGATCATGCTGCTGATCGTCGCGTCGAAGGTTCTTCGCGGCCATTACGAGAAGCGGGGCTACGCGGCGGTCGAGATCGCCGGCCTCTACTGGCACTTCGTCGACCTCGTCTGGGTCTTCATCTTCGCTTTCTTCTATCTGTGGTGAGGAGCCGATGAACCATACGTCCCACCCCCATGCGGATGCGGCCCACGGCGCTCATGACGATGCCGGCCACGGCGCGGCGCTCGGCACCGGCCAGACGCATCCGATCGGCGTCTATCTCAAGGTCTGGGGCTATCTCTTCGTGCTCAGCACGCTTTCCTACCTGGTCGACTATTTCCAGGTGGAGGGCGCTCTGCGCTGGATCCTGATCGTCACCTTCATGCTTCTGAAGGCCGGGCTGATCGTCGCGATCTTCATGCACATGGCGTGGGAGCGGATGGCTCTGGTCTACGCAATCCTGGTGCCGCCGCTGGCGCTCGGCACCCTGATCTACCTGATGTGGATCGAGGCCGATTACACCTTCTGGACTCGAATCCTGTTCCTGGGAGGCGGCGGATGAGCCAGGGGTCCTGGGAACGGGCCAAGATCGCCGGGGCGATCGGACTGGCCTTCGGCACGTTGGGCTTCTGCCTGTGGTTCGCGAGCTGGGCGATGCCGATCACTTATCCCGAGCGGCGCGGCTATCCGATCGAGGGCGTGGCACCGGTCGACCTCGCCAGCGCACAGCGCAACTGGCCCGGCGGCGAGGCGCGGCCCGGAGACCGCGAGATCCTGCTCGGCTATGTCCGCGACCTCGAGGCAGGACGGGTGACCCTTCCGCAATCCGCCCAGCAAGCCGCCGGCCCGGCGGTGCCGGTCGACCTCGGCACCCTGCTCGCAGGGGCCGATGCCGGCCGCGGCGAGCGCACCGCCCAGGTCTGCATGTCGTGCCACACATTCGAGGCGGGCGGCCCCAACCGGACCGGGCCCAACCTCCACGGAATCGTCGGCCGCCCCGTCGCGGGGCATGGCGGCTTCAGCTATTCGCCGGCGCTCACCGCGCATGGCGGCCAATGGACCTACGAGGCGCTCGACCAGTTCCTGACCAGCCCGTCCCGCGCGATACCCGGCACGCGAATGGCCTTCGCCGGCCTCAGGAACCCGCGCGACCGCGCCCATCTCATCGCCTATCTCGCGCGGGTCTCGCCGGGCGCCCCACCGTTCCCCGCGCCGGCGCCGGCACCGGCACCGGCAGACGCGGCGCCCACCGCGCCTTAGTCACGCGAGGGCGCGGGGCGGTCAAAGTCGCGATTTCTGAAAGTGGCGCGCCCGAGATGAATATGATGGGCACTCAGATCATTGGAAAATTTCCGTCCTGCTCAACCGCTGAGTCCGGAATGCGCCAATTGTCGTCGTTCGGGGGCGTCCTGGGACGACCGGGAAGCAGACTTCCACAGTCCTCGACGAATAGCCGAACAGAACGCCTAACCAGCCCCATGTTGCCATCGACGACGATTTCGGGTTCGCTGAGGCATGACGATGACGCAGTCCCTCGCCGGGTTTCTGGCCGCTGTAGCATTTGCATCGATCTCCGCTCTCGGCGGGGGATCGGCGTCCGCTCAGGCAATCGAGATTGTCTCACCGGTGGAAGGCTCCGCATCAGGAGCCCCGAGATTCGCACTGTCTGGCTTTGCGCCCGGCGAGGAAGTCCGGGTCAGCTATTTCCGAACTCCGCCTGACGGAGCCCGTCCTGTATTTGGTGCGTCCGCAGTCTACGTCGCAGATAGTCAAGGCCGGGTTCCCGCCGGCGCCGTACCCGCCAGTGGGGATTGGCGCGGCAGGGAGCCGGAAGCGCCATTTTGGGTGATGGCGCCCGTGGAGGATGGGCCTTTTCCGCCGGTTGATCAGGTCCTCATCCGGGCTGAATCGTCAGCTTCCAGATCCGAAGCAACCTACCAGCTGCCGGAACCACCCAACGTCATAGTGGAAACGGTGGATGAATTTCCTGGGGCTTTTCTCGCTCGACCTGCCGGCGCCGCAGCGCCGCTGCCGCTCATCATCGTGCTCGGCGGCTCGGAAGGGAATGATGGTTCCGCTCGACACATTGCGCCACGACTCGCGAGCGAAGGCTTCGCCGCCCTCGGCTTGCCTTATTACTCTCCGGATCGCGGAAGTGGTCCTGCCATCCCAGGTCTTCCGACGACCTTCTCCGAAATCCCGGTGGATCGAATTGAGCAGGTCTATCGATGGGCAAGAGGGGACCCACGCATCGACGCTGATCGGATTGGATTATGGGGCGTGTCCAAGGGGGCCGAGTTCGCCATCCTTGCAGCCGCCACCTACGACTGGGTGGATGCCGTCGCTGCGATCGTCCCGAGCGATGTTGTGTGGGAAGGGTTTGGCTCCGGCAGCGTCGAGGCGACAGGCTCGCCCTCCTTTTCGATCAGTGGCCGTCCACTGCCGTTTGTACCCTTCGGAGGACCGGGTCGAAGCCGCGACGCAAAGGACACGGGGCGTTGGCGTTTCCCTGCCAGGGCGGCGGCGGCCCGCATCCCAATAGAGCGGTTTCGTGGATTGCTGCTCGTGGCAGGAGGCGAGCAGGACCGAACATGGGATTCCGCGGGAATGAGCCAGAACATCGCAGAGCGACGAGCTGAAGCCGGACTGATGACCGTGTCGCTGATTTTTCCTGACGCTGGCCACAACCTGGCAGGTAGGCTGATCGATCCGATCGACCAAAGCTCAGGAGCTTCGGTTGAAGGAGAGGGCCGGGCACGATTAGCGGTCTGGGCGGCCACGGTCGCCTTGTTCCGACAGGCGTGGGGAGCGCCAAAACGATAACGGCTTCCTGGCGGGCGGCTCTCGAGACGTCGTTTGGGCATTGTCTGCCCTTAGCAAAAAGTCACCAGGACCCGACCATCCGCTTCCGGCCAAACCTGGCTGCGGGTGCCCACCTCCATTCTGCTGGGCGAAACGAAAAACCGCGGATTTCCGCAGCAGATTCTGATGAGTGGCGCGCCCGGAAGGATTCGAACCTCCGACCCCCAGATTCGTAGTCTGGTGCTCTATCCAGCTGAGCTACGGGCGCCCGAGAGAGACGGCCAGATAGGGGGATGATCGCGATTGCGCAAGCCCGTTGCCGAACCCTATTCGCCTCCTTAAGCAATTTGCGTGCGCGTCCTCCTCGCCCCCCTCCTCCCTGCCCTTCTCGTCGCCGGTTGTGCGAGCGGCGGCGACTTCCCGTCGCTGGCGCCGCGGCCGGTCGAGCAGCTGTCGATGGAGGAGCCGATCCGGGTCGACCCGCCGGTCGCGCCCGATCCCGCCTTCCGCAATCGGATCGCCGACCTGCTGGCCCGCGCCCGCGCCGGCGACGCGGCGTTCGAGCGCGCTTATCCGCGTGCCGCGACGCTGGCCCGGGACGCGGGCTCGTCCGGCTCCGACCGCTGGGTCCAGGCACAGGAAGCGATCTCGCGGGCCGAGGTCGCGCGCGCGGCAACGACGACCGCGCTCGCCGACCTCGACCGCCTGGCGATCGAGCGCGCGGACGTGCCGACCAGCGAATCGGATCATGCGGCGCTGCAGGAGGCGCTGAGCGCCGCGCAGGCGCTCGCCAACGACCAGCATCGCCGGCTGGAGGGCCTGAGGAGCGTCCTCGGGCGTTAGAGCCGCGGGCTTCAGACCTGTTTCACCGCCTCGCGGTGGCGCCTGGCCAGCTCGACATAATGGGCCACTCCAGCGCGCATCCCGTCGATGTCGGCGGGCGTCAGGTCACGGACATATTTGGCGGGCCGCCCCGCCCATAATTGCCCGCTCGGGATCGTCTTGCCAGGCGTCAGCATCGCGCCCGCGGCGAGCATGGCGTCGCTCTCGATTCGGCAGCCGTCCATGACGATCGACCCGAGGCCGACGAAGGCCCTGTCCTCGAGGATGCAGCCATGAACCATGGCGAGGTGGCCGATCAGCACGTCCTCTCCGATCAGGGTCGGATGCCCGTCCGGCGTCCCCGGCCGCGGCGAATCGACGTGAAGGACCGAGCCGTCCTGGATGTTCGTGCGAGCGCCGATCCGGATTCGGTTCACGTCGCCGCGAAGCACGCAATTGTACCAGATGCTCGCATCGGGCCCGATCTCGATGTCGCCGATGAGCTGGGCGCCTGGCGCAACGAACGCCTGCAGGTCGATCCGCGGCGCCTTGCCGGCAAAGCTCAGGAGGTTCGCGTCTGCCATTCTTCCCTCTCAATCACATAGACGATGACCGGCGTCTGCGCCCATGCCGGCCCTTCATAATCGAGGTCGGGCCGGCGCGTCATGCCGAGCCGCTCCATCAGGCGCCAGCTGCCCTCGTTGCCGATGACGGTCAGCGCGACGACTCGATCCGCACCCACCCGGTCAAAGGCGAAATCCAGCGAGGCGGAGGCGGCCTCCCTGGCATAGCCCTTGCCCCATGCATCCTCGCGCAGGCGCCAGCCGATCTCGTGCCAGCCCTTGATCCTCGTGCCTTCGTCGCTGGCGAGCTTGAGCCCGCAAAAGCCGAGCAGCGCGCCGTCCTCCTTGCGCTCGACCGCCCAGAAGGTGAAGCCGCGCTCCTCCTGCCACCGCGGGAAGCGTTCGGTGATGATTTCCCTCACCACGGCTTCGTCGCCGACGCCGCCGAGCCAGCGCATCACCGCCGGGGTGTTGGTATGGCGGATAAACGGCTCGACGTCGTCGGCGCTCCAGCCGCGCAGGACCAGCCGCTCGGTCTCGATCACTCCCACGGCATCTCGGGCGGCCGCAGGATCGGCAGGATCGAGGCATAATCGTCGCTCCAGCCGGCAAAATCCGGACTGCGCTCGAGCAGCAGCCACTGGCCGGAATCCTCCCCGCTCGCCTGGACGAGGCGGTCGAGCGAGACCGGGTTGCGCGACAAGGCGATCCACACGGAGACGGTCGCGTTCATCAGCTGCTCGTCCTCGGTCGGATCATATTCGAGCATTGCCGTCTCCCAGCCGCCGCGCGCGGCGAGGTCGGCGATGACCGGCTTCAGGTCGAGATAGCGGTTGGAGATGTGGAACAGGACGATCCCGTCCTGCTGAACCGCGCGGCCATAGACTCCGAGCGCCTCGTGGGTCAGCAGGTGCATCGGCACCGCGTCGGACGAGAAGGCATCGACCGCGAGGATGTCGATCGAATTGGGCGCCGCATTGGACAGGCTGACTCGCGCGTCGCCGAGGACGATCCGCGCATCCGGAGCGCAGCGCGACAGGAAGCTGAAGCGGTTGCGGGCGATGTCGACCATGACCGGGTCGATCTCGAAGATCGTCCAGCTCTGCCCCGGCTGGCGGTAGCAGGACAAGGTGCCGGTGCCGAGGCCGACGATTCCGATGCGGGCATTGGGGCCGTACAGGAGCGGCGCGTTGGCGAGCGCGTGGCCGACGCCCGAGCGCCGCGCATAATAGCTGGTCGCCACCGTCTCGGTGCCCGGAACGAGATTCTGGATGCCGTGCAGGGTGGTGCCGTGGGTCAGCGCTCGGGCATAGGCCTCGCCCTCGCGGTTGTACCGCGTGTTGACCTGATAGATGCCGAAATAGGAGCGGGTCCGGGTGTCGGTGGTCGACTGGTAGAGGACCTGCCAGCCGCCATAGCTCAGCATCAGGGCCGCCAGGCTGATCATGAAGGCGAGCGGCCGGCCGAGGCAGGCGAGCGCGAGCAGCGACACCAGGATAGTCCCTGCCATCACCGTCGCGTCGCGCAGATAGAGGAACGTCGCGAGCGACAGGAGGAGAGCGAGGGCGGGAAGCGCCAAGGTCAGGATGGTCGACAGGCGCGTGGGCCAGGCGAGCAGCGGCGTCTGCGGCACGAGCAGCGCCGCGGCGAGGATCAGCAGCGGGTGCTCATACGCCCAGTCGAACACGAGAGGCGCGACGATCGCGCAGAACAGGCCGCCGAGCATGCCTCCGAAGGACATCGCCAGATAGAAGCGGGTGAGATGGCCGACCGCCGGCCGCAGCCGGAACATCTGGGTGTGGAGCGCCACCGCGATGGTGAAGAGCAGCAGCAGCCCGAGCGTCGCGGACACGAACGGGTCGCGCGACCCGCTCGCGAAGGCGAGGCCGCCGGCGATCAGGATGACCACCGGCGCCAGCAGGGTGATGAAATCGGCGACCCTTCGCCGCGCCGCGAAGGCGACGACGAAGCTCAACAGATAGAGGCCGAGCGGAAGCACCCACAGCAACGGGATCGCGACGATGTCGGTCGTGAGATGGGTGGTGGTCGAGAGCATCAGCCCCGACGGCACGGCGGCGAGAGTGATCCAGTGGAGCACCTGCTTGAGTGTCGGCTTGGGCGCCGTCTCCTCGGGCATCTTCTCGACCGCGTGGCCCGGCACCGTCACCGCGCAGCCGATTACGAGCAGCACCAGCACCGCATAAAGGCCGGTCCACAGATAGGACTGATCCTTGAGAGTCATCAGCGGCTCGACGAGGAGCGGATAGGAGATCAGACCGGCGAAGCTGCCGAGATTGGATGCGGCGTACAGCGGATAGGGATCGCCGCGGCTCGTCTCGAGCGCGTACCAGCGCTGCATCAGCGGCGCCTGCGCCGAGACGATGAAGAAGAGCGGCCCGATCGAGGCGAGCAGGAACCAGGGCACCCAGAAAGCGGGCTGGCTGGTCGTCGGCGGCACCCAGCTGACCAGGTGGAGCGGCAGCCACAAGGCCGCGACCCCGAGCAGAACGACATGGATGCCGACCTGGTAGCGCGGCCTCACCCGGCCGAGATAATGGGCGTAGGAATAGCCGGCGAGCAACAGCAGCTGGTAGACCAGCATCGCGCTGTTCCACACCGCCGGAGCGCCGCCGACCCGCGGCAGCGCCATTCGCGCCACCATCGGCTGGGTGAGGAACAGCAGGAACGACCCGACGACGATCGTCGTCAGGAACAGGGGCCGAGCGAACCGCTCGTTGCTCTTCGCGCCAAGTACGCTTTCCTGGCTCACTCAATTCCCCCGCCGAAGCCGACACCGTCATTGCGAGGAGCGCGGCTGCGAAGCAATCCATGTTCGGTGGGTTGGATTGCTTCGCTCCGCTCGCAATGACGGCCGTTACTGGCTCAAGAGCCGCGCCGCGACGGGCGCGTGATAGGTCAGGACCCCGGAGCAGCCCGCCCGCTTGAAGGCGATCAGGGTTTCCATCAGCAATGCGTCCCGGTCCCCCGCCCCGGCGGCGGCGGCGGCCTCGATCATCGCATATTCGCCGGACACCTGATAGACGAAGACCGGCATCCCGAAGCGCTCGCGCACCCGGTGGACGATGTCGAGATAGGGCAGGCCCGGCTTCACCATCACGTGATCGGCGCCCTCCGCGATGTCGAGCGCGACCTCGCGCAGCGCCTCCTGCGCGTTGGCGGGATCCATCTGGTAGCCGCGCTTGTCGCCTTTCAGCAGGCCCGCCGAGCCGACCGCGTCGCGGAACGGGCCGTAGAAGGCGCTCGCATATTTGGCGGCATAGGCCATGATCTGCACGTCGCAGTGACCGGCGCCCTCCAGCGCCTTGCGGATCGCGGCGATGCGCCCGTCCATCATGTCGGACGGGGCGATGATGTCGGCGCCGGCCTCCGCCTGGACCAGGGCCTGGCGGGTCAGGATCGCGACCGTCTCGTCGTTGAGGACGCAGCCTTGCTTGTCCACGATCCCGTCATGGCCATGGGCGGTGTAGGGATCGAGCGCGACGTCGGTCATCACGCCGACGTCCGGAGCCGCCTCCTTGGCGGCGCGCACGGCCCGGCATATCAGATTGTCGGGATTGAGCGCCTCGCCCGCGTCGATGCTGCGCAGGTCCGCCGGAGTGTTGGGGAAGAGCGCGATCAGCGGGATTCCGAGCTCGCGCGCTTCGCGGGCGCGATCGCCGATTTGGGCGACCGGCCAGCGCGACACGCCGGGCAGGCTCGCGATCGGCTCGACCTCGTCGCCGCTGGCGACGAACAACGGCCAGATGAGATCGGCGGCGGACAGCGCCGTCTCGGCGACCAGCCGGCGGCTCCAGGGGGCGACTCGGGTTCGGCGCATGCGAATGTGCGGGAATGAAGACATGTCGGCCGTCGCTTAGCCGCAGCGCGGCCCTGAAGGAAGCGTCGCCGGGCTATCCGGCCGGCTGCAGGGCGCCCCCGGGCTCCCGAGTCGCCTCGGCCTGCTCGATACATTCCTGCTCGTCGATCGGCCGCGCCATCCGCGCCCGGCGCCAGCCGCCATGGAGGTAGAGGACGATCGCCAGCAAGGTGGTCACGACCATGCCGATCGGAAAGCTCAGCCACAGGGCATCGGTTCCCAGCCAGTCATAGGCGCCCACTGCGAAACCCAGGCGCACCGGATACATGGCGAAGAACATGATGATGAGCGGCCACACCACCTGGCCGTTCGCCCGCACCGTTCCGAACAGGACCATGGAGACACCGAAGGCCACGAAACCCCAGGTGGCGAGCCGGTTGATATGCTGGGCAATGGGGATGGCGGCGCTGTCGCTCCCAAGGAACAGCGCCAGCGCCGGCCGATCGGCCACCGTCAGCAAGAGCACCAGGGCGCCGGTCAGCAAGAGGTTGAAGATCACGCCCGAGCGGGTGATTCGGCCCACGCGCTGCCAATCGCCGGCGCCGATATTCTGCGCCACCATCGCGCTGACGGCCGCGCTCAGCGCCATCGCCGGCATCTGCACATAGGTCCATAGCTGCTGGGCCACCCCATAGGCGGCCACGGTCTGCACGCCCTCCCGGTTGACGAGGCCGAGCATGGCGAGCGCGGACGAGGAGATGACGATCATCTGGAGCCCCATGGGCAGGCCTTTGACGAACATGATCCGAAGCAGCGCCATCGCCGGGCGCAGATAGGCGAGCTCCGGCCCCCGAAGGCGCAGCGGCAGGTCGCGCCGATAGATGTAGGCGATCATGGCGGCGAGGCTGACATAGCTGGCCACCGCCGTGGCCAGCGCCGAACCGGCGATCCCGAGCGCCGGAGCCGGTCCCAGGCCGAGGATGAAGACGGGATTGAGCCCGGCGCTGAGCAGCACGCTGAGGCCCATGAACCAGAATGGAGTCATCGAATCGCCGCTGCCGCGCAGCGCCATCATCAGCATGGTCATCATGAGCGCTGCCGGCATGGCGAGGAACACTACCCGCATATAATCCAGCGCCAGCGACAGGACCTCGGCGGGCGTGGCGAGCAGCGCCAGGATGTCGGGCGCCGCCAGCCAGCCGACCGCGGCGACCATGATCGCCACGGGGATGAACGCGCCGATCGCAGTGCCGAGCACGCGCCGCGCCCCGTCGATGTCCCTGCGGCCGAATGCCTGGCCGATCAGGATCGTCGCCGCCATTCCGAAGCCGAAGACGAAAGCCATCAGCATGAACATCACGATATTGCCGTTGGACGTGGCGGCGAGAGCATCCTCGCCGAGGAAGCGCCCGACCCAGATCGCGTTGATCGATCCGTTCAGCGACTGGAGGACCGACGAGCCGAGCGTCGGCAGCGCGAAGGCAAGAAGGGTCGAGTTGATCGGTCCGGAGACCAGGTCCCGTCGAGCAGGCCCCGGCACATATTCGGCATCCTCCATCCCGATCTCCCGCCGGTGCCACGACTCTGCTGGGCCTCGCTCGGGAACGCCTAGTCGACCGGGGCGTAGGATGCCATCACGTGAGTCCCTGTCGCGGGCGCGCCGCTTGTTCCGGGCGCCATGAGTGACGGGCGCACTGCGACAGCCAAGGAAGCCGCAAAGGGGAAAGCCAGTGCCGGACAAGCCCGTCCCGAAGGAAGCGGTGCTGATCGTCAACACCCGCTCGCGCCGCGGCGAACAGCTGTTCCGCGATGCAAGCGTCAAGCTGGAGGCGACCGGAATCCGCCTGACAGCCAAGCATTCGATCCGGCATCCGGACCGCGAGCTGATCCCGGCGATGAAGGAAGCCGTGCGTGGAGGCGCGCCGATGGTGATCGTCGGCGGCGGCGACGGCTCGCTGTCCTGCACGGTCGACGAGGTGGTCGACCGCGATTGCGTGTTCGCGCTCCTGCCGCTTGGCACGGCCAACAGTTTCGCTCGGACGCTCGGGATCCCGGTCGACCTTGACGGCGCCATCCGGACCATCGCGACGGGCAAGCGGCGGCGGGTCGATGTCGGCGCGATCGACGGCGACTATTTCGCCAACGCCTCCTCGATCGGCCTGTCGCCGATGATCGCCCAGACCATCCCGCACAAGCTCAAGGGCTATCTCGGCCGCCCGGGCTATCTGCTCTGGTCGCTATGGTGCCTCGCCCGATTCCGTTCCTTCCGCCTCACCGTGGAAGGGCCAAACGGAACCGAGACCCTGCGGGCGCTCGAGGTGCGCATCGCCAACGGCTCCTTCCACGGCGGGATCGAGGTCGTCGGGGACGCTTCGGTAGACAGTGGCGACATCGTCGTCGAGGCGGTGAGCGGCCGGGCCCGAACCACGCTCGCCCTGAACTGGCTAAGGCTCCTGCTCGGCCTGCCAAGGAAGGAGCGCGAGGTGCGCCAGTTCCGCGGCCGGAGCCTCAGGCTGATCACCGACCCGCCGCTGCCGATCTCGATCGACGGGGAAGTGCTCGCCCATACCCCGGCCACCGTGTCGGTCGCCGAGCGGGCCATCGAAGTGGTCGTGCCCGCCTGAGACCCCGCTTGCCAAGGTGGAGCCCAAGTGGCACCCTGGACTTTGCCAGTTGCGGCGTGTTCATCCCCCAACGCGGAAAGGATGATCGATGAAGCACAGGGTCAAGTGGACGCTATTCACTGCCACATTGTTGACGATCGGGGGCAGCAGCGCTTCCGCTTTTCAGCCGCTTCCCAACCCCGTTCTCTATCTGACTTCAGCCGCGCCCTACGAGGTTCGGGGCCAGACCTTCATCCGCTACAGCTATGACGTCATGAACAAGGACGCCTATCCGGCCGACATGTTCGCGGCCGCGCCGAGCCTGCCGCCGTGCGGAAGCAACACGAACGCGTCCCGCACCTGGGTCGATTTCTACGACGGACGCACCAACCGGCGGCTCTACGGCTTCTGCGCGCTCGGCAATCCGGCGAACCTCGGCAGCATCTGGTTCGCGCTCCCGGAAGGCCAGGTGCCGCCGAGCTATGTCTATATCGAGCTCAACGACCGCCAGACCGGCACCAAATATCGCTCCAACCTCGCCGACACGGTGATGTGACGGCGGCGCGGCTCAGCCGAGCCGCGCCAGCGCCGCGCGATATTTCTCCGCGTCCGAGGCTTTCTCCGCATGGTCGGCGCGCGCCTTCTCGACCGCCTCCGGCTTGGCCCGCTCGACGAAGCTCGGATTGGCGAGCCGGGCCGCGAGACTGTCGCGCTCCTTCTCCGCAACCTCCGCCGCCTTCTGGAGCCGCGCCTTCTCGGCTTCGATGTCGATCACGCCTTCGAGCGGCAGGACATAGGTCGCCTCGTCCACGACGATCTGTGCGCCGCCGCCGCTGGCCTCGCCTTCCGACATCGTCTCGATGCGCGCCAGACGCTGTAGCGCTGCGGCGTGCCGCTGAAGCCGCGCCTGCGTCGTCACTCCGGCGTCACGTACATGGAGCGGCAGCTTGGCGCCCGGCGGCACGTTGAGCTCGGCGCGCGCGGTGCGGATGCCGCTGACCACGCGGATCAGCCAGTCGATCTCCGGCCCCGCCCCGGGGTCGAGCGCGTGGGCATCGGGCATCGGCCATTTGGCGAGGATCAGCTCGTAAGGACGCTCGCCGAGCGCGCTCCACAGCTCCTCGGTGACGAAGGGCATGAACGGGTGGAGCATCACCAGAATCTGGTCGAGCACCCAGCCCGCGACCAGCTTCGTCTCCTCGTCGATCGCGCCCTTGATCAGCTCCAGATACCAGTCGCAGAAGGTCGCCCACACGAAGTGGTAGATGGTGTTGGCGCTCTCGTCGAAGCGCAGCTCGGCGAGCGCGAGGTCGAGCGCCTGGACCGTCTTCACCGTCTCGCCGATGATCCAGCGGTTGACCGGAAGCTGAGCCTCCGGAGGCTCGATCGTCTCCGAGGCGCCGATGCCGTTGGCCTGGCAGAAGCGGGTCGCGTTCCACAGCTTGGTCGCGAAATTGCGATAGCCCTCGACTCGCTTCTCATCCAACTTGATGTCGCGGCCCTGGCTCTCCATCGCCGCGAGCGTGAAGCGCAGAGCGTCGGCGCCGTACCGGTCGATGAGCCCGAGGGGGTCGACGGTGTTCCCCTTCGACTTGGACATCTTCTGGCCCTTGGAGTCGCGGACCAGGCCGTGCAGGTAGAGCGTCCTCCACGGCACATCCTTCATGAAATGGAGGCCCTGCATCGCCATTCGGGCATCCCAGAAGAAGATGATGTCGAAGCCCGAAATGAGGACGTCGTTCGGGTAGTGGCGCCTCAGAAGCTCGGTGTCGTCCGGCCAGCCGAGCGTCGCGAACGGCCACAGAGCCGACGAGAACCAGGTGTCGAGCACGTCCTCGTCGCGGCGCAGCGGCCGATTGCCCGCCTCGCGCTGCGCTTCCTCTTCGGTCTCGGCGACGAAGACATTGCCCTGGTCGTCATACCAGGCCGGGATGCGATGCCCCCACCACAGCTGGCGCGACACGCACCAGGGCTGGATGTTCTCGAGCCAATTGTACCAGGTCTTCTCCCAGCTCTTGGGCACGACCTTGATCTTGCCGTCGCGCACCGCGTCGATCGCCGGCTTCGAGAGGGTTTCCGCGTCGACATACCACTGGTCGGTGAGCCACGGCTCGATCACCACGCCCGAGCGGTCGCCGTAAGGGAGCTGGATGACCTTGTCCTCGATCCGCTCGAGGAAGCCGCCCTCCTCCAGCAACTCGACCACCCGCTTGCGTGCCTCGAACCGGTCGAGGCCGATCAGCTCGACGGGAACCCGGCCGTCCTGGGTCTGCATCACCCGCGCTTCGGCGTCGAGCATGTTGAGCATGTCGACCGGCTTGAAGCCGGCGCGCTTGCCGACCTCGAAATCGTTGAAGTCGTGGCCGGGCGTGATCTTCACCGCGCCCGAGCCGAGCTCCGGATCGGCATGCTCGTCGGCGATGATCGGGATCAGGCGACCGGTGATCGGCAGCCTCACCTGCTTGCCGACGAGGTCGCGGTAGCGCGCGTCGCTCGGGTGCACCGCGACCGCCATGTCGGCGAGCATCGTCTCGGGCCGCGTCGTCGCGACATGGATGAAGCCGCTGCCGTCGGCGAGCGGGTACTTCAGGTGCCAGAACTTGCCCTGCACCTCCCTGGTCTCGACCTCGAGGTCGGAGATGGCGGTGCCGAAGCGCGGATCCCAGTTCACCAGCCGCTTGTCGCGGTAGAGCAGGCCCTCGCGGTAGAGCTGGACGAACACCTTGTTGACCGCCCGCACGAAATGCGGGTCCATGGTGAACTGCTCGCGCGACCAGTCCATCGAGCAGCCGAGCCGCCGCAGCTGGCGCGTGATCGCCCCGCCTGACTGCGCCTTCCACTCCCAGACATGCTCCAGGAACGCCTCGCGACCCATCTCCTGGCGCTTGAGGCCCTGGCTCTCCAGGTTGCGCTCGACGACCATCTGGGTGGCGATTCCAGCATGGTCGGTGCCGACCACCCACAAGGCATCCTTGCCGCGCAGCCGCTCGTGGCGCGTCAATATGTCCTGCAGGGTGTTGTCGAGCGCATGGCCGATATGGAGCGAGCCGGTGACGTTGGGCGGCGGATTGACGATCGTCCACGGCTCGGCGTCCGGCCGTTCCGGGCGGAACAGGCCCTTCTCCTCCCAATGGCGGTACCAGCGATCCTCGATGGCGGCGGGATCGAACGTCTTCGGCAACTCGGTCATGCGAGCGCGATTAGCGGGCGCCGCAGCCGATGGGAACCGTCACTGATCGAGAGGCAATTGGCGAGCGTGGCGGATGCTCAGGATGTACACTCGCCGCCCGAAACCTCGTAGCGGATGACGTAGGGCGGCACTGACGGCAGCTCCCGGGCCCCGTTTCCGGCCGGTCGCCCCTTGTTCGGAAACCGCGACAGGCTTTCTCCGGCCTCGGCGAGCCGCCTGACCAGACGTTCTGCCGCCAGCGGATTGTATTGGCCAACATAGCTTCGGACGAGGTTCATCGTCCAAAGCGCCTCCGGTGACCAGATTACTCGAACCATTCGGGAGGCGGCGGGCCTTCGTCAGGCGTTCCCCAGGTCTTGAGCCATTTCACCACCTCTTCGTGCGGAACGCCCTTGCCCGCGGCAATCTGCGCGCGCGCGCGCGCGTCGGAGGCCCGGATTGCCTCCTCGTCCTCTTCCTCGAAGATCGGCCGCTCGATGTTCATGGCGCTCCCTAGCAGAAAAACGCCTGGAGAGCGACATTCGGTCCTAACGCCCGCGCTCGCCCGCGCCGGTGCCGGTGCTCATCGTCGGCCCGGCGCCCGGCTGCAGGTAGCGCTGAAGCCAGTTGTGGACCTCGCGATACCATTGGATCGAGTTCTGCGGCTTGAGGATCCAGTGATTCTCGTCCGGGTACATCACCAGGCGCGAGGGGATGTTCCGGCGCTGGAGCGCGTTGAACATGGCGAGCGACTGGCTGTACGGGATCCGGAAGTCGCGCTCGCCGTGGATGACGAGCATCGGCGTGCGCCAGTTCTGGACGAAATTGATCGGGTTCCACCGCTCGATCGTCGTGCGCACCGCCGGGTCCCACGGAACGCCGCCATTCTCCCACTCGGTGAACCACAATTCCTCGGTCTCATAAGCCATGATCCGAGTGTCGAGGATGCCGGCATGGCTGATCAGGCACTTGAACCCGTCCGGCCAGTTGCCGGCGATCCAGTTCACCATGTAGCCGCCATAGGAGCCGCCGAGCGCGCAGGCATTGGCGACGTCGAGCTGCGGATCGGCACGGCCGGCGGCGGCGAGGCCGAGGCGCAGGTCCTCGAGCGGAGCGCCCCCCCAATTCTGCCGGATCGAATCGGTGAAGGCCTGGCCGTAGCCCGTGCTCCCGTGGAAATCGACCGAGACCGTGGCGTAGCCGGGCGCCGAGAACAGGCGCGGGTTCCAGCGATAGGACCAGGCGTTGTTGAAGCTTCCCTGCGGCCCGCCATGGATGAGGAAGGCGACCGGCAAGGCGCCCGTCGCCCCGGCGGGCTTCACGATCTGGCCCCACACTCGATCGCCGCCTGCACCGGCGAAGCTGAAGCGGCCGACCTCGACCGGATCCAGCTCGGCCAGCAGCGCCGCGTTGACCGAGGTCAGCCGACGCGGGGCGCCACCGCGACGCGGAAGCAGCCAAAGATCGTCCGGAGCCTGGATGCTGTTCAGCGTGTAGACGATCGAGCCGTCGCGCAGCGGCGTGACGTTGCCGACGCTGCCCGATTCGGTGAGCCGGGTGACCCGGCCCGTGGCGACGTCGACCCGGAACAGCGGCGTGTCGAGCACGTCCTGCGCGGTCACCAGCAGGCTGCGTCCGTCCGGCGCCCAGGCGAGCGACCCGACCGAGCGGTCCCACGCCTCGGTCAGCGCCCGCACCGCGCCGGTCTGCAGGTCGCGGAGATGGACGACCAGCCGATCCGCCTCGTAGGTCGGCCGCGCCATCGCGGTGTAAGCGAGCCAGCGCCCGTCGGGCGACACTGCCGGCGAGGTATCGACGGCCTCGTTGGCGGCGGTCAGGTTCTCGACCGGCCGGCCCTCGCGCGCGGCGTAGATGTCGAGATCGGTCGAATTGGGCTCCTCGCGCCCCGCCTCGCGCAAGGTGAAGAAGAGCGTCCGTCCGTCGGGGCTCCACGCCAGCTCCTCGGCACCGCCGAACGGCCGGGTCGGAGCGTGGCCGCGCAAGTTCGGTGCGACCGGCGTGCCGTTGCCTTCGAGGCGGCCATTGACCAGTGGATAGGTGAAGATCCGGCTGAACGTGCCCGGCGTCTCCCACGCGTCCCAGTGGCGGACGAACGTCTCGTCATAGGCCCGGGCGCTGCCCTGGCCTTCCGGGGATTCGGGAAGCCCCTCGCAGGCGGCGTCACGGCATTCCATGCTGCGGTCGGTCCAGATCGCGACTCGGTCGCCGCTCGGCGCGATCAGGTAGCCGGAAATGCCGCCCGCGACGTCGCTCACCCGCTGCGGCGCTCCGGAGGGAAGCTCGACCCGCCACAATTGGTCGCTGCCGGACTGGTTGCTGAGATAGTAAAGCGCGCGGCCGTCGGCCGAGAATTTGGGGTCGTGCTCGTTATGCTCGGGGACCGAGGCGATCCGAACCGCCTCGGCGCCGGGGCGGCTCAAGTCGAGCAGCCACAGGTCGGTGCGGCCGCGATTGGCGGCGAGATCGGTCTCGCGAAGCTGATAGACCAGCCAGCGCCCGTCGGGCGACGCGACCGGCGCTCCGATCCGCTTCATCGACGCGAGGTCGACTGCGGTCATCGGACGGGCCATTGCGGTGGTGGGGGCGAGCGCGAGCGCGGCGAAGCCGGCGAGGAGGAGCGTCTTCATGCCCGCTTGGCTAGACCCGCGCCCGTAACGACGCAAGCGGGGCCGTTCCTCCCTGCGTGGCGAAGCCTCGTGCGCGGCAGGGAGGATCTTAAAGCTTGCGGCCGGTGATTCGGGCGATCTCGCGGGTGACGAGCTCCTCGACCATTGCCGGGAGGTTCTCGTCGAGCCAGTCCTTGAGCATCGGGCGGAGCATGTCGCGGACGACCGCCTCAAGCGCCCCGGTGTCCGCGGCGGCGCCGCGCATCGACGACAAGGCGGCAAGCGACTGGCGGCTGGCGGCAGCGGCATCGTCGGAAACCAGGGTCGGCCCCGGCTCGTCGATCGGCCCGCTCAGCTCCAGCACGTCGTCGTCGGAAGAGGGCGGCGGCTCGGTCCGCTTGGCCCGGCGCTGCGGCGCGGCGGCGGGCCGCGCATCCTCCCGGATCACGCGTTTGATGGAGGCCAGAATCTCCTCCATCGACGGATCTTGCTGCACATCTCCCATAGAGACGGGCTTATTGCTTATTGCCGCGGCCGAGTCACGGGCCTGTTTGTGCGCGGATCGACCGGCCCCGCCACCTCCGCGACCGGGCTCGCCGCGCCGGCCGGAGCGGTCCGGGTCGAGGTCGGCGCGCGCCTGCCGTCCTCGCCCCAGTCGGACGCGCGGTCCCGGGTGCGGTTGTAGTGCGCGACCGGATTGTAGAGCGCGCCGCCGTCGAGGCCGAGATCCTCGGCCTCCGCCTGGCCCATCGCGTTGAGCAGCGCGAAGCCGGCGACATAGGCGTCCCGGCGCGCGGTCACGAGCTGGACCTCGCTGTTCAAAAGCTCCTGCTCGGCATTGAGCACGTCGAGCACGTTGCGGGTGCCGACCGACTGCTCGGCGCGGGTGCCCTCAAGGGCGAGCTGGTTGGCCGCGACGGCGATCTCGTTGGACTGGATCGCCTCCATCGCCGCCCGCCAGGTGGCGAAGGCGGCGCGGGTGCGGGCAATGACGAAGCGCTCGGTCTCGATCGCCTGCTCGACAAGCTGCTGGCGCAGATTCTGCGCCTGCCGCACTCGCGCCCCGACCAGGCCGCCCTGATAGATCGGCACGCGCGCGGTCACTCCGACGCCGATTCCGGCGACTTCGTTGGGCGGCAGCGTCTGGCCGGGCACGGGAGGACCGCTGAGCAGGGATTCCGCGGTGCCGAGGCGGTTCAGATAGTCGCCGCTGCCGACCGCGTTCACCGTGGGCAGGCGGTCGGCGCGCAATATGTCGACATCCAGTCCGGCGGCGCGGACCTGGTCGGCGATCGCACGAAGATCGGGATTGTTCTGAAGCGCGATGGCAACCGCCTCATCGGCCGTGGCCGGAAGCGCCGGCAGCGGCGGCGGCGGCTCGAGATCGCCCGGAGGAGCGCCGATGACTCGCTGATAGGCTTCCTCGCTGCTGCGCAGCCGGCCTTGGGCCAAAGCGAGGTTGCTCTGCGCCAGCGCCAGCCGCGCTTCGGACTGGGCGACGTCGGTGCGGGTGAGGTCGCCGACCTCGAAGCGGTCGCTCGTCGCTTCCAGATTGGTCTGCAGGACTCGCACCTGGTTCTCGTTCAGCGCCACGATCGAGCGGTCGCGGATGACGTCCATGTAGAAGCCGACCGCTTCGGTGAAGACGTCGCCTTCGGTTGCGCGAAGCGACGCTCGGCCGGCCTCGACTCGGGCGTCGGCGGCGCGGATCGAGTTGCGCACGCGACCGGCGTTGAACAAGGGATAGCTGACGTCGACTCCGGCGCTGAAATTGCGGCCCTCGCCGGAATTGGTGTTGAACAGGTCCTGGTTCACACCGACGGTCGCCGACACCTGCGGACGTCCCGCGGCGCGAGCGATCGCGACCGATTCGTCGAGGGCGCGCAGCCGCTCCCGCTCGGCCATGATCGTCGGGTTGGTCTCATAGGTCCGGTCGAGCGCCTGGCGCAGCGTCTCGGCTCCGGCGCTCCCCGCCGCCATGGCCGCCACGCCCGCGGCGGCCAGCAACACTGCACGCATCAAACCCGCTCCATTCCTTAAAAGCTGAACCCGCGCGGCTTCCGGAAGCCGGGCAGCGCCGGCGCGTCCGCGTCGGAATAAGCCACGGCGCCGAGCGCGCCCCCCACGACCCGCCCGACACTCAGGCGGGGTATTCCATTGTCGAGAACCGGAGCGGCGATCTGGCCGCCGTCGGCAACCTGGTCGATGATCGCCTGCGGGACATGCTCGACCGCGCCGTCGATCAGGATGAAATCATAGGGCCCGCCTTGCGCATGGCCCTGGGTGAGCGGCCCCTCGACGATCTTGACGTTCGTCCCGGCGAGCGCCGCGCGGGCCGCGGCGACAAGCTCCGGCTGCTCCTCGAGCGCGACCACGCTGCCGACGAGACGGGCGAGGACTGCGGCGGAATAGCCCGTGGCGGCGCCGATCACGAGCGCCTTCTCATTCCCTTCGAGACCCGCTTCGGTCAGCAGCCGGCCAAGCGCCATCGGCGAGATCAGGCTGCGGTCGTGGCCAAGCGGAACCGAGCTGTCGGCATAAGCCACCGGCAGGCGATCGGCCGGCACGAATCGCTCCCGCGGCACCGCGCCCATCGCCGCGATCACGCGCGGATCGCTGACGCCGGTGGTGCGCAACTGGCTCGCCACCATGGCGCGGCGCATCTGTTCGAAATTATGCTCGGTCATTTCGCCCCAGGGATCATGTCGGGATTGTTGCACAGCCGTATTAGCGATGCAATACACTTAGCTGCGTCCTTGCCGCTTTTATCGGGAGACGAAGTGCAATGAAAGCGGGAAGGCCGCCAATCTTGCTGCTAAGGCGCGCCCGTGACCGACGCTCCAGCTCCCGATCATCCGCTTGAGAACACGCCGTTCGACCGGGCCCTGCGCCGGCTGCGCCGCGACCGCGCCGCGCGGCTGGCAACCGAGCCGAATCCGTTGCTGGCCCGAATGGTTGACGAGATCGAGGAGCGGCTGGCGATGGTGTCGCGCCGCTTCGAGCGCGCGCTCGACCTCGGCGCCGGCCCGGGCCTGCTCGGCGAGCGGTTGCGTGCCCAGGGCATCGAAATCGCCTCGGCCGATCCGGGCTCGGTGTTCGCGGAGCGGCTCGGAGGCACTCAGTGCGACGAGGATCGACTCCCCTTCCCCGCCGGCACGTTCGATCTCGTCGTGTCGGCCGGAACGCTCGACAGCGTCAACGACCTGCCCGGCGCGCTGGTCCAGATCCGCCGGCTGCTGCGGCCCGATGGCCTGTTCCTCGCCGCCTTCGCCGGCGCCGGCAGCCTGCCGCTGCTGCGCCGGGTGATGCGCGCCGCCGACGAGGCGGAAGGCCAGCCCGCCTCCCCGCGCCTTCATCCCCAGATCGACATCCGCGCCGCCGGCGACCTGCTCGGCCGCGCCGGCTTCGCCCTTCCGGTGGCCGACGGCGAGAAAGTGTCGGTGCGCTTTCCAACTCTCGATCGGCTGGTCGGGGACCTGCGCGAGCTGGGCTGGACCAATATCCTGTCGGCCCGCTCGCGGCGGCCGATCGGTCGGCTCGGGCT
>JAEZFL010000085.1 GCA_023417515.1 Pseudomonadota bacterium | reverse complement strand
GTCGCCTCCGGCGATAGTTTCCGAAGTAGCGGCATCCTCATGCGCGTTACCGGCCTGAGGCCGGGGATTGCTGTCGGTCCCGCAGCCTTCGTGCGCGAGAAGCCAGAGGACAAGCGCCAGACAGCTGATACGACGGTTCGTTGCGCTCACCACCTTTCGAGCGGATACGACCCGCGGGCTCTTTCCCGCCGAGTGCGCGTTGATGCTGATGTCAATGAGAGCGCGCGAGCGCGCTCGTCGATGAGGGCCCCTAGCCGCTACTCGCAGGCGCCCGGGCCGCTCGAGCTCACACTGCAGCTCCGGCTACAGCACTTCAGGACGTCGGCTGAGTCGACGCACGGCGTTCCGGCGGGACGACAGTCAGAGTCGGTTCTCCCGTCGGCGCCTGCGTCCGCGACACCGCTCTCGCTACTCGCGTGTGCCGCGTCCCCAGCGCCCGTCATTGCCACGACAGGCGGTGCTTCTTCATCGTCGGAGCATGCCGCCAAGATGACCAGCAGCAGACAGCTGATTCGTGTTCGGGTCATCCGGATCACCAATCTTGGTCGTAGGGAAAACACGTTGCGTACCCCCACAGCGAGCCGGTCTGTTGAACGTGCCAAAGGCCGTCAGGATGCCCCTTCGTGAGTGCGATGTCCGTTCCGGCGTCGGGAAAGCCCTGCACACCGCTCAGGAAGCAGATCGTGGCCTGCTCCGGCGTTAGCGTGTCAAACGCTGCGATGAGTTCGTCCTTCACGGAATACGTGAACTTGATGCCGGACTGCCCGATGCTCCATGCATCTGCCGAGAGCTGGCAATCGAGGCCCGTCGTGCATTTCACCTCCCCCTTCTGCGAATCGATCTCCGCTATGTGGTGGATGTCCAGAGTGTCCGATTGGAGGCGTATTTGATCCATCCAGTTTTGCGACATGCTCCCGCTGACAGTCGTCAGCACGTTGGCGCGATCAGGATCGATCGGCAGGGTGCCGGGCGTCGGAAAGGAGACCACCGTTTCCGTCGGGTTCTGGACCGTCGCCGGGCCGATGTGGCTCGAGTTCCACCACGGCGAAGGTACGGTCGCGGAGTTGAAGTCCTTTAGGAGAACGCATAGCCAGCTTCCTCTCGGGCCATCGTAGCCAGGCGCCGCAGCGTTCGCCGCTATCTCCCAGTTGCCTGAGGCGCCGGGGCGGATCGTCAAGTAGTCGCCCTCGCGTCCAATCAGTCCGCCGATCTTCCTGAAACCGCAGAAGCCTTCATCCTTGTTGCTGGGACCGGCTGCCCCAGGAACTCCGACGCCCGTGTCGATGACGACTTCTTTCCCTTCGCCGTCTTTCGAGTTGATCTCCCCTTCGACTCACGCGCTGTTGGACCGAGCCGATCCGCTGGCTGTCATGTGTCGGCGTCCTCGTTCCGCACGCGACCGCAGCGGCGGACACTATCGTGAGAGCTCCGCATGAAGCAGTGAACCCTCGGTTTCGCAAAGTCATGTTCCCTCCTGTCGCGCGCGCGCAAGTGATCGTGCGAGCGCCGAACTGAGCAATCGCCACTGCGGAGCTCGACGATCACACGCACGACGATTTTCCCGAAATTGGTCGTAGGGTGTGTGTCTACCCTATGGTCGGGGTCGTTCGTCGCGCGTGGCCGATGGGCCGAATCAACGACGAGCTCACAAGAGATTCCGTGTCGGATCGGCTTGGCTGAACCGTGCCCTTTGACTCCCCTGGTGCGCTGGGCTAAAGCCCCGGCCCCCTTCGGGTTCCCGCTTGTCTCCGGATGGAGCTACGCCCTGGGGGAGGAAGGCGTCTGCGACCGAATCATCGGCGTAGGCGAAACGAGGTTCATCACAGATTCACATGGCAACCGAAACCGTCACTGAAACCAGCGGGGGCATGGACACCTTCGCCGCCCTGTTCGAAGCGTCCGTCTCCGGCGGCGAGTTCGGCAAAGAGGGCGAGATCGTCCAGGGCACCGTCGTTGCGGTGCAGCGCGACAACGTCATCATCGACATCGGCGGCAAGAGCGAAGGCATGATCTCGCTCTCCGAGTTCACCGCCGCCACTGGCGGAGTCACCGTCAAGGCGGGTGACCGTGTCGACGTCTTCATCGAGAGCCGCGAAAACGACGACGGCCTCGTCACGCTTTCCAAGGAGAAGGCGGACAAGATGAAGGTGTGGGATGAGATCTCGGGCGCGTGCGAACGCGACGAGCTCATCGAAGGAACGATCAGCCAGCGTGTGAAGGGCGGCCTCTCGGTCACCATCAAGGGTGGCGTCAAGGCGTTCCTCCCTGGCTCTCAGGTCGACCTTCGCCCGATCCGTAACCTCGACAAGCTGATCGGGCAGACCTACCAGTTCAAGGTCATCAAGTTCAACAAGAAGCGCGGCAACATCGTGCTCTCGCGTCGCGTCCTCCTCGAGAAGGAGCGCGACGAGCAGAAGACCAAGACCCTCGAGACCCTCGAGGAAGGCAAGGTCGTCCGCGGCGTCATCAAGAACATCACCGAGTACGGTGCGTTCGTGGACCTCGGCGGCATCGACGGCCTTCTCCACATCACCGACATGTCCTGGGGTCGCGTCAATCACCCCGAGGAGCTCTTCAAGGTCGGCGACGAGGTCACCGTCAAGGTCCTCAAGTACAACCCGGAGACGGAGCGCGTCAGCCTCGGCCTGAAGCAGACGCAGGAAGATCCGTGGAGCCACGCCGAAGAGGCGTTCCCGCCGGGCAAGAAGGTGCACGGCAAGGTCATGTCGATCACCGACTACGGCGCGTTCGTCGAGCTCGAGCCGGGCGTCGAAGGCCTCATCCACGTCAGCGAGATGTCGTGGACCAAGAAGGTCAAGCACCCGTCGAAGCTCCTCGAGGTCGGTCAGGAGATCGACTGCCAGGTGCTCGAAGTCGACGCGAAGGCCAAGCGCATC
>JAEZFL010000030.1 GCA_023417515.1 Pseudomonadota bacterium | reverse complement strand
GCCGGCCCCGGGGGCGGGCCCTGAGTGGCGCTCCGCACGGCCAACCGGCCGGCCCACCCCTTGATCCCCTCCCGCAAGCGGGAGGGGAAACCCATGGACCGCGGTCAGCGCCTCCCGCCAGTCCGGCCAGCCGCGCGCGCGCTTGAGGCTCGGTTCGATCCACTCGCCGAGCTCCGGCAGCCGGGCCAGCGCCTGCGCGGCGAGGTCGCCCATCCGCTTGTTGGTCAGCCCTTCCGACAGCGCATAGACCGGCTCGCGCTCAGGCAACTGCTCGCCCTGCGCCGGGTCGAGCACATGGTCGGGATGGACCATCTGCAGCTCCTGGCCGTAGCGGTCGAGCTTGCCCGACACGATCCGCTTCTGCCCGATCGGAAGCTGCTGCTTCGCCCAGCCCGGATTGCGGAAATAAGTGAGCGTCACATAGTCGCCGCCCGCATCGCTCGCGTGGATTCGCAGCGGACTCTTGTGCCCTCCCGACTGGCGATAGTCGCGCGCGGTGAGCGTCACCGTGATGATGCGCCCGACATCGGCCTCGTCGAGCCGTTCGACCGGCTTGCGGTCGATCCAGCCGGTCGGAAGGTGGAAGGCGAGGTCGACGATGCGGGTGAGGCCGAGTTTGGTGAGCGGCTTCTTGAGCTGCGGCCCGACGCCCTTCAGCACCTCCACTTCGGCGAACAGCGGGTTGAGGAGGT
Organism: Pseudomonadota bacterium; assembly: GCA_023417515.1. GTDB lineage: Bacteria > Pseudomonadota > Alphaproteobacteria > Sphingomonadales > Sphingomonadaceae > Allosphingosinicella. Next base: position 14,913 of record JAEZFL010000030.1, on the reverse strand, counting down.
CGGGGCGCATCGCCGCCTGCTGCCACGCCGCACCGCGAGCGACAACCGTTCAGCCGCGCGAAATGCGCCGCGGATGATATGTTGTCGCGCTATGCGCCTGACCTGCCTTGGTTTTCTCGTCGCCGCAGCCTGTTCGGGCGCGCAGGCCCAGCCGCCGGCCGGAGCGCGCATCGAGTCATCGGGCTTCGCGACAATCCTCGACGCGCCCCACGTCCCCTACCCCGACGCGCCGCCGACCCCACCGGGTGAGCAAGACAGCGAGCGGCTGGCGCGGGAGCGCGGCATCTCCGTCTCGCATACCGAGCGGATGATGAACCCTGACGCGGCGACGATGCGCGCGGCGATGGCGCTCGACCGCCGGCTCGAGCGGGAAGCGCGGGGCAATTATGTCGACGTCCAGATCGTCCGCGATCCGCGCCCGCGCTATCAGTTCCATTTCCGCCGCGACGGGCCGGCGACGCTGGCGCGCTTCAGCAGCGATCCGCGCTTCCGTGCAGTCACCGGCGGCGTCCCCCCGCAAGAGCTGCAGCCGCTGGTCGACGAGTGGCTTCGCCGGATGGAGCCGCACCGGCTGTTCGGCGGCGGCGCGGCCGATCCGTTCGAGGGGGTGGTGCGGATCGACGTCACCGTCAGCCGATCGGAATTCGAAGCCATTGCCACCCGCGAGGGGTGGCAGGTGCCGGACAATGTCCGGCTGAGCTTCCAGCCGGAGGTCGATGCCGATCGAGCAGTCGCGCCCGACGCGGCGCCGTTCGTTCGGACCTTTCCGCGTGCCGACCGCGCGCCTTCGATGATCCTGTCCATCGCCCAGGGCGGCCGGATCATCCTCGTCGACGGCTGCTTCCGCCTCAACAGCGCCGACGGGCCGCTCGTCCTGTTCGGACGCAACACGCGGCTGGTGCGGGACGAGGCCGGCTATCTGACGGTGCAGAGCATCCGCAACCGCGAGACTCGCGGCCGCATCGGCGAGCACATGACCTGGGGCGGCTATCCCGGCGGCAACGAGGACGAGCCCGGAGTCCGGGCCATCCGCGAGCATTGTGGTGCCGGCCCGATCGAGAGCGTCGGCGAGCCGCAGAGCAGCGCCTGGTTCCGGGTCCGCCCCCACGCCATCGCCTCCTACGCCGGTCACGCCCGCCTCTCGCTCCAGGCGGCGTGGGATGCGATCAAGGCATGCTGGGCCGATCAGCACGCCGCCCGGGCGCGGTTCGAAGCCGGCGACTCGGCGCCGCCGCCGCGTCAATGCGACGTGCCCGGCCCGATCGCCCCGCCGCCGCCTCCGCCGCGGCGCTAAGAAAGCGCCGCGAAGGGGCTTCGCGCCGGGCCTGATCGTCCCTACATGGCCCCCTCACTATTGTCCGCCTGCAGGCCATTTCCAGGCCCGCCGGCCAATCACGCTTGGAGCCAAATGGACCGCGACGCCCGCCTTCGACGCATTCGCTACCGCGCCTGGCACCGCGGCACGCGCGAGGCCGATTTCATGATCGGCGGCTTCTTCGATCGCTGCCACGCCGGGTGGAGCGACGACGACCTCGCCTGGTTCGAGGCGCTGCTCGAGGAGCAGGACGTCGACATCATGGCCTGGGCGATCGGAACCGCCGAGCCGCCCGAGCGGTTTGCCGGGCCCATGATGAAGCGGCTGCAGCGAACCGACTATATCGACACGATGGGGGGCGGGGTATGAGGCGCTGCTTCACCCCTCCCCTTCAGGGGAGGGGCTGATGGACCTCCACACCATCCTCAAGGCCGACAAGCCGCTCACGCTTGCCGGAGTCCCCGCCGGCTTCATGCCGTGGCTTGCGGCCGATCTCGCGCGCGCCGCTGGGGCCGGCGGCCGCGCCGTCTTCATCGCTCCCGACGAGGCGGCGATGCGCGCGATCGGCGACGCCGCCGCCTTCTTCGCGCCCGAGCTGGACATCCTCTATTTTCCCGCCTGGGACTGCCTGCCCTACGACCGCTCGTCGCCATCGCTGCGTTCCACGTCGGAGCGGCTCGCGACTTTGCACGCGCTGCAACGCAAGCATGACAAGCCGCAGCTCGTCATCACCACCGTCAACGCGGCGCTCCAGCGCACGCTGACTCCGTTCCGGGTCCGCCAGCTCGTCGCCAGCCTCAGGCCGGCGGAGCGGATCGACATGGAGCGGCTGGCGAGCCTGCTCAACGCCAACGGCTATGCCCGAACCGAGACGGTCCACGACCCGGGCGAGTTCGCTGTTCGCGGCGGAATCGTCGATCTGTTCCCGGCCGGCGAAGAGGAAGGCCTCCGCCTCGACTTCTTCGGCGACGAGATCGAGACTGTGCGCCGCTTCGATCCCGGCACCCAGCGCACCACCGGCACGACCGAGGGCTTCACCCTCCTCCCCGCCTCGGAGACCCTGCTCGACGAAGAGAGCGTCAAGCGCTTCCGCTCGCGCTACCGCGAGCTGTTCGGCGCCAACGCGACCGGCGACCCGCTCTACCAGGCGGTGTCGGACGGCCGCCGAATCGCCGGCCTCGACCATTGGCTGCCGCTATTCGAGGAGCGGCTGGCGACGCTGTTCGACCACCTGAGCGACGGCGACCTGATCGTCCGCGACGCGGGTGATGCCGGCGCGGCCGATGCGCGGTTCGAGGCGATCGCCGATTATTACGACAACCGCCAGCGCGCCCAGTCGAGCGACCCCGGCAGCTACCGGCCATTGAAGCCGGAAACACTCTACCTCACTCAGGACGAGTGGAAGGCGGCGATCGCGGAGCGGCCGATCCATCTCACCACCCCGTTCCACGAGCCAGGCAGCGCGACGGTCGTCGACTTCGAGGTCGACGGCCCGCGCGACTTCGCTCCGGAGCGGGCGCAGAACGCGAATGTCTACGAAGCGGTCGCGGACCACGTCGCGAGCCTCAAGCGCTCTAAGCACAAGGTCGTTCTGGCGAGCTATTCGGGCGGCGCTCGCGAGCGCCTCAAGGGCCTGCTCGCCGACCATGGCATGAAGAAGCTCGAGCCGGTCGACAGCTGGCAGGAAGCGCTCGGCGCGTCCGGGACCGCTTTGATCGTGCTCCCGCTCGACCACGGCTTCACCACGCCCGAGGTCGCGGTGCTGACCGAGCAGGACATGCTCGGCGACCGCCTCGTGCGGCGGCGCAAGCGCAAGAAGAGCCAGGACGCGTTCCTCAACGAGCTTGCGACTCTGTCGCCCGGCGACCTCGTCGTCCATGCCGACCACGGCATCGGCCGCTACGAGGGCCTGACCCAGATTCCGGTGTCGAACGCGCCGCACGATTGCGTCGCCCTGGAATATGCCGGCGGCGACAAGCTCTACGTGCCGGTCGAAAATATCGACATATTGTCGCGCTACGGCAGCGACAGCGACGGCGTAACGCTCGACCGGCTCGGCGGCGAGGCGTGGCAGCGCCGCAAGTCGCGGATGAAGGAGCGGATCCGCGAGATCGCCGGCGACCTCATCAAGGTCGCCGCCGAGCGCGCGCTTCGTCCCGGCGCCGTCGCCGAGCCCGACACCGGCTATGCCGCCTTCTCCGACCGCTTCCCCTATGAGGAGACGGAGGACCAGGACCGCGCCATCGGCGACGTCATCGAGGACCTCGGCAAGGGCAAGCCGATGGATCGGCTGGTCTGCGGCGACGTCGGCTTCGGCAAGACCGAGGTCGCGCTTCGCGCTGCCTTCGTCGCGGCGATGGCGGGCATGCAGGTCGCGGTGATCGCACCGACCACGCTGCTCGCCCGCCAGCATTTCCAGAATTTCAAGGAGCGCTTCCAGGGCTTCCCGGTCGAGATCGGGCGCCTGTCCCGTCTCGTCACGGCTAAGGAAGCGAAGGAGACCAAGGACCGTCTCGCCGTCGGCAAGGTCGACATCGTCATCGGCACCCACGCCATCCTCGGCAAGGGCGTCGAGTTCCGCAATCTCGGCCTCGTCATCGTCGATGAGGAGCAGCGCTTCGGGGTCACCCACAAGGAGAAATTGAAGTCCCTGCGCGCCGATGTTCACGTGCTGACCCTGACCGCGACTCCGATCCCGCGCACGCTGCAGATGGCGATGTCCGGGCTTCGCGAGCTGTCGGTCATCCAGACCCCGCCGGTCGACCGGCTCGCGGTGCGCACTTACGTGATGCCGTGGGACCCGGTGGTCATCCGCGAGGCGCTGCTCCGCGAACATTATCGCGGCGGCCAGAGCTTCTTCGTCGTGCCCCGGATCGCCGACCTGCCCGACATCGAGCAGTTCCTGCGCGAGGAGGTGCCGGAGGTGCGCTACGTCGTCGCCCACGGCCAGATGAGCCCGACCGAGGTCGAGGAACGGATGAGCGCCTTCTACGACCGCAAATACGAAGTGCTGGTGTCGACGACCATCGTCGAGAGCGGACTCGACATCCCGACCGCCAACACGATGATCATCCACCGCGCCGACCGCTTCGGCCTCGCCCAGCTCTACCAGCTGCGCGGTCGGGTCGGCCGCGCGAAGACGCGCGCCTACGCCTATTTCACCACGCCCGGCGACAGGCTGATGACCGACACGGCGCAGAAGCGCCTGCAGGTGCTCGCCAATCTCGAGAGCCTCGGCGCCGGCTTCCAGCTCGCCACCCACGATCTCGACATTCGCGGCGCCGGCAATCTGCTCGGCGACGAGCAGTCCGGGCATATCAAGGAGGTCGGCTTCGAGCTCTACCAGTCGATGCTCGAGGACGCGATCCTGGAGGCCAAGGCCGGCGGAACCGCGCGCAACGAGACCAAGGACCTGTCGCCGCAGATCACCGTCGACGCGCCGATCCTCATCCCCGAGGACTATGTGCCCGACCTCGACCTGCGCATGGGCCTCTACCGCCGACTCAACGAGCTTGAGGGAGCGCAGGAGATCGAGGCATTCGCCGCCGAGCTGATCGACCGCTTCGGCAAGCTCCCCGAGGCGACCGACAATCTGCTCAAGGTCATCGAGATCAAGCTCAATTGCCGCAAGGCGTGCATCGCCAAGATGGACGTCGGCCCCAAGGGCGCGCTGGTCCATTTCCACAATGACAGCTTCCCGGACCTCGAGGGGCTGATCGCCTATGTCCAGCACCTGAAGGGCACGGCGAAGCTCAGGCCCGACAACAAGCTGGTCATCATGCGCAACTGGGCGGACCCGGCGGCGCGCCTGCGGGGCGCCCAGCAGCTCGCGAAAGGCCTCGCCCGGATCGTCGGCTGAGCCGGCGCTGGTCGGGTCCATTCCGCGCTTCGTCGAAATCGGCTAGGGAGAGACGCGGACGACGCGGAGTGCGGTCGGATGTTGAAGTGGGTGATGTTGGCGACGGCCCTGTCGGGCAGCGCCGCGCTTTCCGGACCGCAGGACCCGCCCGCGCTCCCCGAGGATCCGGCCGCCTCGGAGACCCTGGGCTATAGCGCCGATTCATACGAGCGGATGACGGTCCCGATCACCATCGACGGTCGCGGGCCGTTCCGTTTCATCGTCGACACCGGCGCCGAGCGCACGATCATATCGCGCGAGCTCGCTGCCCGCCTCGCGCTCGACGCCAGCCGGATGGTGACCTTGGCCAGCGTCGCCGACGTGCGCCAGGTCCCGACGGTGATCATCCCCCATATGGGCGTCGGGCGCCGCTCGTTCACCGCGCTGCAGGCGCCGGCGTTGCGCCAGGCCCATATCGGCGCGGACGGCATGCTCGGCGTCGACAGCCTGCGCAACCAGCGGGTGGTGTTCGATTTCGAGCGCCGGGAGATGCGGCTGTCGCGCTCGATCGCCGAGGACGATCGCTGGCCCCAGGACACGATCGTCGTCACCGCCCAGACGCGGCTCGGCCGGATGGTGCTCGCCGACGCGACCGTGGACGGGGAGCGCGTGCGCGCGATCGTCGACACCGGCTCCCAGATCACGGTCGGCAACCGGGCATTGCGCGAGCGCCTGGTCGGTCGCGGGCGAATCGATCCCAACCTGTCTCTCGAGGTCACCAGCGTGACCGGCGCCACCGCGCAGCTCAATTATACGGTCACCCGGCGACTGCGCATCGGCAGGGCGCGGATCAACAACCTGCCGATCGCCTTTGGCGGCCTGGAGCTGTTCCGCCAGCTGGACCTGGAGGATCGGCCCGCCATCCTGCTCGGCATGGATGCGCTGCAGCTGTTCCGCCGCGTTTCGATCGACTTCGGATCGCGCCGGCTCCGGCTGGTGCCGGGCCCGACCAGCCAGTTGGGCGGGACCCTCAGGGTGGCGGCAGCTCGGTAGGAACTGCCGCCGCGACCGGCAGCTCTTCGGCCGACTCGGTCACGGCCAGCTCCTCCCATGCCCGTTCGCGGTGCATTTCGAACGTTCCGTCGAGCTCGCCCAGGCTCCATACGCCGGTGACGCGGTCGCCGTCCTCGGACAGCTGGCCGACATAGTCGACGGCGTGTGCGGCGTCGCTCGACCCGTCATAGGTCTTGGTGAAATCGACCGCCCGATCCGTGCGGCTGCCGGCGAGCAGGGCTTCCAGCTCGTCGCTTGCGAAACCGATCGTGTTGGGCTCGATAATCGAACCGGACAGGACGCCGTCGACATCGTCGACATGCGCCACGAACGGAGTCGTCGGCCCCTCATAAGCGGGATAGGCATAAGTGCCTTCCCACAAGCCGGTCATGTTGAGCCGGTCCTCGCTCACGCCGCCACTCCGGCCTCTCCGCCGACCAGTTCTACCAGCTGCTCCGTCGCGAGCGGCGGCGCACAAAGGAAGCCCTGGTAAAGCGTGCAGCCCTCCTGCGCGAGCAGGGCGAGCTGCTCGCGGGTCTCCACGCCCTCGGCGACAACGGCGATGTCGAGCGAACGCGCCATGTCGATGACGCTGCGCACGACGACCCGGTCGCGCGGCGAGCCGGTAATGTCCTCGCACAGCCGGCGGTCGAGCTTGAGATAGTCGAGCGGCAGGGCCTTCAGGTAAGCGAGGCTCGAATAGCCCGTGCCGAAATCGTCGATGGCGATGCGGAAGCCCCCGCGGCGCAACTGGCCGAGCAGGCGGGCGGCGGCCGGCAGGTCCTCGATGAGGCCGCTCTCGGTGACTTCCACCGTGACTCGGTCGGTGCCGAGGCCGCTGCCCTTGACCAGCTTCAGGAAATGATCGGCGAAGCCCGGCCGGACGATGTCCTGCGCGGTGACGTTGATCGCGACGCGCAGGTGCGCCAGCGATGCCGGCCAGGCGGCGACGGCGGAGACCGCCTTGCGGTGGATGTGCTCGGACAGCTGGACCAGATAATCGGACGCCTCGGCGACGCTGAACAGGGTGCCGGCGCCAAGCGCTCCGTAGGCCGGGTGGCGCCAGCGGGCGAGCGCCTCGACCCCGGCGATGCGCCCGGTGGCGATGGTCACCTGGGGCTGGAACACCAATTCGATCTCGTCGGCGTCGAGGGCGCGCCGGAGGTCGACCTCGAGCCGGTCGCCGCGCGCGCTCGCCTGCTCGCTCGCGGCGTCGATCAGGGTGACCGGGGTGCTTTCCTGCTCCTTCGCCTCGGCGAGCGCGGCACTGGCCCGGCGCAGCAGCGAGGCGGCAGTATCACCCGGGCGCGACACGGCGATTCCGACGCGCCCGCCGATGGTGATGACCTGGTCGCCCGACACGAAGGGCCGCGCCATCGCCTCGATGAGGTGACCGGCGAGGGTGCGCGCCTCCGCCGCGCCTTCCGGCGCCGACAGCAGAACCGCGAACTCGGCGCCGGCGAGGCGCGCCACCGCCCGGCGTTCGCCGTCGGCATCGACCTGGCGCTCGATCCGCCGCGCAGCCGCCTGAAGCACCGCGTCGCCATTGGCACGGCCGAAAGCGAGGTTGATCGCGTCGAAGCGGGTGAGCGCGAGCAGCAATATGACCGCCGCGGGCTGGTCGCCCTCGGCCTCGAGCCGGCGATTGAGCCATTCGCGCGCCGCCCGGCCGTCGCGCACCCCAGTGAGTGCGTCGCGGCTGCGGTCGAGCAGCCCGGCAGGCCCTGCGATCAGCTCGGCGCGGCCGACCACCTCGCCGCTCTCCTCCTTGCGGACGTGATGGGCGATCCGTCCCCCCGGATGCTCCGGATCGGGATGGGCGAAGGCGGTGCTCTCCCCGTTCTCGAGTCGCATCAGCGCCGCGCGCGCGGCCAGCCGCCCCTCGTCGCCGAGCTGGCGGAACAGCGCATGCAGGCCCGCTTCGCTGGCGCCTTCCGGAAGACCCGCCTTGCGCGCTAGCATCGGGCTGAGCGCAACGGTACGGCTGCCCGGGGTCCAGCGCCATGCCCCGCTCTCCGATCGTGCCGGCGGCGCCGGCCGGCGCCCGTCACCGGCCCGTTCGGCATGGCGCGCCGCGAAGCGAAGCGCATGGCTCAACTGCTCGTGGCTGAACGGGCTCACCAGGAAATGGGTGGCGCCGAGCTCATGGAGCTGATCGAGCAGCGCCTCGTCGGTGCGCGATACCAGTACCAGCAGCGCGCCGGCATTGGCTTCCACCGCGTCGCCGAGCGCGCGAACGGCCGAGACGCCCTCGGTCGCGGCCCCGCGTGCATCGACCAGGGCGACGCTCGCACCGGAGGCAAGGAAGCGCGCCTCGGCATTGGCGTCGCGCCGCGCCGCGATCGGCTCCCACCCCGCCGCCTCGGCGAGGCGGTGAAGCTCGTCGCGGTGGCGGAAGGACAGGATGAACAGCGGTTGGGGCATCTTCACACCGGTCTAGCCCGCCCCGTGAAGTCCGCCAATCGCCTTCGCCATGCTGTCCCGATCCGAATCGTTTCATGACGAGCCGCTTGCCGCGCCGCACAATCGCCCGTAGCTACGTCTCGATATGGCTCGGCAGGGGGACAAAGCCATGGCGCTGGTCGCCTCCAGCGCGGAGGCGGCGCAGGTGGCGGAGCAGCTTCTGCACGCCCATTACGATTTTGTGCCGATCGAGGAGGCCGAGCTGGTCGTCGCGCTGGGCGGCGACGGCTTCATCCTCCAGACTCTTCACGAGATGCTCGAGCGCGGCCGCGTGTGCCCGGTCTTCGGAATGAATCGTGGCACGGTCGGCTTCCTGATGAACGACTGGCGGATCGACGCGCTCGTCGAGCGGCTGGACCGCGCCAAGGCTTTTTGCGTGCCGCCGCTCGAGATGAAGGCGGTGCGGGTGGACGGCCAGGTCGTCGTGAGCCCGGCGATCAACGAAGTGTCGCTGCTTCGCGAGACCCGCCAGACCGCCTGGATCGAGGTGTCGGTCAACGGCCGCGTCGTGATCGACGAGCTGATCTGCGACGGCGTGCTGGTGTCGACGCCGGCCGGATCGACCGCTTACAATTTCTCCGCGCACGGGCCGATCCTGCCATTGAACTCGACCCTGCTCGCGATCACCCCGATCAGCCCGTTCCGTCCGCGGCGCTGGCGCGGGGCGATCATCCCCGACGATTTGTGCGTGTCGCTGCGCGTGCTCGACCCGAAGAAGAGGCCGGTCTCGGCGGTCGCCGATCAGCGCGAGGTGCGCGAGATCGACCGCGTCGAGGTCGCCATCGACCGCTCGCGCGCGCTGACCTTGCTGTTCGATCCCGAGCACGCCCTCGACGAGCGCATCTCGATGGAGCAGTTCGCGGTTTGATCGCGGGCGGCAAAGTGCGGAAAACCCGCCTTTCGCCCCCTTGCAACCGCCGAAGAAGCGCTGCTATAGGCGCGCCTCGCTGTTGTTCCCCGGTAGCTCAGCGGTAGAGCATCCGACTGTTAATCGGACGGCCGCCTGTTCGAATCAGGCCCGGGGAGCCAGCCTTCACGACATTCGATTCGAGCTGGACGTGCAAACGGATGACGCCGTCTGCGGCGGCAACCAATAGGCTGCGGGCAGAGCCATCCCGATCATCCACCGGCACACGCCCGAACTCAGACTCCGCTCCGACGATGGGTCGACCGTTGAAGGTCGGGCGCTGGTACTCTGGGAAGGTGAATGCACGAATGCGACGCATGACCGCCTCGACAGGCTCCGACAGGTCAATCTCCATGAGGCCATAATCCAGCGCCTTGCGCGGGTAGTTCGAGGCCGCCGCTTCATCCTGCGGGGTAGCCGCGTAATCGCCGCCCATCAGTTTCGGCAGCCATTCGAGGACCAGCGCCGCGCCGAGCTCCAGGCAGCGGCCGTAAAGCTGGCGGGAAGTCATGCCGCCGATGTCGAAGGCACGTTGCGCGATGATCGGCCCGGTATCGATGCCGGTATCGATCTCGTGAAGCGTCACGCCGTGCTCGCTCTCTCCGTTGAGGATCGGCCAGATGGCCGTGTTGCAGCCCCGGTATTTGGGCAACAGGGAGAAGTGGACGTTGTAGAGCCGCTTGGAGGCGAACAGCGCCGGCTTGATGATCCGGTCATACTCGACGGACATGAACACAAGATCGGGCTGAGCCCTCGCCCAATCGAGCGTCACGGTTTCGACCCCGAGGATCCGGGCAGCCTTCAGAAGCGATGGCTGCCAGTTGTCAGTGCCGCCATCGTCGCCGTTCGGCAGACAGACGACCCGATCGGCGAGGCGGCGTGAAGCGCCGACCACCTCTACGGCAGCCTGGCCCTTGCCGGCGATACACAGCGTCGCCCCCATGACTTCCCCCGCCGCGGCACTGGCGGGAGGCTAGGGACGATCTCCTGAAAAATCATCCCCCGCGGCGGGCACTGCATCGAAGCAGTGTCCCGCCAGGAGGAAGCGTCGGTCAGGCCGGGGTGTAAGCGGGCGGCTCCGGGACGGCCTTCTCGGCGTCGCTCGGCATGCCCTGGCCGCTTCCGATCACGCCTCCCTGGCCGTCGCCCAGCGCCGGTCGGGCCGCGCTTTGTGTCTCGGCCGGAGCACCGGTCAGATCGGTCTGGGTTCGGCCGCTGGTCGCCTTGCCTGCCGGGCTGGTGTCGCCCGCAGCCGCGCCGCCGGCCTTGCCGTCGAACGCGTCCTTCATGATGCCGGCGCCACGCGCTCCCTCCACGCCGCCGGGGAAGCCCGAGCGGTCCGAATAATCGCGGACCTCGCCCTTCCCTTCCTTGGTTTCGGCGGCGAGCTTGGCGGCGACGATCGCGTCGATCGCGGTGACACCCGCGAGCACCGCGATGGCGATCCACGCCCTGCGGTCGCGGCTGCCATCCTGCTGCCGCGATCCGACGGCGACCGTGCCGATGTCAAGCAGGTCGCCGGCGACTCGGCTCCACAAGGCCGGCACCGGATAGACGCTGTGCGCTCCGACGCCTGCGAGCGCCTCGCGTGCCCCGTAGGCACGCAGAAGCGGCGCGCTGCCCTCGTTCATCCCAACCGCTCGGGCGACTCGGCGCGGCGCGAGCAATTCGGCGGCGGCGATCCCGAAGCTGACCCAGCCGAGCAGGCGCGACGCCCGCATCGCCGGGGTCATGCTGCGGTCGTTATTGGGCCCCGACAAGGTCGCTGCGTTCATCTGCTTTCTCCTGATTGCGGGTTTCGCCGGGCTTGAGGACGGTCTTGATGCAGCCGTCCTGCTTGTTGCGGAACGTGCGGTACATGCCGGGCCCGTCCTCGAGCGGCTTCTGGTGGGTGACGACGAAGCTGGGGTCGATCTTGCCCTCCTCGACGAGGCGGAGGAGGTGCGGCAGCCAGCGGGCGACATGGGTCTGGCCCATCTTGAAGGTCAGCGCCTTCTGCATCGCCATTCCGAAATTGAGCTTGTCGATGATGCCGCCATAGACTCCGGGGATCGAGACGATCCCGGCCGGACGGATATGGTAGAAAATCTCGCGGAGCACATGCGCGCGGTCGGTCGCCATCAGCGAGAGCTGGAGGGCGCGGTCGAGCATCGAATCGAAGGTCGTCGTCTCGTGCGCCTCCATGCCGACCGCATCGATGCACTTGTCCGGGCCGAGGCCGCCGGTGAGCTCGGTCAGCCGGTCGGTGACGCTCTCGGTGTCCGGATTGATCCCGATCGCTCCGCCGGCGACGGCCATGTCGAGCCTCTCGGGCACGCGCTCGATGCAGATGACCTGGCGTGCGCCGAGCAGGATCGCGCTTCGAACCGCGAACTGGCCGACGGCGCCGCCGCCCCAGATGGCGACGGTGTCGGTCGGCTCGATGTCGCACTGGGCCGCGGCCTGCCAGCCGGTCGGGAAGACGTCGGCGAGCGGAAGCAGCTGCTCGTCGGTCAACGTGCTGTCGTTGACCTTGAGGTGCGTGGTGTCGGCGAACGGCACGCGCAGATATTCGGCCTGGCCGCCGTCATAGCCGCCGGTCAGCGCGGTATAGCCGAACAGGCCGGCGGTGGCGTGGCCGAACACCTTCTCGGCCATCTCCTTGTTGCGGTTTGAGCGCTGGCACACCGAATAGTTGCCGCGCCGGCACTGGTCGCAATCGCCGCAGAAGATGGTGAAAGGAATGACGACCCGGTCGCCGGCCTTCAGCGCCTTGTTGTCCTTGCCGACCTCGACGACCTCGCCGATCGCCTCGTGGCCGAGGACGTCGCCGGGCTTCATTCCCGGAATGAAATTGTGAAAGAGGTGAAGATCGGAGCCGCAGATCGCGCAGCTCGTCACCTTGATGATGGCGTCGCGGCCGTCCTCGATCTCCGGATCGGGTACGCTTTCGTAACGGACGTCTTCCTTGCCGTGCCAGACGAGCGCCTTCATCCCGGACCTCCGAATTTGTGTGCTGGACCCTTGCCGAACTGAACCAGCAGCGCCGGCGAAAGTTCATCGCAAACAGGCTTCGTCCGGGCGCGGCCAAAGAACGCTTCGTCGATGCAAGATACGGAAACTAAAGCAGATTAGTCACGAGGCCGACCCGTCCCGGTCCGTTCGCGTCCGGAACATTGGCCCGCGCCCGCGGGTTGAATCGCCCGAATTTCCTGCCCCAGATGGAGGATCCGAAAGTGGCGACCACGACGCGTAGCAGCAACAACCGCACCGACACCCCGCCCCGCGACAGCCAGGGCCGTTTCAAGCACAAGAGCGCCTTCTCGTTCGGCGGCCAGACCGGCGCGCTCGTCGGCGCGGCCGTGGCCGGCGCCGCGGTCGGCCTGGCGGCGAACATGGGCCGCAAGATGATGATGCAGTCGCCGACCTTCATGGCCGGCAATTGGGACGAGGCGTTAAAGGCCGAGCACAAGGCGACTTTGACGCTGTTCGACCAGCTCGAGGCGACCGCCGACAACCAGACGACCTCGCGCTCGCACCTGATCATGAAGATCAAATATGCGCTCAGCAAGCACGCGCTCCAGGAGGAGAACGTCATCTATCCGGCGCTCCGCGAGGCCAACGAGGCGCATGACGCCGACGACCTCAACGGCGAGCACGGCTACATCAAGACCTATATCTACGAGCTCGAGAACATGGCCAAGGACGGGCCGGAATTCCTCGCCCGGGTGCGCGACTTCCGCGCCCTGCTCGAAGGCCATATTCGCAACGAGGAGGACAATGTCTTCCCGCGCCTGCGCAGCGCACTGAGCGAGGAGCAGAACAAGAAGCTCACCATGGCGATGAACAAGGAAGGCCTCAAGCTGGCGTAAAACCGGGTCCCCCGCAATCGGGAGAGGGAGCTGGTATCAAACCAGCGCCCCGTGGCAGTGCTTGTACTTCTTGCCGGAGCCGCACGGGCACGGCGCGTTGCGGCTGACCGGAAGCACGTCGCCCTCGGCGCCCGCGGGGGCCGGGGTCAGCGCCGGCTCGGCCGCCTGGAGCGGTGGCAGCTGCGACAGGATCGCGCCGGTGCCGGCGTCGATGTCGAACGTGTCGTCCTCGCCACTGAACGGGTCGATATGCTGGGTGAGGAAATCCGGCAGGTCGGGCAGCGGCGCCGGATCCATTCGGAACTCCGCCTGGGCCAGCGAGGCGGTGACGTCCTCGCGGATCAGGGTCAGCATGCGCTCGAACATCGCGAATGCCTCATGCTTATATTCGTCGATCGGCTTGCGCTGGGCGTAGGCGCGCAGGTGAACGACCTGGCGCAGCGCGTCGAGCATCGACAGATGCTCCTTCCAGTGATGATCGAGGAACTGGAGCATGAAGCTCTTCTCGATCTGAATCCAGTTCTCCGGCGGGATGTCGCGGGCCTTTTCGGCCATCTGCTCGTCGGCGAGCTTCTGGAGCCGCTCGACGAACATTTCGGGATCGACCGCTTCCTCCTTGATCCACTCGTCATAGGGCGGCTCGAGCCCGAACACGTCCTTGGTGCGCTTCTTGAGCAGCTCGAGGTCCCACTGCTCGGGATAGGTGTTGGGCGGAATCGCCTCGCCGATGATCGCGTTGACGGTCTCGGCGCGCATGTCCTCGACGACGTCGCCGATCGTCTCGGCGTCCATGATGTCCGCGCGCTGCTCGTAGATGACCTTGCGCTGGTCGTTCATGACGTCGTCATATTCGACGACCTGCTTGCGGATATCGTAGTTGCGCGCCTCGACCTTCTTCTGGGCGGTCTCGATCGCCTTGGAGATCCAGGGCGAGACGATCGCCTCGCCATCCTCCAGATTCTTGTTCATCAGGCGCGCGAACATCGTCTGCGGGCCGAAGATGCGGAGCAGATCGTCGTCGAGGCTGAGGTAGAAGCGCGACAGGCCGGGGGCGCCCTGACGGCCTGAGCGGCCGCGCAGCTGGTTGTCGATGCGCCGGCTCTCGTGCCGCTCGGTGCCGAGCACGAACAGGCCGCCCGCGGCGATCACCTTCTCCTTCTCCTCGGCGACCTCGCGGCGGATCCGCTCCTCGGCCGCCTCGCGCTTCGGTCCCGGCTCCATGTCGCCGAGCTCGTCCTGGATGCGGAACTCGACATTGCCGCCGAGCTGGATGTCGGTGCCGCGGCCGGCCATGTTGGTGGCGATGGTGACGGCGCCCATCCGGCCCGCCTGCGCCACGATATGCGCCTCATGCTCGTGGTAGCGGGCGTTGAGCACCTGGTGCGGGATCTTCTTCCGCTTGAGCAGGCCCGCGATCAGCTCCGACTTCTCGATGCTGGTGGTGCCGACCAGGATGGGCTGGCCCCTGGTGCGGCTCTCCTCGATC
>JAEZFL010000071.1 GCA_023417515.1 Pseudomonadota bacterium | reverse complement strand
GGTCCAGCCCAGGGGAGCGGCGGGCGGCGCCGCGCCAGGGCCCCAGGGCGGGGGCGCCCAGGGCCCGCGAGGCGGCGATCCCGGACCAGTGGATGACGGGCCGGAACCGGACGAGCCCGACGGATGCGTGGCGGACGTCAAGATCGAGGAGGACGACCTGACCGACGACAGCGAGCTTCCCGAGACGGTCGGCGGCGTCGCGGACGAACGGAGCTAGGGAGCGGGCCCAATGACCTTTTCGCTGACATGGCTTCCGCAGGTCCTCTCCAGTGCCGGACTGAAAGTCTCCGAGGTCGCCGGGTGGCACAGTCGCGGGCGCCGCGACATGCTCCGGCCGCGAGGGGTGATGTGCCACCATACCGCCACCAAAGACCCGCGAAACATGCCGACGCTGAACACGCTGATCCGCGGCCGAAGCGACCTGTCCGGGCCGTTGGCGCAACTGGGCCTCGCCCGCGACGGCACCTATTTCATCATCGCGGCCGGGGTCGCCAACCATGCGGGGCCCGGGCGCTGGCGCGGGATCACGTCCGGCGGGTCGAGCTTCATCGGGATCGAGGCGGAGAATAGCGGCCTGGCCGGCGACCCGTGGCCGCCGGTGCAGATGGACGCTTATGTAAGGGGCGTCGCCGCCATCCTCACGAAATTGGGCGCCAGCGCCGACATGTGCTGCGGTCACAAGGAATATCGCCTGCCGGCGGGAGAGAAGACCGATCCCAGCTTCGACATGGTCGAATTTCGAGCCAAGGTCGCGGCCGTCATGGCCGGGACGGCTCCGGTCCGGCCACTCATTCCCGCACGGGATGACCAGGACCGGCCGACGCTTCGCCGCGGGGCTCGCGGCGATCTCGTGAAGACGATCCAGCAGAAAGTCGGCGCGGCCCCGGTCGACGGCATCTTCGGCCCCGCCACCGAGGCCGCGGTGCGCCGCTTTCAGCGCGCCACTCTCGGCCAAACCGAGGTGGCCGACGGGACTGTCGGTCCCAAGACCTGGGCCGCGATCGACGCCGCGTGACCCGGCCGCCTGCGTCGCCGGTTAACCTCGGTCCTCTCGAGCGACCGCGAAGCCGGCGAAGCTCTGGCTGACCGGCATCAGCTCGATCGTGTTGATGTTGAGATGCGGCGGCAGGGTCGCGAGCCAGTAGAGCGTGTCGGCGACATCGTCCCCGGTGATCGGCTGCATGCCGGCATAGAGCGCGTCGGACGCGGCCGTGTCGCCCTGCGTTCGGACGATCGTGAACTCGGTCTCGACCATGCCCGGCTCGATCGAGGTGACGCGCACCCCCGTGCCGTGGAGGTCGCAGCGCAGGTCGAGCGAGAACTGGCGCACGAACGCCTTGGAGCCGGCGTAGACCGCGCCGCCGCGATAGGGATAGGTCGCCGCGACCGAGCTCAGGTTGAGGATCGCGCCCTTGCGCCCGATGAGGCCCGGCAGCAGGTGGCGGGTGATCGCGACCAGGCCGGAAATGTTGGTCTGGACGACGTTGAGCGAGGCGTCGAGGTCGGCCTCCTGCATCGGCTGGATCGGTGGGGCGAGGCCGGCATTGTTCACCAGCACGTCGATGGCGCGGAAGCGCTCGGGCAGCGATTCGATCGCGGCCGGAATCGCGGCGAGGTCGCGGATGTCGAGGCCAAGGCCGTGAAAGGCGTCGCCAAGCTCGGCGGCCAGCGCGTCGAGCCGTTCGCGCCGCCGGCCGGTGCCGATCACCAGCCATCCCTCGCCCACGAATCGCCGCGCCGCCGCAGCGCCGATTCCCGCCGTCGCGCCCGTGATCAGAACCGTCTTGGCCATTCACTCATTCTCCAGCTCACGGCGTGCCCCTACGAGATCGGACGGAGCCACGCCAAGATCGCTCGCACAGGCGATGAGGTCGGGCTCCCAGGCTTCGAGGAAGCGGATTGCGGCGGCGAGCAGCGAGGCGTCGCCGAGGCCCGCGCGCAACCGGTCGGGCGTGAGGCCGGTCATGCCGAGCAGCCGTTGCGCGCGCGATTCGTCCGCCAGGATCCACGCCAGGACGGAGAGCGCCAGGGCGTCCGCCGCCGACTTATTTGTTTCGTTACGCATCATCGCCTAGGACGCGGCCGTGGGTCAGAAAATCATGATTGTCGAGGACAACGAGCTCAACCTGAGGTTGTTCTGCGACCTGTTGCGCGCGCACGGCTTCGAGGTCGAGCCGGTGCGCGACGGCCGCGAGGCGCTGGACCGCGCCCGCGAGTTCGAGCCCGAGCTCGTCGTCATGGATATTCAGATGCCGCATATCAGCGGCCTCGAGCTGATCGAGCAGATGAAGCAGGAGGAGGCGCTCGCGCCCGTGCCGGTGCTCGCGGTCACGGCCTATGCCGCCAAGGGCGACGAGGAGCGCATCCGCGACGCCGGGGCGGAGGGCTATGTCTCGAAGCCGATTTCGGTGATGAAGTTCGTCGAGGCCGTGCGGGCGCTGCTGCCGCCGGTGGAGGACGAAGCGCCGGAAGGCCAGCTGCTCTAGGCGCACGGCCAGGCCCCACACAGAGCGTCATCCTGAACTTGTTTCAGGATCCATGGCGGGGCCGGACTGTGGATTTAGCGAGAAGGCACGGCGCCTTGCGGCACCATGGAATCCCGACATTCGTCAGGATGACGGCAGCGGGCTTGGCCCGCGGGCCGTCACTTGATCTTGGCTTCCTTGAACTCGACGTGCTTGCGCGCGACGGGATCATATTTCCGGAAGGTCATCTTCTCGGTGATGTTCCGGGGGTTCTTCTTCGTCACGTAGAAAAAGCCGGTGTCGGCCGTGCTGACGAGCTTGATCTTGATAGTGGTCGGCTTGGCCATGGCAGCCTCTGAAATCCCGAGATGTAGAAAAAAATGAAGCGGCGCTGCCGCCGCTTGCCTGCGGCGGGCCACATGCGGCGACCGGCGGGAAAAGTCAAGGCTCGCGCGGGTTAACCGCATCGGAACGGCGGCGCGGGCATAAGGACGCGCGATGGACGCCCTCCTCTTCGCCTTCGTCGCCGCCGCGCTGGTCGGCATCGGCGACCAGACCCAGGTGCTGGCAGGCACCCTGTCCGCACGGGGCGGCCGCCCCGGCGCAGTCCTCGCCGGCATGGCGATCGCGGCTTCGGTGATGGCCGCCATCGCCTTCCTCGCCGGCTCGTTCGTCAGCGACATGGTCGGGGTCCGCGCCAGGACCCAGTTCGTCGCGCTCGCTTTGGCCTTTGCCGGAGTCACCGGACTGATGAAGCCGGAACCCCTGAAATGGGCGGAGCGGTTCCGCTGGGGCGGCTTCCTCGGCGCCCTGCTCTTCGGCAGCTATGCCGCGGCGAGCGGACGCATCCAGTTCATGACCTTTGCCTTCGCCGCCCGAGCGGAGGCTCCGGCGCTCGCGGCGATCGGCGGCGCCCTGGGCCTTCTCGCTGCGGCAGCGCCGGCCGCCTTGCTGGGCGATAAATATCTGGCGCTCAACCTGCGGCCCGCGCGCACGGCGATCGGCATCGTCCTGCTCCTCGGCGGCGCCCTGGTCTTCCTCAACGCCCCGCCGCCCACCCTGTAGCGATTCGTTTCGGCGATGGAGCTTGTCGGCCGCTGACTTATTGTAGTCGGGCGATGCGCGACTTCTCCCAGCTTCTCGACGCCCTCGTCTACACGCGCTCGCGCAAGGCCAAGCTGAAGCTGATCGGCGATTACCTCAAGCGCACGCCCGATCCCGACCGTGGCTGGGCGCTCGCCGCGCTGACCGGCGAGCTCGACATTCCCGGCGTCAAGCCCGCGCTGGTGCGCGCGCTGATCGAGGAGCGCTGCGATCCTTTGCTGTTCCGGATGAGCTGGGACTATGTCGGCGACATGGCCGAGACGGTCGCCTTGCTGTGGCCGAAGCGGGAGGAGCAGCCGGCGGAGATCGACGACGGCACCTTGCGCATCGGCGCCGCGGTCGAGCGGCTGCGCACCCTCGGCAAGGCCGAGGCGCCGGCGGCGATCGCCGAGATGCTCGACCATCTCGACGCGTCCGGCCGTTACGCGCTCCTCAAATTCGCGACCGGCGAGCTGCGCATCGGCGTCAGCGCCCGCCTCGCCAAGACCGCGCTGGCCCAGGCCTTCGGCCTTGATGTCGATCAGGTCGAGGAGGTCTGGCACGGCATCGACCCGCCTTACCTCCCCCTCTTCGACTGGGCGGAGGGACGCGGGCCGCAGCCGCGCGCCGAGGACGTGCCGGTGTTTCGCCCGTTCATGCTCGCCCACCCGCTCGACGAGGCGAAGGTCGACCTCGCCGATTATGCCGCCGAGTGGAAATGGGACGGCATCCGCGTCCAGATCGTCCGAGTCGCCGGCGAGACCCGGCTCTACAGCCGCGCCGGCGACGACATCACCCGAAGTTTCCCCGACGTCGCCGAGGCCTTCGACCGCGACGGTGTCCTCGACGGCGAGCTGCTCGTCAAAGGCGAGGCCCAAGGAACCGCAGAGGCTGGCGGCCTCGCCGCGAGCTTCAACGCGCTCCAGCAAAGGCTCGGCCGCAAGGCGGTGTCGGCGCGGATGCTCGCCGACTTCCCCGCCTTCGTTCGGCTCTACGACATCCTCCTCGACGGGAAGGAGGATTTGCGAGCGCAACCCTGGGTCGAACGGCGCGAGCGGCTCGAGCGCTTCGTGCCGGCCCTCGACCCCGACCGCTTCGACCTGTCCGCGCTGATCGAGGCCAGCAGCTTCGCGGAGCTCGAGGACATCCGCTCCGGCGCCCGCGACGCCGCGATCGAGGGCGTCATGCTGAAGCGCCGCGACAGCCCCTACGTTGCCGGCCGCCGCACTGGCCTGTGGTACAAATGGAAGCGCGACCCGCTCACCGCCGATTGCGTGCTGATGTACGCCGCGCGCGGCTCCGGAAAGCGCTCGTCCTATTATTCGGACTATACGTTCGGCTGCTGGAGCGGCGAGGAGCAGGGCGAAGGCGAGCTGCTGCCGGTCGGCAAGGCCTATTTCGGATTCACCGACGAGGAGCTGATGTGGCTCGATCGGTTCGTGCGCAACCACACGCTCCAGCGTTTCGGCCCGGTCCGCGAAGTGGAGAAGAGCCTGGTGCTCGAAGTGGCGTTCGATTCGATCCACCTCAGCAAGCGCCACAAGTCCGGGCTCGCCATGCGCTTCCCGCGAATCTCGCGAATCCGCCGGGACAAGCCCGCCAGCGAGGCGGACACGATCGGGGCGCTCAAGAAGCTTGTGACCTAGACCCTCTCCACCGGGAGAGGGAGGGGCCCGTCCGCCGTAGCGAAGCGAAGGCGGATGGGAGGGTGAGGGCACGTGCCCTCACCAACTTCGACCAAGCTGCTGCGCAGCCAAGTCTTCGCATCCTCTCCCTCACGGGAGAGGAGGATCAGATCGGATTCCCGCTCCGAACGAGTCGCTCGCCGAGCGCCCGGAAATCGCGGCCGCCGGCGCCCATCGCTTCACCGCAGCGGCGGACGAGGGTTTCGCGCTCCGCAAGCGGTGCCGGCTCACCGGAGCCGGCCTCCGGATCGAAGCCCGGATTGGCGGCGTCGATCCGGCCGAGGAAATAGTGGGCGCCGGTCATGCCGGCGGAGCGGATGCGCGGATCGTCTTCCCGCGCCAGCTCGGCCATCAGCCGGTAGCAGCGCAGGTCGAGCGAATTCGCATCGGCGGCGGAACTGAGCGCGAACAGCGCCAAGGACAAAACGCTTCCCATGTCGGGAGTGGTAAACGCTCAGACGTGGAAAAGCGGTGCGGGGACAAGGTTTACGCGCCGCAAACCATCTTGCGCACGAAAACAGCCGCCCCGGCGTGAACCGGAGCGGCCGTCTTGGACAGCGGGATCTATGTCACGAGTACCGGCCGCAGCCGGCACGTCGCCTTGTTACTGGATCGCGACCAGGTTCACCGCGGCCGTCTTGCCGCGGCGGTCGACTTCCAGCTCGAACTCGAGCCGGTCGCCTTCCTGCAGCGAGTGGATGCCCGCACGCTGCATGGCCGAGATGTGGACGAAGGCGTCCGGCTGCCCGTCGTCGCGGGTGATGAAGCCGAAGCCCTTGGTCGCGTTGAAGAACTTGACGGTGCCCGTCGCCTTCTCGCCGGTCAGCTCGCGCTGCGGGCCGCGCCCGCCGCCGAAGCCAGCGTCACGGTCGCGCGGAGGGCCGCGATCCTCGACCGGGAGCGGGTCGCCCTCGATCTTGAGGTCGGTCGCCGAGATGCGCCCGCCGCGGTCCACCAGGGTGAACTCGAGCGGCTGGCCCTCGGCGAGGCCGGTGAGGCCGGCCTGCTCGACGGCGGAGATGTGGACGAACACGTCCTCGCCGCCATCGTCGCGGACGATGAAGCCGAAGCCCTTCTGCCCGTTGAAGAATTTGACGACGCCCTTGCCTTCGCCGACGACCTGGGGAGGCATGCCTCCGCGACCGCCGCCGCCGCCGAAGCCGCCGCCGCCACGGAAACCGCCGCCGCCGCCACCGCCGTAGCC
>JAEZFL010000112.1 GCA_023417515.1 Pseudomonadota bacterium | reverse complement strand
GGGTGCAGCCGACGGTGACCGCGAAGTCAGTGAGCGCGTGGACTGACGGTGCGCACAACCTTCCCCGCCCGCCTCGCGGCGGCGGTTCTGCTGATGATCGCTGCGCTGGTAGCTCCTGCGTCCGTGGCGAACGCCGGGACACCGGTGTGGTCGGGCCTCGACGCCCGGGCCTGGGCCGGGCCCGCGGCCGCGCCCGGCACGCTGCTGGAGACCGTGGCGCTGGATCCCGCGTTGTCGGTGCCCGAAGCCGGCGCCGCGTACCGCATCCTGTACTCGACCATCGATCAGCACGACCGCCCCGCGGTCAGCACCGCGGTTGTGTTCACCCCGAAAACCCCTGCTCCGCAAGGGGGCTGGCCCGTCGTGGCGTGGGCGCACGGCACCGTCGGGCTCGGTGACGACTGCGCGCCGTCGGCGCGCCCGCGCAGCGACCGCGACGGCGAATACCTGTCGCACTGGCTCGCGCAGGGCTACGCCGTGGTCGGCAGTGACTACACCGGCCTGGGCACGCCGGGGCTGATGAGCTACCTCAACAGCCGGACCACCGCACGGGCTGTGGTGGATTCGGTGATCGCGGCCCACCAGATGCGGCTGGAGCTGTCGCCCAAGTGGGTCGTGGTCGGGCAGTCCCAAGGTGGGGGAGCCGCCGTCGCGACCGCCCGCTGGGCCACCGAGTTCAGCGCCGGGCACGGCCTGGACTACCGCGGCGTCGTCGCCACCGGCACCCCGGCCAACGTCGAGACCATCATCAAGCAGGCGGGGCCGGACATGGCCGTGCCGCCGTCGCTCGGTCCGATGGGCAGCGCCTACACCGCCTACATCGTGGCGGCACTGCGGGAGGCCCGTCCCGACCTGGATCTGGACCGGGTGCTGACCCCGGAGGGGCGCGCCGCCGCCGACAAGGCTGAGACACTCTGTGCCACTGAGCTTCCCGCGGCGTTAGAAGGCTTGACGGTGCCCGGTTTCTTCACCGCGCCGATCCTGACGATCCCCGGTGCGGGTGAGGCGATCGACGCGTTCATGGGGGTTCCGGCGGACGGGTACGACCGGCCGGTCTTCCTCGGGGTCGGCCTGCAGGACCGCGATGTGCCACCGGATCTGACGCTGCGCTTCGCCGAGCGGTTGACCGCCAACGGCCAGGACGTGACGCTGAAGGTGTACCCGGACTCCGACCACAGCGGCACAGTGCTGACGTCGATGCCGGACTCTACGGCGTTCCTGTCGCGGGTGTTGTCCTGAGCGCTGCCGCTCAGCGCGCGAACCGCGGTCTGCGGGCAGAAGTTTGACTCATTGGCACAGGTGATCGCATAGTGTATCCAATCACCTGAAAGCGAGAGCCGATGTCACCGCGCACCGCAACCAAGCGTTCCGCACCCCGGAACACCACAGAGGGCGACGCGTCGACGGTCCCGGCCGCGGATGCCGATCGGGGACGCCGGTCGGATTTCGTCCGCCCCAAGACCGCCCCGCAGGCCGTCGCGGAGGCGCTGCGCCACGACATCACCACCGGCAAGCTGGCGCCCGGGAGCTGGATCGTGCAGGAGACGGTGGCCGAACAGTTCGGGATGTCGCGCATCCCGATCCGGGAGGCGCTCAAGACGCTGGAGGCCGAGGAGTACATCACCTACGTGCCGCACAGTGGCTACCGCGTCACCAAGCTCAGCCTTGCCGACCTGGTGGAGGTGTTCACGCTGCGCGCCATCCTGGAGGAGGCCCTGATCCGGGATGCGATGCCCGGGGTCACCGACCAGATCGTCGACGAGATGCGCAGCTGCAACGCCGACATGGACAAGGCGCTCGCCGACGGTGATCTGATCTCGGTCGGGGTGTTCAACCGGCGGTTCCACTTCCTGACCTTCCACGCCAGCGGGATGGCGCGCACCAAGCGCATCGTCACCCAGTTGTGGAACACCGCCGACGCCTACCGGCCGATGTACTCGCCGCTGCTCGACATGCCGAAGGTCTGCCACGAGCACGTGGCGATGATCGAGGCGATGGCCGATCGCGACGTCGAGCGCATGGTCGCGCTCAACAACGAGCACCGCGCCCATGCGATCGAGCCGATCCACCGGATCTTCGAGTCCGAGCCGGACACGCAGGCGTGACGGTCGCCGACCGGCTGCGCGAGCTGGGGCTGTCACTTCCCGCCGCGCCGCCGCCGAAGGGTGCCTATTTCCCGAGCCGGCGGTGCGGCGATCAGCTGTGGGTGTCCGGGGCGACGGCCCGCCGCGACGGGGAGCCCGCGCTGCGCGGGGTGGTCGGCGAGGACGTGAGCATCGAGACGGCTGCGGAGCAGGCGGCGCTGGCCGCGCTGAATCTTCTCGGCGCGATCGACGCCGCGGTGGGGCTGGACGCGGTGACCGCGGTGGTTCAGCTGCGCGGCTATGTGCGCGCGGTCGGCGAGTTCGACGCCCACCCGGCGGTGATCGACGG
The DNA here is from genome assembly GCA_023417515.1 of Pseudomonadota bacterium. GTDB lineage: Bacteria > Pseudomonadota > Alphaproteobacteria > Sphingomonadales > Sphingomonadaceae > Allosphingosinicella. The sequence continues at coordinate 1,878 of JAEZFL010000112.1, read as the reverse complement.
CGCGTCCCGGGTGCTCATCGACGTGTTCGGCGCGGAGGTGGGCGCGCACGCGCGGACCGCGATCGGTGTCGCGTCGCTGCCGGGCGGGGCCTGCGTGGAACTCGACGTCGTGGTCAACGTCTAGGTGGTCAGCGTCGCGCAGGGCTGAGCCGGTCGAGCCAGCGGCCGATCGCCAGGCCGAGCGCGAGACCGGCGAAGCCGTTGGCCGCCAACGTGATCCATTCCGGTAGCGGTGCCGCGGACGGGCGCGAAGGACGTTCGGTGCTCACCTCGGGCGCAGTCGCGGGGCCCCCGACGATCACGGTGTCGAGACGCTCGACGAACTGGCCGATGATGCGGTTGCTCACCGGCACGATCGCGCTCTTGCCCAATTGTGCGATGCGGCCGCTGAGTTCGAGGTCGGTGGTGACGGTGACGGCGGTCCGGCCGGCGTGGTCGCGGGCCACCAGGCGCACCGTGGCCTCGGTCGAGCCGTTGCCCTTCCGGTCCGCGGCCGCGCCCGAAACCACCATCTCCCGTGCGGCGTCGTCCTGGGAGACCAGAGTCGCCTTGCCCGCCAACGTCATTCCGATCGGCCCGACCTTGACGGTGACGTGGGCGTGGTAATCGGCGCCGTCGCGGCGGTCGAGTTCCGCGCCCGGGACGCAGCGGATCACGGTGGGGATGTCGGTGAGCACCGCCCACGCGTCGTCCAGCGGTGCGTCGACCGTGAACTCGTTGGTGAGTTTCATTTCGCAGCCTCCGGTTGTGGTTCAGACCACTCCACCCTACGATTGGATACGATATACAGCAATCTCAAACTCGCCCCCGAGGAGGCTTTCCCGAATGCTGAGCATGGGTGTAGGACTGTTCCCCACCGAACCGGCGGGAGCGATGTGTTCCTATGTCCGGCTGTGCGAGGACCTCGGTTACGACCACGTCTGGTTCGGCGATTCCCAGAACATCTGGCGGGAGTCCTCGACGGTGATGGGTGCGGCCGCGGTCGGCACGGAGCGGATCGTATTCGGCACCGGCGTGACCAACGCGGTGACCCGCCACCCGTCGCTGCTGGCCTCCACCTGGGCGACCTTGGCCGAATTCACCGGCGGCCGAGTCGCTCTCGGCATCGGCACCGGGGACTCGTCGCTGCGGACGATGGGCCTCAAGCCGCTCAAGCTCGCCGAACTGGAGAAGTCCATCGCGGACCTGCGCGCGCTGTTCCGCGGCGAGAAGGTCGCCGAACCCACCAGCGGGGCGGAGTACCACCTCAACTACCTCAACGGGCCGGTGGACATCCCGATCTACATCGCGGCGTCCGCCCCGAAGATCCTGGAGATGTCCGGCCGCATCGCCGACGGCGTCATCGTGCTGGTGGGCACCGCGCCCGAGTTCATCGAGGGCGCGCTGCAGACCATCGAACGGGGCGCGCGGCAGAGCGGGCGCACGCTCGACGACCTGCACATCGTGCTGTGGACCCCGACGGCGATCGGCGAGGACAGCACCGAGGCGCGAGATCTGGTGCGCGCGCACGTCTCCCGCGTCGCGATCCGCCCGTTGCCTGCCAAGGTGGACCCTTCGCTGGAGAAGGCCATCGACCGGATCCGGGAGCAGTACAACTACTACGAGCACATGAATCCCGAGGCCGCACACGCCGACCTGGTGCCCGACGAACTCGTCGATCTCTTCGCGCTGGCCGGCACCAAGGCCGAGTGCGCGCAGCGCCTCAAGGAGATCGAGTCGCTCGGGGTCGACCAGGTCTCGATCGTGCCGTTCGTGCGGCCCGGGCAGAGTCGCGAGGGCACGATCCGCGCCTTCGCCGACATCGTCAACGGTCGCTAGGCGTGAACCGGGCCGACGCCGCGGATCTGCGGGCGCACCCGGCGCCGGGCAGTCCCGTGC
>JAEZFL010000092.1 GCA_023417515.1 Pseudomonadota bacterium | reverse complement strand
GGGCTGGGAGTTGTGTATAAGTGACAGGCGCCGGGCGTCGGCTGCTTCGGCATCCGCCTTCCCGGCGGCATCGACCGCCGCGACGGCAAGCTCGGCCTCCTTGCGCGCGGCCGCGGCGGCGTCTGCGGCCTCCTTCCAGCGCGAGAAGACGAGGCGCGCCTCGGCGACCTGGATCTCGTCGCTCAACCTGCGGTAGCGCTCGGCGGCTCGGGCCTGGCGCTTCAGAGCCGCGGCGCGCTGCTCCATGTCGCCGAGCAATTCGTCTAGGCGGGTGAGATTGGCCTCGGCGGCGCGCAATTTCTGTTCTGCGTCGCGGCGGCGGACGTGGAGTCCGGCGATCCCCGCCGCTTCCTCGAGCATCAGCCGACGCTCGGCCGGCTTGGCGGCGATGATCGCGCTGATCCGGCCCTGGCTGACCAAAGCCGGCGAATGGGCGCCGGTGGCGGCGTCGGCGAACAGCAGCCCGACGTCGCGGGCGCGCACGTCGCGGCCGTTGATCCGATAGGCCGAACCGGCGCCGCGCTCGATCCTCCGGGTGACCTCGACATCGCCGGAGGCGAGCAGGCGCACGCCCTCCGGGTCGCCGATATCCTCGGGATCGCGCTCGATGGAGAGGGTGACCTCCGCAAAATCGCGCGACGGGCGGGTCGCGGTTCCGGCGAAGATGACGTCGTCCATGCCGGAGCCGCGCATCGACTTGGCCGAACTCTCGCCCATCACCCAGCGGATCGCCTCAAGCACGTTCGACTTGCCGCAGCCATTGGGGCCGACGATTCCGGTGAGGCCCGGCTCGATGCGCAGGTCGGCCGGCTCGACGAAGCTCTTAAAGCCGGACAGGCGCAGCCGCTTTATTTGCATGCGCGCCGGCCTGAATCTGTGCGTGCAAGGGCAGTGATACGCAGCCCCTCCACCATCACCTGCCCCGTTCGCCGGCCCCCGCCGCGGGGGTTTGAGCGAGCAGCGGCTGGATCATCGCCCAATTGGCCGGGCCGAGCAGCCGTCCGTTGAGCATGAAAGTCGGCGTGCCGTCGACGCCCAGGCGGTCGGCGGCGTCGCGCATGGCCATCACCTCGGCCAGCCCCTCGGCGCTGGCGAGGCAGCTATTCGCCTCTGCGGGCGTGATGCCATGGGCGGCGGCGATCTGCTTGAGGCCAATCAGCTCGGCAGTGCGAGCGACCGATTGCGGAGTTGGCCGAACCTCAACCTCCGCCTTCTGGACCGGGGTCAGCGCGTCCGCGCGGCCCGCCCACACGGACTGCTGCGCCAACAGGTCCGTGGTCAGCGCGAAATAGTCGCCCGGCGCCGCGCAGCGGCTGAGCACAGCGGCCGCGAGGTCGTAATGGTTGAGCACGTAGTTGCGATACTCGACGCTGACCCGCCCCGAACGAACATGGTCGAGCAGCGCCGGCATCGCCTCCGCCGAGAAGGTCGCGCAATGCGAGCAGGTCAGCGACAAGAACTCGACCAGCTTCAGAGGCGCGTCCGGGTTGCCCATCCGGAAGCCGCCTTCCGGAGTCGCCGCGACGCGCTGCGACCAGTCGGCGGCCTGTGCGCCGGGAGCCTGCGCCGCGGCTGGAGCCGCGGCGATGAGCCCGAGCGCGAGGAAGGCGGAAGCGAGGCGCTTCATGTTACGACCCGATCGCCGCCCGCAGCCGGTTTTCGAGCGACAGGCCCGGGGTCCGCGGGTCGTTCCAATAGCCGACATTCTCCTGGACCTGGCCGTTGATGAAGAAGGTCGGAGTGCCGGTGACTCCGTCCTCCTGCACCTTGCGCTGGGTCTCGGCGAGGCTGTTCAAATTCTCGGGATTGTTCAGGCACTGGTCGACCTGCGCCTGCGGCATGCCGCGCTGGCGGAAGAACTGGTCCATGCCGAGCGCCCGGGCGAGCGCCGGCGCCTGCTGGGCCGGCGGCATCGCCTGCAGCGCCGCGAGCTGCGATTGAGGGATCGTGCTGGTGCGGGCCGACCATTCGGCCTGCGTGGCATAGAGCTGTTCGGTCAGCGCGAAGAAGGATTGCGGGCCCTGGCAGCGCAGCAGCATCGAGATGCCCGGGTCGGTCGGGAACAGCAGCACCGTCCGATATTCCCAGCTGACCTGGCCGCTTCGGACATAAGTGTTCTTCAGCTCCTCGGAGGCTTCCTGCGAGAATTGCCCGCAGTGGCCGCAGCTGATGGAGGCATATTCGACGAGCTTCACCGGCGCGTCGGGGTTGCCCATTCGGAAGCCGCCCTCGGGGGTCTGCTGGACGACCTGCGTCCAGTCGCCATTGTTGGGCGCGGGAATCTGCGGCAGCGGCGCGTTGAGGTCGATCGTGGCCGCGGCCTGGTTGAGGTCGCTCTCGCCGCCGCATCCGGCCAGCGCCAGAGCCAGGGCGGAGGCCATGCAGACAAAAACTGGCTTCATCTCTTCGAGTCTCCAATGGTGCCGATCACGGGGATCGCCGTCACGATGGGCGCTCCTTCGCTTGCGGCGAGCCCCTGCGCAAGGGACTCGAGCACCGCGCGCAGCTCCGGATCGGCCACTTCGCGAAGCGATTCGCCGAGCTCGGCGGGGACCGGCGGGGGCGGCGCGGCCGGCGCCGGCCGCTTGGTCTGGGCGGCGATGCGGCCCTGGCGGAACGACACGCGCTCGATCGCGGGGTAGCCGAAGAAGCGGTTGACCCGCTCGACGATGACCGGCGCGACATGCTGGAGCAGCGGCGCATGAGCGCCTTCGACGACGAGCGTGAGCACGCCGCCGCTCTTGCGGCCCGGCGGGAAGCGGATCGATTCGGGCGAGGAGACATTGGCGTAGCGCTCACCGACGATCTCGCCCCAGCGGGTGACGATGCTGTGCTGGACGAAGCCGAATCGGCGGAAGGCGGCGGCACCGACCCCGCCGAGCAGGTCGGACACCGAGCGCACGCCATTGATGCGCGCGGCCGGTTCCTTCGATTTTGTCGTCCCGCCCACTTTGCCCATCCGCGAGATAGTGGCACAGGCCGGCCGTGCCCGTCGATGCGACAAATGCCCTGATGCGCTGGTATGCTGTGGATAAGCGGCGGCTGCCCTGGCGCGCGGAACCTGGAGACGCGGCCGATCCCTATCGGGTGTGGCTGTCGGAGATCATGCTGCAGCAGACCACGGTCGCCGCGGTGAAACCCTATTTCGAGAATTTTACGCGGCGCTGGCCGAATGTCGAGGCGCTCGCCGCAGCCGACGAGGCCGAGGTGATGCGCGCCTGGGCCGGGCTCGGCTATTATGCCCGGGCGCGCAACCTCATCGCCTGCGCGCGCGAAGTGGCGGCGCGGGGCGGTGCGTTTCCCGACCACGAAGCGGACCTGCTCAAGCTTCCCGGCATCGGCGGCTACACGGCGGCGGCCGTCGCTGCGATCGCGTTCGGCAAGCGCGCGGTCGTCGTGGACGGCAATGTCGAGCGCGTGGTGTCGCGGCTGTTCGCAGTGGGCGATCCGCTGCCCGGCGCCAAGCCGAAGCTGCGCGCGCTCGCCGACCGGCTGACCCCGGATGACGGGGCCGGCGATTTCGCGCAGGCGATGATGGATCTGGGCGCGACCGTTTGCACGCCGCGTTCTCCCGACTGCGGGCGGTGCCCGGTGGCGGAGTGGTGCGCGGCGCGGGCAGAAGGACGGCCCGAGGCCTATCCGGTGAAGGCGAAGAAGGCGGCCAGGGCGCGGCGAAAGTGGACCGCTTATTGGCTGGAGCGGGATGGCGAGGTGCTGCTGGTGAGGCGGCCCGCGCGCGGCCTGCTCGGGGGCATGCCCGCGCTGCCGGTCGAGGCCCCGGCGGACACGCATTGGGAAGAGGCGGGTGCCGTCGAGCATGTTTTCACCCACTTCGCCCTGACCCTGACGATCCTGTGCGGCGAGGGTGATACGAAGCTCGAAGGGGAATGGTGGCCGGTGGCGCGGATCGAGGAAGCGGGATTGCCGACGGTGTTCGCCAAGGCGGCGCGACGGGCGCTGGCGTGGCGGCAGGCGCCGCGGCGGGAAGCGGCGTGACTCCGCCCGGATTCACCGGCGCAGGCCTGGACCGAGCCGATCAGTTGCGCGTCGACGCTGCGCGGCTGGCCGAAGCGCTGGCGCATGCCGAAGCGAGCGTGCTGGCGATGAGTGGACTCGAGCCCGAACTCGACGAACGGGGGCGGCTGGTCTGGTCGCCGATCAACGGCCACGCGATCGAGCGGCTCATCCTGCTCGGTTTCGACGGGGAGGTGCCGCGCTTCGCGCTGATCGGAGACGTCGCGCCGCACGGAACGGCGGCATTCCACCTGTTCAAGCTGATCAGCGAGCTCGGCGCGCGCGACGCGGCGATCTGGGGCGCTGCGCGCAGCCTCAACGAATGGCATGCGCGGCACCGTTTCTGCGGCGCTTGCGGGACTCCGACGGAGCCGTTCCGTGCCGGCTGGGGGCGGCGCTGCGGCGGCTGCGGCGCCGAGAACTTCCCGCGTGTCGACCCGGTGGTGATCATGCTCGCGGAGCATGACGGGCGGGTGCTGGTCGGGCGCCAACACCGCTATCCGCCGGGCCGCTATTCGGCACTGGCCGGCTTCGTCGAGCCGGGCGAGTCGATCGAGGAAGCGGTGGCCCGCGAGCTGTTCGAGGAAGCGGGCCTCGCCATCGGCGCGGTGCGCTACGTCACGAGCCAGCCCTGGCCCTTTCCCTATTCGCTGATGATGGCCTGCGTGGCCGAGGCGGAAGGGGACTCGCTGACGCTCGACACGACGGAGATCGAGGACGCCTTCTGGGTCGACCGCGTCGGCGTGCGGGCCGCCCTCGACGCGGCGCCGGACGCGCCGTTCCAGGCACCGCCGCCTTATGCCATCGCACACAGCCTGCTGCGCTGGTGGGTCGATCAGGGCGACTAGCGCCCGGTGAGCTGGCCCTCCGTCTGGGCCTGCGGCTCGACCACGATCAGTGCGCTCATGCCGACCAGGCGGCGGACCCAGCTTCGGCTGCGCATCCGGTAGCGGCCGACCGAGGGCACCAGATTGATCGCCCGGGTCTCGCCGGGGGCGAGGGTCATACCGCCATTGGCGACAAGGTCGGCGTCACCGGCGCGGATTCGAGCCTGCGCGAAGAAGCTGCCGGCCTGGAGGCTGAGCGGCGAGCGGCTGCTGTTGTAGAAGACGAGGCGCACCGGCTCGCCGGCCGGCAGCCTGATCAATTCGGGCTCGAACGCGTTCACCCGAAGCAGAACATGATGCTCGATTCCCTGTCGCCATTCCGGCTCGCGCGGCTGAGCGGCGGCGGGCACCGCGGCGACGAGGAGCAGGGGCAGAAGCAGGCGACGCATAGGAACCTCCCGCTACAACAATGGCTTGCGGGTATAGCAGTTCCGGGACGGGTACGGGAATCCTTCCCATGTCATTTCCGCGAAAGCGGGAATACAGCTTCTCCTCCTGGACCACCGAAGGCAGCTGGATCCCCGCATTCGCGGGGATGACATCGTGTGGATCCTAGAACCGGAGCGCCATCACCGTCTTCACGCTCGGCAGTGCGGACAGCTGGCGGATCAGCGGGCCGTCGACCTGGCCGTCGACCGCGATCAGGGCGATCGCCTCGCCGCCCGCGGCCCTGCGGCCGAGATGGAAGGTGGCGATGTTGACGTTGGCATCGCCCAGAGCCGAGCCGACGCGGCCGATGAAGCCGGGCCGGTCCTCGTTGACGAAGTAGATCATGTCGCCGTCGAGCTCGGCCTCGACCGCGACCCCGAACAGGTCGACGAGGCGCGGCGCGGAATTGCCGAACAGGGTGCCGGCGACGCTCTTCTCGCCGTCCTGGGTCATCACCGAGACGCGCAGGAGGGTGTGATAATCGCCCTCGCGCTCGTGGCGGATCTCGCGCACGTCGATCCCGCGCTCCTTCGCCAGGAAGGGCGCGTTGACCATGTTCACCGTATCCGAATGGACCCGCATGAACCCGGCGAGGACGGCGCTCGAGATCGGCTTCTGGTTCAATTCCGCCGCGGCGCCCTCCGTCTCGATGCTGATCTGGCTGAGGCCGCCATGGGCGAGCTGGCCGACCAGGCTGCCGAGCCGCTCGGCGAGGGCCATGTAGGGCTTCAGCCGCGGCGCTTCCTCGGCGCTGAGGCTCGGCATGTTGAGCGCGTTGGTCACCCCACCGCGGACCAGGAAGTCGCTCATCTGCTCGGCGACCTGGATGGCGACATTGACCTGCGCCTCGTTGGTCGACGCGCCGAGATGGGGCGTGGCGACGAGGCCGGGGGTGCCGAACAGCGGATTGTCCTGCGCCGGCTCCTCGACGAACACGTCGAGCGCCGCGCCCGCGATATGGCCGCTCTCCAGCCCTGCCTTGAGCGCCGCCTCGTCGATCAGCCCGCCGCGGGCGCAGTTGATGATGCGCACGCCTTTCCTGGTCTTGGCGAGGTTGGCTGCCGACAGGATGTTGCGGGTCTGGTCGGTGAGCGGCGTATGCAGAGTGATGAAGTCGGCGCGGGCGAGCAGTTCGTCGAGCTCGACCTTTTCGACACCCAGCTCGAGCGCCCGCTCCGGCGTCAGGAAGGGATCGAAGGCGACGACCCGCATCTTGAGGCCGAGCGCTCGGTCGGCGACGATCGAGCCGATATTGCCGCAGCCGACCAAGCCCAGCGTCTTGGCGGTCAGCTCGACGCCCATGAAGCGGTTCTTCTCCCACTTGCCGGCCTGGGTGGACATGTCGGCCTGGGGAAGCTCGCGGGCGAGCGCGAACATCAGGGCGATGGCGTGCTCGGCGGTGGTGATCGAGTTGCCGAACGGCGTGTTCATGACGACGATCCCGCGGGCGGTGGCGGCCGGGATGTCGACATTGTCGACGCCGATCCCGGCGCGGCCGATGACCTTGAGATTGGTGGCGGCATCGAGCAGGTCGGCGGTGACCTTGGTCGCGGAGCGGATGGCGAGCCCGTCATAGTCGCCGATGATCGCCTTCAGCTCGTCCTTGCCGAGGCCGGGCTTCTCGTCGACCTCGACTCCGCTCGCTCGGAAGATCTGCGCGGCGTTGGGATCCATTTTGTCGGAGATGAGGACTCGGGGCATTTTCTGTAACTCCGTCATCCCAGCGAAAGCTGGGATCTCAGTTCTTCGAAAGCAGAGGGATCCCAGCTTTCGCTGGGATGACGCTCATCGACTGAAGGCGGTGTGGAAGGCCCAGTCGAGCCAGGGGCCGAGGCGCTCGACGTCGGCGGTGTCGACGGTGGCGCCGCACCAGATGCGGATGTGGGGCGGAGCGTCGCGGTGTCCGGCCACGTCGAAGGCGGCGCCTTCCACGTCGAGCAAGGTTTCCATCTCCTTGACCAGGGCGCGCTGGGCGTCGGAATCGAGGCCCCGGACCGCGGCGTCGGCGAGCTTGAGGCAGACGCTGGTGTTCGAGCGGATCGCGGGGTCGGCGGCGAGATGCTCGATCCAGGGCGTATCCTCGACCCAGGCGTCGAGCGCCGCGGCATTGGCGTCGGCGCGGTTCATAAGCGCGGGAAGACCGCCCTGGAGCTCGGCCCATTCCAGTGCGAAGATATAATCCTCGACCGCGAGCATCGACGGCGTGTTGATCGTCTCGCCCTTGAAGATGCCCTCGATGAGCTTGCCGCCTTTGGTGAGGCGGAAGATCTTCGGGAGAGGCCAGGCCGGCGTGTGGCTCTCCAGCCGCTCGACCGCGCGCGGCGAGAGAATGATGACTCCGTGGCCGCCCTCGCCGCCGAGCACTTTCTGCCAGGAGAAGGTGGTGACATCGAGCTTGTCGAACGGCAGCTCCTGGGCGAACGCGGCCGACGTGGCGTCGCAGATGGCGAGGCCTTCGCGGTCGTCGCGGATCCACTCGCCGTCGGGGACGCGCACGCCGGATGTGGTGCCGTTCCAGGTGAAGACGACGTCGTTGGACCAATCCACCGCGCCGAGGTCGGGCAATTCGCCGTAAGGCGCGGTGAGCACGGTCGGATCCAGCTTCAGCTGCTTGGCCACGTCGGTGACCCAGCCCTGACCAAAACTTTCCCATGCGAGCAATGTCACCGGCCGCGCCCCGAGCAGGCTCCACAACGCCATCTCGACCGCGCCGGTATCGGAGGCGGGAACGATGCCGATGCGGTGGGAGGACGGCACGTGTAGGACGTGACGGGTCAGCTCGATGGCGTGCTGGAGGCGCGCCTTGCCGATCTTCGAGCGGTGCGAGCGGCCGAGCGAGCCCAGAGCGAGCTTTTCGGGAGACCAGCCGGGCGGCTTGGCGCAGGGGCCGGACGAGAAATGAGGCCGCCGCGGCTTGTCCGTCGGCTTGTCGATAGGCGCAGTCTTGCCGGCAGCCGCCGGCGAAAGATCAGTCATTCAAACTCTCCTCGCAGAGAGCACGCGCCGCGTTGGGACGGCGTGGCCCGCCGCCGGGAGTAAAGGCGCGCTGATCCAAGTCAAGCGCGGCCGGGCGCCAACGGCTTGACGCCTGTGGATGACCTGATGCGTTGTGCGGCGATGCGCCTGGCGTTCATCCTCCTCACATCTCTCCTGGTCGCGAGTTGCGTTCCGCGCGGCGCGATCCCCGGACGCGAGGGCCGGCCGGCGCCGCATTCGCTCGATGCCGCTCATCCGACCATTTTGCAGTGCCGCGCCGACCTCGCGCGCGAGCGGGTCGAATTTCGCGTCGTCCCCGATCGCCTGCACGACAATGGCTGCTCGGTGCTCGGCGCGGTCCAGCTCAGCGACATCGGCACGCCCAGCGCCGGGCTCGGCGCGATGACATGCCCGCTCGCGCGGCAATTTGCGCGCTGGGTCCGCGACATCGTCCAGCCGGCGGCTCGGCAACTGCTTGGCAGCCCGGTCGCTCGGATCGAGACGTTCGGCACCTATGCCTGCCGCCCGGTCAACGGGCGCGAGGGCGCGCGGCTCAGCGAGCACGGCCTCGCCAACGCGGTCGACGTCGGCGGCTTCACGCTCGAAGACGGCCGGCGCGTGACGGTGCTCGACGGCTGGAACGGCGCGGACGAGCGCGTCCGCACCTTCCTTCGCACCGCCCATCGCGGCGGCTGCACGCTGTTCCAGGTGTCGATGGGGCCCGAGTCCAACGCGCTGCACCGCGACCATCTGCATTTCGACCTGGGACAGGGGCGCTATTGCCGCTGAGCCGCCCCGCCACATCCGCACGCCAGCTCGGCCCCGGATGCTGAAACAGGTTCCGCATGACGGAAGAGGCATGACGGAAAAAGGATGAGACGCTAGGTGCGTTGGGATGAACGATCCGATCCCGCCGCAGCGCGTCTTCTCTCCCGCCCGTGAAGAGGCGGAAACCGCAGCCAAGCAAGCCTCCTCGCCGCAGACCGAGGACCCCGCATATCGCCTCGCCTTCCAGGACATGGACTTCCTGCTGCGCCAGGATCTGCGGCCGGTCCGCTTCCAGCTCGAGCTGCTGAAGCCGGAGCTGCTGCTCGACGAAGCCAGGATCGCGTCCACCTTCGTGGTGTACGGCTCGGCGCGGATTCCCGAGCCTGCCAAAGCGGACTCGCTGCTCGCCGCCGCCGCCACCGATCACCAGCGCCTCATCGCCGAGCGGCTGAAGGCCAAGGCGCATTATTATGACGAGGCGCGCAAGCTCGCCCGGATGGCGAGCAAGACCGCTCCGGACTCCGAAGGCTGGCGCCATTTCGTGGTCTGCTCGGGCGGCGGCCCGTCGATCATGGAGGCGGCCAACCGCGGCGCGGAGGATGTCGGCGCGGAGTCGATCGGGCTCAACATCGTGCTTCCGCACGAGCAGCTGCCCAATTCCTATGTGACCCCGAACCTCTCCTTCCAGTTCCACTATTTCGCGCTGAGGAAGATGCATTTCCTGCTGCGCGCTCGGGCGGTGGCGGTGTTCCCCGGCGGTTTCGGCACGTTCGACGAATGTTTCGAGCTTCTGACCCTCATCCAGACCGGCAAGGTCGCGCCTCTGCCGATCATGTTCTTCGGCAAGGAGTTCTGGAACCGAGTCGTGAACTTCGAGGCGCTGGTCGAGGAGGGGGTCGTGTCGGCGGCCGACCTCGACCTCTTCTCCTTCGTCGAGACGGCGGAAGAAGCCTGGTCCGTCGTCTGCCGCCACTATGAGGGCGACGACGTCCGGCCGGCCTGCTGAATATTTCCTCCCCGGCATTTGCTGGGGGGACCAGCGAAGCTGGTGGAGGGGCGGCGGCATAGCCGCCGAACTTGATCATATGATTGGGGAGGCAGTCGCTCGCCTCGCTCGCGCCCCTCCACCGCCTTCGGCGGTCCCCCTCCCCGCGAAATCGCGGGGAGGATATTCCTAGTGGTCGCGGCCGGCGGCCGGAGCCGCCTCGCCGCCGGTGCGGCCTTCCTGGACCGGAGCGACCTGCGCCTCGTTGAGCACCGGCTGGTCGGGCGCTGCGCCCTCCACCGCCGGATCGGCATTGTTGGCGTCGGGCGCTGCGCCGGCCCGCGCGTCGGCGGCCGCCCCCCGGGGCGGCGGCAGCGGCAGGTTCGAACCCTGCGCGTTCATATAGCCCATGAGGTCGGCGCGGTCCTGCGGGTCCGAGAGGCCGGCGAAGGTCATCTTGGTGCCCGGAGCGAATTGGCGCGGGCTGCGCAGCCAGGCGCTCATCGTCTCCCAGTCCCAGCTGCCGCCATGGCTGCGAAGCGCCTCGGAATAGTTGAAGCTCGGCACGTGGGCGACCGGCTTGCCCATCGATGCCCACAGGTTCGGCCCGACGCCGTTGGCGCCGCCCTGGTTGATCGTGTGGCAGGCGGCGCACTTGCGGAACACCGCCTCGCCGCGCGCCGCGTCGGCGGTCTGCAGGAAATGGGCGATCGGCTGCTCGGCCTCGGCGCCGCCGCCCTCTTCGACGACGCCCTCGATCGGATAGCCCATCGGGTCCGGCCGCTCGGACTTGAACATCTCGCCGGCCACCAGGGTGCCGCCGAGCAGCACGATGCCACCTCCCAGCACCCAACCAGCAATCGTGTTGAACCGATCGTTCATCGCGGCGAAGACCCCTGTCCAGGACGCGCGGCGCCAGGAGGGCTGCCGCGCCATAGATTGAATGGCGCCCCCTTTATGCGGGGGGCGCGCGCGCCGCAAGCACCAGACGCTTCCGATCAGGGTGCCGCATCCGGCGAGGCGTCCTGCGCGCAACCAAAACGGCGGCCCAAAGCAGGGTCGGCCGATCCACGCAATCGTGTCGGTCGCCAGGGGTGGATTCTACCCCCGTTATCCTTGTTATCCACAGGCAGATTCGGCTTTGCCGACTCGGATTCCCATGACAGGTTCCAGTTGTGGCCGGGTCGATCGCCCCTCGGGACGAATGACCAGGCTGCAGCCGGAAACGGCTTCGGATCGGACCGCAAGCGAAGATTCGAAACGTCACGGCGAGGGCGGCTGACGAAGCCGCCGCCATGCGGACGCAACGGGCTTGCCCCTTCGCTTTTGCAAGGACCGGCAAGCTTCGTCGAGCAGCCCGGTGGAACCAGAAGCTTCGGCTTCACGGAACCGCCGAAGGAGAACCGGAAGGGCTTCGGCTCCGAAGGGAATCCAAGACCGGAGAAACCGATCGGCTTCGGCCGGCACGGCGCTTCGGAGGTGAACCGCCAGGGCTTCGGCCTCGACGGGGACCCGAACCGGGACGAACGACCGGCTTCGGCCGGCACGAGGTTTCGGCCGAAAGAACCGACCAGCTGCGGCTGGCACGGAATTTCGGGAAAGGCGAACCGCCAGGGCTTCGGCCGGACGCGGGGAACCGACGGGGAACTTGCAAAGGCTTCGGCCGGCGCAGGACTCCGGGAGAATTGCCAGGGCTTCGGCCGCAACAATGATCCGAACGGTGAACTGCTCGCGGCTTCGGCTGAAAGCAGGGATCCAAAAGGCGAACCGGGACAAGCTTCGGCTTGAATCGGGGAGCCGCAGGTGAACCGCCACGGAGCTTCGGCTCCAGGCGGGGATCCGGGTGAAGCGCCGCGAAGCTTCGGCTTCGAGACGCCGATCCAAGGTGAACCGCGAAACGCTTCGGCCTTTCGTGGAGAGCCGAACGGGATGGAAGCGTCAGGTCCTGCCTCTCGCCTCTCTTCCCGGACAATGGGTGGAACGCTGGTCGTTCGTGCCATTGTCGAACATCGCCGAGACGGACGCCAAGCCCTCACCGGCGCGGCTTCCCCGGCTCGACGCAGTGAGGGCTGGCGGCAACGTCAGCCCTCATGTGCATTTGGGGCACCGCGCAGGCCGCCAGCTCCTCCCCAATTCTTCCGTCATTCCAAGCGTTCGTCCGTCATTCCAGCGAAAGCTGGAATCTCACTTGGTCTTGCGCGGGTCGGCGGAGAAGGGAGATCCCAGCTTTCGCTGGGATGACGACCTCGGCGGGCCCTTCTAGGCGTTCGCCCTTCGTAAACGCGGCCCTGCGGGTGACCGCATGCGCTGGCCGCCGCCTTGATCTCACCCCCCAAAAGCGCGACTGTCCGGGTGGGCAAAAGGGGCGAATCGATGTTTTCAGGGGGCAAGAGCAAGCGGCCGGCAGCGGCCAGGCAGGGCGGCAGGAGCGGAGGCGGGGGCCTCTCCTTCATCGGCCCGGACGTCGTCGTAAGCGGCGACCTCACGACCGAATCGCAGGTCCATATCGACGGGCGGATCGACGGCAACGTGGCGTGCGCCACCCTGATCCAGGGCAAGGGCGGAACGATCGCAGGCAACATCGTCGCCGAATCGGCGTGCATCGCCGGCCTCGTCGATGGCACCGTCAACGCACGGCTGGTGACTCTGGAGCCGAGCGCGCGAGTCACCGGCGACGTCACTTACGAGACGTTGAGCATCGCCGCGGGCGCCGCGATCGACGGCCGCCTCGCGCGCCGCGAAGGCGCCGGGACGGCGAGCGTCATGGCGACGCTGAAACCGTTGCCCGACAAGGCCAAGCCGCGCGGCGACCAGCCGAGCCTGCTGCCGCCGGGCGAGCCGCTGATCCAGGCGGCGGAGTGACTCGCCGATGAGCCGTCACGGCGCCGAGATCGTCTGGACCCCGGACGGCGGGTTCACGAGCGGCACCTACAGCCGAGCCCATGAATGGCGGTTCGACGGCGGCCAGAATGTGCGCGGATCGTCGTCTCCCGACGTGGTGCGCGCGCCGATGTCGGACCCGTTCGGAGTCGATCCGGAGGAGGCGCTGGTCGCGTCGGCCTCGTCCTGCCACATGCTGTGGTTCCTCGACCTCGCGCGCCGTGCCGGCTGGGACGTCGCCTCCTATCGCGACGCAGCCGAGGGCGAGATGGGCAAGGGCGCGGACGGCCGGACGATGATCACGCGAATCACGTTGCGCCCGGAGATTTCGTTCACCGGCCGCCGGCCGGACGCGACGGAACTGGCCGATCTGCACCACCGCGCCCACGAGGCTTGCTTCATCGCCAATTCGCTCAAGACCGACATTTTCGTCGAACCGATCGCGCCGCTGGTCGACGCCGGCTGACAATCATTTCGGTCGGGCTACAGGCTCCCGCCTGGGGAGTGCGTCCGCGCTCGGCCCGGGGGCAGGAGACAAGATTTGGCGACGGCGACGGTTGAAGGCACGGGTGCGGGCGCAGCGGCGGCCCGCCACCCGAAGGGGCTCTATTATCTGGCCTTCACCGAAGCGTGGGAGCGTTTCTCCTATTACGGCATGACCGCGCTGCTCGTGCTCTACATGGTCAACGAGCTGCTTCTGCCGGGCCATGTCGAGAATGTCGCCGGCTTCGTCCGCTTCCGCGCCTTCATCGAGGGGATGTACGGGCCGCTGTCGACCCAGGCGCTCGCCTCGGCCATCTTCGGCCTCTACGCCGGCTTCGTCTATTTCACGCCGGTGCTCGGCGGCCTGGTCGCCGACCGCTGGATCGGTCAGCGCAACGCGGTGGTGCTCGGCGCGCTGGCGATGGCCGGCGGCCATGTCGCGATGGCATTCGACGAGAGCTTCCTGCTCGCTCTCCTGCTGCTGGTGATCGGCTCGGGCCTGCTCAAGGGCAACATCTCGGCGCAGGTCGGAGCGCTCTACCCGCGCGACGACGAGGCGCGGCGCACCCGCGGCTTCGCCATCTTCAGCATGGCGATCAATTTCGGCGCGGTGCTCGGCCCGATCTTCTGCGGCTGGCTCGCCAACCAATATGGCTGGCACTGGGGCTTCGGGGCCGCCGCGATCTTCATGCTGGGCGGACTCGCCACCTATCTCGCCGGCTACAAGCATCTCCCGGCGCGGGTCGAGCGGCGGGCCGGCGAGACGGCGAAGCTGACCCGTCACGACTGGACGATCATCGCGGCGCTGATCGCGGTGATGTTCATCACCATGTTCCACTCGATCGCTTATTATCAGCTCGCCAACACCTTCCCGGTGTGGGTGCAGGACCATGTCGATCTGTCGCTCGGGGCATTCGAGATCCCCGTGCCCTGGTACCAGTCGGTCGATCCTCTGTTCAGCATCGTCGGCGTGCCCTTGCTGTTCGCCTTGTGGGGCTGGCAGGCGCGGCGGCGCGGCGAGCCGGGCGACCTCGGCAAGATCGGCATCGGCGCGTCGCTAGCGGCCTGCGCCAACCTGATCCTGGTCGCGGCGATCCTGGTCAGCGGCGGCGACGACATCCACCCGCTGTGGCCGTTCCTCTATGCCGGAACGCTCGGAATCGCCTTCCTCTATTACTGGCCGACCCTGCTCGCCTTGGTGTCGCGGGCCGCGCCGGCCAGCATCAACGCGACGATGATGGGCGTGTGCTTCCTCACCCTGTTCGTCGGCAACAACGTGATCGGCTGGCTCGGCGGCTTCTACGAGCCGTTGGGGCCGCTGCGCTTCTGGTTGCTCCACGCCGGCATCGGCGCGACGGGAGCGGTGCTCGTGCTGCTGTTCGGCCGTGCACTGCGGCGGCTGCTGGACAGCGCGGTTCGCGACGAGCCGCTCCGGCCAGGTGCGGAGACGGTCGAAGTGGAGCGCTAGCTTTTATTTCGATCGCCCCCTCGACGCACGCGCGGAGAGAACATAAATCGAACGAATGGCACAGCTCGACACCCGCGAGAAGCTCGCGATTCTCGCCGATGCGGCGAAATATGATGCGAGCTGCGCCTCGTCGGGCACCGCGAAGCGCGACAGCTTAAGCGGGAAAGGCATCGGTTCGACCGAAGGGATGGGCATCTGCCACGCCTACGCCCCGGACGGGCGCTGCATCAGCCTTCTCAAGATCCTGCTGACCAACTCCTGCATCTTCGACTGCCATTATTGCATCAACCGCAAGAGCTCGAACGTCCGCCGCGCGCGCTTCACCGCCGACGAGGTCGTCCAGCTCACGCTGGCTTTCTACAAGCGCAATTATATCGAGGGGCTGTTCCTCTCCTCGGGCATCATCCGCTCGTCCGATTACACGATGGAGCAGATCGTCGAGGTGGCGCGGAGCCTGCGCGAGGATCATGATTTCCGCGGCTACATCCACCTCAAGACGATCCCCGATGCGGACCCGGAGCTGGTCCACCAGGCCGGCCTCTATGCCGATCGCGTGTCGATCAACGTCGAGCTTCCGACCGTGTCCGGACTGACCAGGCTGGCCCCGGAGAAGGATGTCCAGCGTATCGAAGGCGCGATGGGCGATATGAAGGCCGCGATCGTCGAGACGAAGGACGCCAGGAAGCGCTTCAAGTCGGCACCGAATTTCGCGCCGGCGGGCCAATCGACCCAGATGATCGTCGGCGCCGACGGCGCGGACGACCGCGCCATCGTCGGGCGGGCAAGCGGCCTCTACGATCGCTTCCGCCTTCGCCGGGTCTATTATTCGGCGTTCAGCCCGATCCCCGATGCGAGCGCGGTACTGCCGCTGAAGCGCCCGCCGCTGATGCGCGAGCATCGGCTCTACCAGTCCGACTGGCTGATGCGCTTCTATGGATTCGAGCCGGCCGAGGTCGGCCAGGTCACCGACGCGGCCGGAATGCTTCCGCTCGACATCGATCCCAAGCTCGCCTGGGCGCTGAAGTTCCGCGAGCGCTTCCCGGTCGACGTCAACCGCGCCGATCGCGAGGCTTTGCTGCGCGTCCCGGGCCTCGGCGTGAAGGCGGTCGACGGGATCATCGCCAGCCGCCGCTTCCGCACGCTGCGCCTCGACGACGTGGCCCGCCTCACTGGCTCGATCGCCAAGGTGCGCCCGTTCATCATTGCCGCGGACTGGCGCCCCGTCGCGCTCACCGACCGCGCCGACCTCGCCGCTCAGCTTCGCCCCAAGGGACGGCAGCTGGAACTGTTCGCGGCCTGAGCGCGCCGCGGCGCTCGCACACCGCACCTGACCCCGGCCCCGCCCGCAAGCGGGAGAGGAAGATGCTGGCCATTCCGCCCCAAAGCGGCGCGGCGGCCTTCGTTCCCCGCTAGAAGGCCGCCCGGCCCGAACTTTCCGGCCAGTCGGCGTCGGAGTCCGCCGACGGGAAAAATTCGCGGAAGGAGCGCGCCTCCTCGACGCAGCGCGCGAAGCTCGGGCGGTCGAGCATGCGCTCGAGATAGGCGCCGAGCAACGGATAGCGGTCCGCGAACGGCGCCACCTTCTGGGCGTAGAACAAAGCCGGCGCGGCGGCGCAGTCGGCGAGGGTGACGTCCGGCCCCGACAAATAGGTCTGGATGATGCGCGGCTCGAGGAAGCGATAGCTCGTCTCGAGCAGGGCGCGGGCTTCCTCGACTCCGTGCGGGTCGCGCTTGCCCTCGGGGCGGAGGCGGTCGCCGACAATCTTCTGCATCGGCGTCTGAATGTAATTGTCGATGACCCGGTCGAGCAGGTGGACTGCGCGCAGATGCGCGGGGTCGATCGGGGTCATGCGCTTGCCGGAGGCGGACAGGGTGTCGAGATATTCGATGATCACCGTGCTTTCGGGAAGGGTGACGCCGGCATGATCGTCGTTGAGCACCGGGAACTTGGCGTAGGGCCAGATCGCAGCGAACTCGGCCTTGGAGCGCGGATCGCCGAGATCGACGACGTTGCGCTCATAAGGAAGGTCGCGCTCGTGGAGGGCGATCATCACCTTCTGACAGTAAGACGAGAAGGGGTGGTAATAGAGGTGAAGGGTCACGCGTCGCTCCAGCTGTTTCGTCCCCGGTAGCATTCCCCTCCCGCTTGCGGGAGGGGCAGGGGTGGGCTTAGTCCGATCCTTGTGCGGAGCTCGTCACAATCCCACCCCCAGCCCCTCCCGCAAGCGGGAGGGGAGGCCTGATGCACGCCGTCCTGCTCGCCGACGAGGATGATTTCGAGGGGTGGCGGGACGCGGCGCGAGGGCTGGCCGTCGCGCGGGTGCCGCCGCGCGAGGTGACGTGGCAGGTCGGGCAGGGCGGCGGCGACCTGTTCGGCGACGAGGCACCGCCGCCGGCCGCCGACGGGCCTGCCTTCGCGGTGCCGCGGGCGTTCCTGACGCTGGCGCAGACGGTGATCTGCCATTCGGACCCCGAGCGTTTCGCTCTGCTCTACACCTTGCTGTGCCGCATCCGCTCGAACCCCAAGGCGATGGAGGACGGCGCCGATCCGCTCATCCAGAGGCTGGAGCGGATGGCCAAGGAGGTGCGGCGCGACATGCACAAGATGCATGCCTTCCTCCGCTTCCGCGAGGTCGCGGAGGATGGCGACGCGCGGTTCGTCGCCTGGTTCGAGCCCGATCATCATATCGTCCGCGCCACCGCCGGCTTCTTCGTTCGCCGCTTCGCCGGCATGCGCTGGTCGATCCTCACGCCCGCGCTATCGATCCACTGGGACGGGGAGCGGTTAACCGAGGGGCCCGGCGCGACGCGGGCCGACGCGCCGTCGGGCGACCCGGTCGAGGAGACGTGGAAGACCTATTATTCCAGCATCTTCAATCCGGCGCGGCTGAAGGTCGGCGCGATGCTCAAGGAGATGCCGAAGAAATATTGGAAAAACATGCCGGAGACCGCGTTGGTCGCTCCGTTGATCGCGGGTGCGCAAGGACGCGAGGCGGCGATGGTCGAGGCATCGAAACGCAAGTTCGATGAGGCGGAGGTCGAAGGGTTGGCGACCGCCGACGAGGCCGAGCGGCGGCTTCAGCCCGGCGGCAATGCGCTCGCCGCGTGGGAAGCGATCTTGGCCGACGCCAAGGCGTGCACGCGCTGTCACCTCTACAAGCACGCGACCCAGACCGTGTTCGGCGAGGGTCCGCTCGACGCGCGCATCATGTTCGTCGGCGAGCAGCCGGGCGACCAGGAGGATCTGGCGGGGCGTCCGTTCGTGGGTCCGGCGGGACAATTGTTCGACCGGGCGCTCGGCGAGGCCGGGGTCGACCGCACGCAGACCTACGTCACCAATGCGGTCAAGCATTTCAAGTTCGAGCGCCGCGGCAAGCGTCGGATCCACCAGAAGCCCCAGGCGCCGGAGATCGAGGCGTGCCGCTGGTGGATCGAGCAGGAGCGCACACTGATCCGGCCGCCGGTCACCGTCGCGCTCGGAGCCACCGCGGCGCGAAGCCTGTTCGGCCGAGTGATGACGATCAGCCGGGTCCGCGGCCAGCCGCTCGAGCTACCCGACGGCGGCGAGGCCTGGGTCACCGTCCATCCCAGCTTCCTGCTGCGCCTGCCCGACCCGGACAAGAAGCGCGACGAATATGCCCGTTTCGTCGAGGATCTGGCGCGCATCGGCGAACGAGCCAAAGCGCTGGCCTGAGGTTGGTCGTCATGCCGGACTTGATCCGGCATCCACCTATTCTTTCCACGGGCCCCGCGAGAAGGTGGACCCCGGATCAAGCCCGGGGTGACGGTCAGCCCTTGACGCCGGGATATTGCCGCTCCTTGAGCAGCCCGGCGAGGTGGGCCGTGTTCGACGCGACCATCGCCGCGGTGCTGCTCACTTTCTCCGGAATCTCGGGCAGGTCCTGGAAGTCGATCTTGCCCATCGCCTCGCCGGTCCAATAGCAGACGGCGCCCGCGGGCAGGGTCCAGCCCATGTCGTTGAGGCCCTGGAACAGCTCGGCGCTGACATGGTGGGCGCCGTCCTCGTTGCCGACGACCGCGACCACCGCGACCTTGCCGTAGCTCGGCATGCGTCCGCGCTCGTCGGTCTCGGAGAGGAAGGCGTCCATGCGCTCGGTCACGCGCTTGGCGATGCTCGACGGCTGGCCGAGCCAGATCGGCGTTCCGAAGATGAGGATGTCCGCGGCGAGGATCCGGCTTCGCAGCTCTGGCCAGTCGTCGCCCTCGCCTTCGTCCGAGGTGACTCCCGGCTTCACTTCATAGTCGGCGACGCGGATGGTGCCGGCGAAGTCGACGTCCTGCTTCTTCAGCTCGGACACGAGGAGCCCGATCATCTTGTCGGTCGACGAACTCTCGCCGTCCGACGCCTTGAGCGAACAATTGAGGGCGATCGCCGTCAGCGCCACGTCCCGCTCCTTTGCCTGGGTTGATGCAGGTAAAGGCGCGGGCGGGCGGGTCGGTTCCGCCTAGAGGCGGACCAGCATCTTGCCGGTGTTGCTGCCGGTGAACAGGCCGATGAACGCATCGGGCATGGCGTCCAGCCCGTCATGGACCGTCTCGCGCGAGGTGATCTTCCCGCTCGCGACCCACGGTCCCATCTCGGCGTAGAACTCGCTCATGCGGTCCATATAGTCGGGGAAAAGGAAGCCGCGGATGGTGATCCTGGCGGCAATGACTCGGGCGAGGTAGCGCAGGGCCATCGGCTCGCTTGTGTTGTAGCCCTCGATCAGCCCGCAGATGGCGAAGCGGGCGCGGTTGCGGGCGGTGGCGAGCGCCGCGTCGAGATGGTCGCCGCCGACATTGTCGAAATAGACGTCGATACCGCTCTCGCCGATTTCCTTGAGCGCCCCGGCAAGGCCCTTGAGCACCGGCCCGGCCTTGTAGTCGATCACCGCATCGGCGCCGAGCTCCTTCACCCAGGCGCATTTCTCCGCGCCGCCGGCCGAGCCGATCACCGTCATGCCCTTGGCCTTGGCGATCTGGACGACGGCAGAGCCTACCGCGCCCGCGGCGGCCGAGACGAACACCGTCTCTCCCTGCTTGGCCTCGGCTGCGTCGAGCAGCCCCCAATAAGCGGTGCCTCCGGTGAGGCCGAGATTGCCAAGCCATTGCTGGTCCGGGACGCCGAGTGCCGGCAGCTTGTTGAACGCCGCCGAAGGCCCGGTCGCCACGTCGCGCCAGCCGAGCATGTGCTGGACGAGGTCGCCTTCCCTGAGCGTGTCCGAGCGGCTCTCGATCACGCGGCCGACCGCTCCGCCATCCATCGGCTCGCCGAGCTGGAAGGGCGGGACGTAGCTCTTCACGTCGTTCATCCGCCCGCGCATGTAGGGGTCGACGCTGAGCCACTCGTTCCTCACGCGCACCTCGCCGTCCCGGAGCGGCGCCAGTTCCTGCTCCCTGAGCTCGAAATCGCCATGGGTCGGCATGCCCTGCGGGCGCTGCTTCAGGGTCCAGGCGCGGGCATAGGTCATGGTTGCTCCCCTCGTGAGTGTCGCGAGCGCCTTAGCCCAGTCGCTTCCGGTGCACAAAAGAAAGGCCCGGCGCCTGATCGGGTGCCGGGCCAGTTCTCATGCGCTCAAGGGGAGGGGAGCGCGTGACAAAGCGTTGCGACTATCGCTCGTCGCGGTAAGTCCCCGAGAAGCTTCGATCGAGGATGTGCGGGCCGTCGCTGCCGCGGTCCTCGCGCTCGAACAAGGCGCGGCTCGTCTCCTCGTCGCGCCATGCCTGCATCGCTTCCTCGGCGCTCTTGTTCAGAATCACCTTGTCGTCGACCGACTCCAGCCAGCCGCACGGGATCGAGTGATGGTGCCCGCCGGCACTGGGATCGCTCTTGGTGAGGACGATCCGGCCGTCGCGGATCTTGTCGACGGTGCCGACATGCTGGCCGTCGGAGCCGACCACCTCCATATGCTCGGTCACCCGGCCCATATGCTGGCGTTGCTGGCCGCGCCTCTCGCGCCACGCGCCGAACTCGCTCTCGAAGCGCGACGCATTCTCCCGGCGATATTCGTCATAGTCGCGATCAAGGCTCTCGATCTGGCGCCGCCGCCATTCGTGATAATGCGGGTCATATTCGGATTGGCCGCGCGATTCCTGGCTCTGGCCATATTGGCGACCCTGCTCGCGCTCATGTTGGTCGAGGATGGCGCGCGAGCGGGCCGAGCTCGTGGTGCCGAGCCTTCCCGACGTGCCCTGAGTCCCGCCAAACGGCGAGGAGACAGGATGAACGCCATGGCTCCCGACATGGCCGGGGTCCTGGATATCGAAGCGCGGGCCACCGAATTCGGGGTCGAACCCGCCCCCGCCGCCGCCGGAATAGCCGCCGCGAATCTCCTCATCATAGCCGCCGGTGCCGCGGCCGACGCCGCCATAGCCGCGTCCCTGCTCGGCGAAGCGTTCGCCGTCTCTGCCGCCCCACCGATGGCCTTCAGCCTGGCCCTGGTCGGAATAGCGGTCGGTGCGGCGATAATCGCCGCGCGATTCGAAGCCGCCGCCCCAGCGCTGCTGGCCGCGCTCGCCGCCGCGATAATAATCGACATGGGAGCCGGGCGAGCGGTCGTAGGGGTCTCGGCCGTAACCGCGGTCCCGCTCGCTGCGCCACTGGTCGCCGCGGCCGCGATCTCGATCCTCGCCGCCAAAGCGATCGTCATAGGCCATGGAATCTCTCCTTGCTCTGATGTCCCGGGGGCGCCGTGAAAGCGCATCGCAGGTGAAACGACTGCGCGGGTGCGCCGTTCCGCCGTTCCGGTCGTTCGGCGGGCGGAGCGTTGCGACGCGGCGGCGGCTTGAAACAGCGGCTGCGCGAGCGCCTCGTTCCGCTCGCAATCAGGCCCTTCGGACAGGCTCAGGGCAGGGTCTTCGACAAGCTCAGGACAGGCATTGCAAGGCGGGCACGGCGTCGCTATCTGGGGCGCCTTCGCGCGGCGGGCAGCCCATGCCCCGCCGGATGAACGGCGCGGGGCTGTAGCTCAGATGGGAGAGCGCTGCAATCGCACTGCAGAGGTCAGGGGTTCGATTCCCCTCAGCTCCACCAGCCTTTTACCTTGTAAAATCAAAGCCTGGTGCCTTACTGCCGGTCGGCACGTTGATGCGACGTCCCAGCTGGTATCGCGCTGGCATCGCACGACGCTTTCCGAGACCCTCTGGCCAGGTGTTCGACCGGTTGACGTCCCGCGCAGCCGGTGCTCTTGTCGGCTTGTGAACGGCGCGGTCGAGTCATTGTCGCCGGTCGGCCCCGGCAGTCGAGCGCCCCTTCATCCCGTCGGTGCCGGAAGCCGCGGCGGCGGAGGGAGCGGCATTCGCCTGATCCGCGAGCTGGCGCGGCGCCTCGCCGTCTGGACGCTCGGCAACGGCATTCCCGTCCGCTGGCGGCTTCGACGACTGCGACAGGCCGATCCGCTCGTCATTCTCATGATCCACCGCGTCGGCCCGCCGGACGGAAGCGCCTACCGGCCGCTCAACGCCGCCTTGTTCGAGGAGCTATTGCGGTTCGTGACGCGGCATTTCAGCCTCGTGACCTTCGCGGATTCCAAAGTCAGGACGGCGAAGCCCCGAATGATCCTCAGCTTCGACGACGGCTATCGCGACTTCATCGAGGTGGCGATGCCGCTGCTGCGCAAGCACCGGATCATGGCCAATCTCAACGTGATCCCTTCCTGTGTCGAAAGCGGGCTGCCGCCGCTCCAGGTGCTCACCGCGGATTTCCTCGGAAAGGCGCCGACGGAGGTCATCCGGCGCGTGGAACTCCCCGGATTCGACATGTGCGACCGGCATCGGCTCCGCGAGCGCCTCGACCTGTTTCTGCGCGGCCGGCCGCACCGGGAACAGCGGCGGATAAGCGACCTTCTCGTACCACAATTCTTCGCCTGGGCTCCCTTCCGCCCAACCCCGATGATGAGCCGCGAGGAGGTCAGGCAGGCGGCCGGGGAGCATGAGATCGGTGCCCACAGCTTCGACCATGTTTCGATGGCGAATGAAACCGATGCATATCTGATCCGGGACGTCGCCCGCTGCCGCGCCTGGTTCGAGGCGGCCCTCGAGCGGAGGATGCGAATCTATGTCTTCCCGAACGGAAGCTGCCGCCCGGGCCAGCCGAATATCGTGCGGGACGCGGGCATCGATCACGTCCTCCTTTCGGGAGGCACATTGGGGGAGGTCGCCGACGGGGTGGCGGATCGGGTGGGAGTCGATTCGTTCTCCCGCCGCGAACTGCGCTTCAGAGCAGTCGGAGCGCGCGCGCGAATAGAAAGCGCCTGCGAGCCGTGCCGACCAATCCGGGCCTAGGGGCTATTTCTCGAGACGAACGTCGCTGGCAAGGTCGCGCTCGGCAGGCCGCCCCTCGCCACGGCGAACGGCTATCCGGTAGCCGGGGGGCAGCGGACTTCTCATTCGAGCGCAGGGCTTTCGAGCGCGAGCGCATCGTCCGCTATGACGGCGTCGCCGTCCCAGGGGCCGAGTTCGAGGTCGTCAACCGCCAATCCGGGCCGCCTGATGAAGATGAAGAAGGGGAAGCTGATCCGGGCAGGCGCCCGGAACGTCCTCGCCCAGGGGAGGGCCTCGTCGATGGCCCCGGAATGCGGCCAGACGAGAAGGTGGCCGATGCGATGGTCCCGACCCCAGGCGATCGCCGCCCGGATCAGAACCGGAAGCACGTCCGGCTCGTCCGGAAGCGCCCGCGATTCGAGCAGGATCAGCGAATCCGGAAGGCGCCGAAAGGCGATATAACCGGCCAGCCGACCGTCGCGTCGGGCGCCGAGCACGAGCCGACTGCGGCGGAGCGCGGGCGTTCCGAAATACATCCAGTCGAGTGTCCCTGAATCGCGAAGCGGCCGGACCCGGGCGGGCGAAGCGACGAGCAGGGCGAGGTTTTCGTCGTCGGCGGGATCGAACCGCTCGATCCGCTCGACCTCGATCCCCCGCGCCGGCCGCTCCAGCAGGCCGGCTGCCGAGCCGGCGAGGCGGGCCGCGGCGGCGGCCGCCCGGCGAAGCCAGAGAGGACCGGGAAGCGCGCGCAGCACGAGGGCGCCAGGATCGGCGACGACGAGCAAAGCCCGCCGGGTCCAGGGCCGGTCGAGGACCAGGCCTCCGCCCGCGACCGTCGCCTTGCCGCCGCCGGCATTGGTCTGGCTACCCAGAGCGAGGTCGTAGGGCTGACGATAGCTCTCGTAGATGAGACGGCTGCCGAGGCCGCGCCCGCGCGCCGCCGCGCTCACCGCCAGCGTGTGAAAGACGTAGGCGACGAGGGTCTCTCCGGATTCGCCGACATAGCGCGACGGTGCGTTGGCGACGAGGCCCGCCAGCCCCCCGTCCGAGTCGCGCGCGACCCAGCCCGCCGGCATGCCGGGCCCCAAAGCCGGGTTGCGGCGCCAGTGATCGAAGCGGTCCCGCCACGTCTTCGCGTCGGCACCGTGGGCCTGGACGAGCAGAGCCGCGCACTCGGCCTCGTCCGACGATTCCAGCGGGACGATCGCGAATCCCTCCCCGGCCCGGGCGCCCGGAGGGCCTCTCGCATCGTCCGATCGCATGCGCGGCATCATGCCAGCCCCGGTCGAGAGGGGGAACCACGAAAGGAATGCGTCGACTGGAGCCAGTCAGGCGCAGCGCATCGCCCACGGGTCGCACTCGCGGCTGACCGCGCGGTCAGCCGCGCAAGATTGCCGTCGATGGCTGGTCTTTTTTGCCGAACTGCGGCTATGCGAGTGCCTGCATCCGCCGCTCCGCCGGCGCAGCACAGTGGCGGGGCCCGTGATTCCGACAATCCGTATCGAGCCGCGACCTTTCGCAAAATCGCGCCGCCTGCGCCAAGAGGCGTCCCAGTGAGCGATCGCGACTGGCTGACCCGGATCAAGAATCGCGTGCGCCCGCTCGTTCTCGGGGTCACCCGGGATCGCGCGACCGGCCATCTTTTCTACGAAGTGGAGGGCGTACGGCTTTATATCCGCTTCCCCGAGGAGTGCTTGCGCCCGGCGCAACGCCGCCTCGTCTTCGATCATGTCTATTTCGCCAAATATCTGCCGCGGGCGGATGACTGCGTCGTCGATATCGGCGCCGGTCTCGGTACGGAGATTGTCCGGCTCGCGCGCATCTCCCCTGGCTTGCATTATGTGGCGGTCGAAATTCAGCCTTGGGTCTACGAGTGTCTGTCGTTGACCCTGGCGCAGCTTCCCAGCGGCTTTCGCGCCTTCCCGTTGGCGATCGGGGACCGGACGGGCGTGAGGCTGCAGCCCAGCCGTGTCGGCTTGGATGCCTCGATCGTCGGAGACGACGGCGCCGTCGAGGTGGCAGGGATCGCCTGGTCGGCCTTCGTGCGGCGCCACGGAATCACAAGCGTCGATCTGCTCAAGATGAATGTCGAGGGAGCGGAAGCAGAATTGCTCGAGCATATCGACCTCGCCTGCGTGAAGCGGGTGATCGTCGGAGTTCACGATTTCCGGGCCGACCGCGGCGAGGGCGAGGTCTTTCGAACCCGCTCGCGGGTCGAGGCCCGCCTCAGGGAGGCCGGGTTCGCTCTCGAGCAGGTCGTGCCGAACTGGATTTATGCGAGCCGGCCGGAATGAGAGAGCGCTGCAACATGTTGTGGATCGGTCCCCGGCTCGGACGCCTCGAACGCGCCTGTATCCTGTCGGTGCTTCGTCAGGGCCATGCTTTGACGCTCTGGACATACGATCGCCCCGATGGTGTCCCGACGGGGGTCGATCTGCGCGACGCGCGTGAGGTGCTGCCGGAGGAGGCGATCATTCACCACCGCACCGGCAGCGTGTCGCTTTTTTCCAACTGGTTTCGGTATCGGCTTCAGCAACTCGGCCACGGCGTCTGGCTGGACAGCGACATCTATCTCCTCAAGCCCGTGGAATGCGGCGAGTATCTGCTCACCTGCTGGGAGCCCAACCGCGTGAACAGCGCCCCGCTCCGGCTGCCGCCAGACTCGCCGATGCTCCCGCCGCTGCTGGAGATTTTCGAGCAGCATAAGGTGCCCCCCTGGATCCCGCTCTTTGCGCGGCTGGCGGCGCATGTGCGATTGTGGCGCACGGGACGAACGGCGCTCTCCCAGATGCCGTGGGGAGTAGCCGGGCCCCGCGCGGTGACGGCGCTGGCCATGAGGGAAGGGCTTTTGCACCTCGCCTCGCCTCCCGAGACCTTTCATCCTTACAACTGGACCGAGGCCGACTGGGTTCGCGATCCCGCACGCGCGCTGGAGGATCGGGCCACCGAACGGACCCTCGGCGTCCACCTGTGGAACGAGAGGATCAAGAGCTTCAAGGAGAGCCCGGCACCGAGGGGAAGCTTCCTGGCCCGACTCCAGGAAGAGGGCGCGTGAACGTGTCGACGGCTGCAACAGCCTTCGCCCGGGATTCGGCCGGCGATGATCGCAGTTCAACTGAACGCGGCTGCGGAGGCCGGGTCGAATTCAGCTCGCCCGGCTGAAGTCCGGCCCGGCGGCGACCGACCAGCAGGCGCCGCGGCGCATCATTGGCGTGCCGCAGCCGCGGCATCGGCTGCGGAAAGCAGCGCCGTGGAAGGCGCCTTGCGCTTCGGCTTCGTGGCAGCCGAGGCGACACAACAGGCCGAAGCGCCGCTTCGTCGGAGCATCGTCTCCGCACGGAACGTTGCTCAGTGCCAGGCGCGGCCGCCGTCTCATGCCGCCCTGCGCTGACCGGAGGGCGCCGACAGCATCCGCTCGAACAGCGTCGGCTTGGGCAGAGCCTGCTCGCGGGCGACCGGCGGCGCGGCGGCCAGCGGCTCGCGGGACACCGTCACCGGACGCTGGATGAGCTGCATCAGCTCCTCCTCCGTCGGCTCCGGCTCCGGTGACGGCTCGGGCGCCCGGGCCTCGGCCGTCGGCGCGCCCGCATCCGCCGGCCCGGCAGGGGATGGCGGCGTCAGGTCGGAGAGGGACGGCAGGCGCGGCGTCGCGGCCACGCCCTGCCGGCTGACTCCGGCGGCCACCACCGACACGCGGATCTGGCCGGTGAGGTCAGGGTCGTGGGTCGTTCCCCAGATGATGTCCGCGTCCGGCATCGCCATGTCGGCGATCGCGCAGGCGACTTCGTCGACCTCGTTGAGCAGCAGATCGTCGCCGCCCGAGATGGCGATGAGCAATCCGCGCGCCTCGCCCATGTCCTCGTCGAGCAGGGGGTCGGCCATCGCGCGCCGGGCAGCGGTCGCGGCGCGCTCCGCGCCGTCCGCCTCGCCCACCCCGACTCGGGCGCGGCCGGTGTTGGCGAGAACCGTGCGCACGTCGGCAAGGTCGAGATTGACCAGGCCCGGCGAGGTGACGAGATCGGAGACGCTGCGCACCATTCGATAGAGCACCTCGTCCGAATGGACGAACGCGTCCCTGAGTGTCATCGCGGGATTGGCGACCCGGAACAGATTCTGGTTGGGCACCACGATCAGGCTGTCGGCCTGCTCGGCGAGCTGCGCGAGCCCCTGTTCGGCGGCGCGCATCCGGCGCCGCCCCTCGAACGCGAACGGCGTCGTGACGACGGCGACGGTGAGGATGCCGAGGCGGCGCGCCACTTCGGCGACGACCGGCGCGGCACCGGTGCCGGTACCGCCGCCCATGCCGGCCGCGATGAAGCACATATGGGCGCCGGCCAGCACCCGCTCGATCTCGGCGACCGAAGCCTCGGCCGCCGCCCGACCGATGTCGGCCGACGAGCCGGCGCCGAGACCGCGATTGACCCGGCCGATCTGGACGATTTCTTCGCACGCGCTGGCGCGCAATGCCTGAGCGTCGGTGTTGAGCGCGACGAAGCGCACGCCGAGCAGATCCTTGCGGATCATCGCGTCGACGGCGTTGTTGCCGGCGCCGCCGACGCCGAGGACGAGGATCTCCGGCTCCAAAGCCTCGACATTCGGCGCGCTCCACCGCTCGCCGGATGAAAAAATACTGTTCTTCATTGCCTTAAACCCCGCCCGCGACTCGGCGGCAGCTATGGAGCGGCGAATGGTTAACGGCCAATCTCGGGAATCTACTGTCGACGGCCCTCTCGGTCGGCGGAGCTAGTCTTTGGCCAGTCTTTCGGCGACTCCGGCGAGCTGCGCGCGGATGTCGGGCACCGCGACGATCTCCCAGAAGGTGCCACGCGTGATCGGGCCGACCGCGAAAAGGCGATCCTGGACTCGTCCGTCGCCGGCAACGATGCGGGACGCGTCGTCGACCTCGACGCCGATGCCGAGCGGATCGGGGCGGATCGTGCCGCGCCCAACCAGAGTTCGCAGCAGCGGATCGGCGGTCGCCCGCAGGTCCGCCTCGGGACCGGTGCAGTTGATGATGCGCGCGACCGTCATCTGCGCCGTCTCGCTCGCGCCGCGCGGCCGCCAGTCGATGGCGATTCCGTCCGGCCGGTTCTCTGCGCCGACCAGCTTGCCGGCCGCGACTCGAAGCTGCCCGCGATCGACCATCGCCTGGAGTCGTTCGTGGATTTCGGGGGCGATCCGGTGGCGATGCACGTCCCACCACGGGCGCAGATGGCGGAGGAAGCGGCCGCGCACCTCCACAGCCGCCTTTTGCCATAGATCCTGGGTGACCGGGCGAAGCGAGTCGACCGCGTGGCGCCAGCCGACCGATTCGCCTTGCTCGCGGACCTCACGAAGCAGCCGCGAGGCGATCGGGATGGGCACCTCGCTGAGCGGTTTTGGCGGCGGTCCTGCGGCGTGGGGTCGCGGAAGCAGGCCGCGGCGCGAGACGGCGAGGATCGGTCCGCTGAATCCGCGCTGGTCGAGCAGCAGCACGACGTCGACCATGGTGAGGCCGGTGCCGATCACCAGCACGCTGTCGTCGGAGCCAAGCCCTGCGGTCGCACCGGGCAGCCAGGGATCGGCGAAGAAGCGTTCCGGCGGCAGCTTCGCCTGAGCAAGCATCCGCGGCGGCTTGGGCGGCGAATTGCCGATCGCCAGCACCGCGGCGTCCGCCTCGATTCGCTCGCCGCCGGCGAGGCTGACCGTCACGCGTCCCGCCGCCTCGGCGATGTCCGTCGCATCGTCCTCGACCAGCTCGAGTCGGCCGGGAGCCGCGGCGGCGGCCTCGCGCAGCTGCTCCTGGACATAGTCGGCATAGACGAGGCGGGGCGCGAAGCTCGCCGCGGCTTCCTCGGCTGTGCGTGTCTCCAGCCAGCGCACGAAATGGCCGGGATCGTCCGCATAGGCGCTCATGCCGGCGGCGCGCACGTTGAGCAGGTGTGTAGGGTGGGCCGCGCCATAAGCGAGGCCGCGCCCGGGCGGCCCGGAGCGCTCGATCAGCGTGACACGGCCCAAGCCTCGCCGAAGCAGCTGCACCGCCAGCATCGTCCCGGAAAAGCCGCCGCCGATGATTGCCACATGCCTGGTCACCGGTCGTAAGCCTCCGCCTGTCCTCCGGCCGCCCGCTGCGCTATAGCTGCGCCCAAGGGCCGGATCTGTCGCCGGCCGTTCTAGACATGAGGTTGGGGATGTCGGGCAAGGGTCTTTTTGGCGCCGGGCGCAGCCATTTGGCCGAGGCCGGAATGGCCTATGGCGCGCATCTCAAGCGCGCCACCCGGGTCGGTTCCCGAATGCTGGCGGCGGGCGGCGCTTGCCTGGTCCACGGCATCTTCCCGGGCATCTTCACCGCGACGGCCACCAACACGATCATTCGGCTCAACGAGGAGCTGAAGAAGGGGCACAAGCCGGACGAGCAGGAGCCGGTTCTTCTTGAATTCGAAATCTAGCTTCTTTGCCAAAAGGCGGCCGGCTCTCTAGCTAGGCCGCCATGGACGAGTTGCCGCCTCCCGTTCCCGCCGCGACCCTGGTGCTGATGCGGGACGTGCCCGGCGCACCTCCCGAATTGCTGATGATGGAGCGGCCCGGCCATATGG
Organism: Pseudomonadota bacterium; assembly: GCA_023417515.1. Classification (GTDB taxonomy): domain Bacteria; phylum Pseudomonadota; class Alphaproteobacteria; order Sphingomonadales; family Sphingomonadaceae; genus Allosphingosinicella. The sequence continues at coordinate 4,643 of JAEZFL010000092.1, read as the reverse complement.
CCTTCGCAGCCGGCGCCTTGGTGTTTCCGGGCGGCCGCATCGACCCTCAGGACCAGGCGGCGGCCGCGCGGCTCGGGGATGGCGGCGAGGTCCTGGCGGCGCGCATCGCGGCGGTTCGCGAGACGATCGAGGAGACCGGGATCGCGCCCGTGCCGGGCCTGGCCGCCGAGCAGGTCGAAACGATCCGTGCCGGTCTGTTTGCCGGGCGCGACTTCGCCGACCTCCTCATGGAAGCCGGCGCGGCGCTCGACCTTCACGGTCTCGTGCCGTTCGCCCGCTGGTGCCCGAACTTTCGCGAGACCCGCCGGTTCGACGCGACCTTCTTTCTCGCTGCCGCGCCCGACGGCGCAGGGGTGCCGTCGCCGCAGCCGGGCGAGGTGACCCGCGCCTTCTGGGCGAGCGCGCGCGACGTGCTCGCCGAGCTGGAGGCGGACCGCGCCCACGCCATCTTCCCGACCCGCCGCAACCTCGAACGGCTGGCCCGCTACGGCTCGTTCGCCGAGGCGCGCGCCGACGCCGAGCGTCACGAGGTTCGAACGATCACCCCCTGGGTCGAGGAGCGGGAAGGGCGAAGCTGGGTCTGCATACCCGACGATCTCGGCTACCCGGTCACCGCCGAGCGGCTGGAAACCGCGCGCCGCCGCTGAGCGGCTTATCCACAATCAAAGCCGTCTTTACCCTCGTGCGGGATTCACCTGCGACTCGCCGTGGGTTAGGCTGCGGCCATGTTGATGGCCTCCTCCCTCGTGTGCGGCGTCGAGCGGTCGCTCGGCGGCCAGGCCTGGCGCTGGCGCCACAGCGCCGCCGACGCGACCGACGACAGCTTCAAGCCCGACGACCTCGTCGATCAGATATTGATGGCCCGCGGGGTCGCTCGCGACGACCTGCCGCGCCACCGCACGCCGACGATCCGCGGCTTCATGCCCGACCCGGCCATCTTCCGCGACATGGAGGCCGCCGCCGCCCGCATCGCCGACGCGGTGGAGACGGGCGAGCCGGTCACCATCTTCGGCGATTATGACGTCGACGGCGCAACCTCGGCGGCCCTGCTGATCCGGCTTCTGCGCCAGCTCGGTCTCGGCCCCGCCGCCTACATCCCGGACCGGCTCATGGAAGGCTACGGTCCGTCGGGCGCAGCACTGGTGCGAATCGTCGAGGGCGGCACGCGGTTGATCGTCACCGTCGATTGCGGCGCCCAGGCGTTCGACGCGCTCGCCGAGGCCAGGGCGGCCGGCGCCGAAGTGATCGTCGTCGACCATCACCAATGCGCATCGCGGCTTCCCGAGGCCTTCGCCTTGGTCAATCCCAACCGGCTCGACGAGGCCGAGGAGGCCGCGTCGCACGGTCATCTGGCCGCCGTCGGAGTCGCTTTCCTGCTCGGCGCGGCCCTGCTTCGAACGCTGCGGGCGCGAGGGTTCTTCGCGACCCGGCCCGAGCCCAAGCTGATCGAGCTGCTCGATCTCGTCGCGCTCGGCACCGTCGCCGACGTCGCGCAGTTGCGCGGCCTCAACCGCGCTTTCGTGGCGCAGGGCCTCAAGGTCATGGCGCAGCGCCGCAATATCGGCATGGCGGCGCTGATCGATTCATCGCGGCTGACCCGGGCGCCGGCCTGCTCCGACCTCGGCTTCGCGCTCGGCCCGCGGATCAACGCGGCGGGCCGTGTCGGCACGTCCGACCTCGGCGTGCGCCTGCTCACCACCGAGGACCCGCTCGAGGCGGCGGCGATCGCGGTCGAACTCGACCATCACAACGAGGAGCGCCGCGCGATCGAGATGCTGGTGACCGAGGCGGCCCAGGCCGCGGCGGCGCACCAGGACAATCGCGCGGTGGTCGTCACGGCCGGCGCCGGCTGGCATCCCGGCGTGATCGGGATCGTCGCCGGGCGGCTCAAGGAGAAGACAGGCCGCCCCGCCATCGTCATCGCCCTCGACGGCGCCGGAATCGGCAAGGGGTCGGGTCGCTCGATCAGCGGCGTCGATCTCGGCGCCGCGGTGCTGGCGGCCAAGGACAGCGGGCTGCTCGTCGCCGGCGGCGGCCACGCCATGGCGGCTGGCCTCACGGTCGCCGCCGACAAGGTCGAGGCGCTCTCCGATTTCCTCGAGGAGCGGCTCGCGCGCGCCGTCGCTCGCGCCCGCGAGGACCGCAGCCTGCTGATCGATGCGGCGCTCGCCTGCGGCGGCATCTGCCCTGATCTGTGCGACGCGCTCGAGGCTGGCGGCCCCTATGGCGCCGGCTGGCCGGCGCCACGGGTCGTCGCGGGGCCGGCAAAGGTGATCAAGGCGGACGTGGTCGGAAGCGGCCACATCAGGCTGCTGGTGAGCGGCGAGGACGGCCGGCGCGTCAAGGCGGTCGGCTTCCGAATGGCGGACCAGCCGCTAGGCCAGGCATTGCTCGCGGGCGGCGGCCGCAAGCTGTGGCTGGCGGGACGGATGAAGCGCGACGACTGGAACGGCCGCGCCTCGGCCGAGCTTCATCTCGACGACGCCGCCTTCGCCGACTGACGGCGGCTTGACCCCCGTCGCGCCTGCCCTTAAGTCGCCCGCTCCGGCTCAACGGCCCCTTCGTCTAGCGGTTAGGACGCGGCCCTTTCACGGCTGAAACACGGGTTCGATTCCCGTAGGGGTCACCATAACGCAAGCTCGGGCGCCGCGGCGTTTGCGAAGCGACGACATGAAATCCCCGATCACCGAAGACTCCCTGAAGCTGCTCGTCGACACCTTCTATGCGCGGGTGCGGCAGGACGATCTGATCGGACCGGTGTTCAACCGCGCGATCGACGATTGGCCCGACCATCTCGACCGGCTCCAGGCCTTCTGGTCGTCCGTGATGCTGACCAGCGGCCGCTACAAGGGCCGGCCGCTGCCGGCGCACATCAAGCATGGCGACGCCATCTCGCCGGCGGGCTTCGAACGGTGGCTCGGCCTGTGGCGCGAGACGACCGAGGAATTGCTCGACGCGGAGAGTGCCGCGGCGATGCAGGAGAAGGCCGAGCGCATCGCCGAGAGCCTGATGCTCGGCATCCAGTTCCACCGCGGCGGCGGCGGCATGTTCCTCGGCGGCGGCCGCAAGGCCGGCTGACGGCTGGACTCGGGTCCGGCGCGGTCGCACAGGGTCGCCGAACCAATCCAGCGGAGCGCGGCCATGAACAGCTATTTGCGCCACTATATCGACGGTCAGTGGGTCGAGAGCGACGGCGGCCGTCGCCACGCGGTGATCAACCCGGCGACCGAGGCGCCGGTGTCGGAAGTGATCCTGGGCAGTGCCGCGGACGTCGACAGGGCGGTCGCTGCGGCGCGAGCGGCGTTCGAAGGCTGCTCCGTCACGAGCAAGGAGGAGCGGATCGCGCTGCTCGAGCGAATCGTCCAGGAATATCAGGCGCGCATGCCCGACATGGCGCGGGCGATCAGCGAGGAGATGGGGGCGCCGATCTCGATGGCGAGCACGGCCCAGGTGGGTGCGGGCCTGGGGCACCTTCTGACCGGCATCGCCGCGCTCAAGGACTTCGACTTCGAGGAGAAGGTCGGCCCGAACTGGGTGCTTCGCGAGCCGATCGGCGTCGTCGCTTTGATCACGCCGTGGAACTGGCCCCTCAACCAGATCACCGCCAAGGTCGCTCCCGCGCTCGCGGCTGGTAACACGGTCGTGCTCAAGCCGTCCGAGCAGACTCCGGGCTGCGCCGCCATCTTCGCCGAGGCGGTTCATGCGGCGGGCGTGCCGGCGGGCGTGTTCAACCTGGTGCAGGGCGACGGGCCGGGCGTCGGCACGGCGCTGGCGCAGCATCCCGACGTCGACATGGTGAGCTTCACCGGCTCGACCCGCGCCGGAATCCTCGTCGCCAAGAACGCCGCCGACACAGTGAAGCGGGTCCACCAGGAGCTTGGCGGCAAGTCGGCCAACATCATCCTTCCGGGCACTCCGCTCGACAAGGCGCTAAAGGGCGCGGCGCTGAGGCTGCTGATGAATTCGGGCCAGAGCTGCATCGCGCCGATGCGCCTGCTCGTCCACCGCAGCCAGTATGGCGAGGCGGTCGCCTATCTGCGCGCCTTCTTCGAGAAGGCGGCGGTCGACGAGCCGCTCAAGGAGGGCCAGCATATCGGCCCGGTGGTGAACCGGCCGCAATATGAGAAGATTCAGGCCCTGATCGCCAAGGGCATCGAGGAAGGCGCCGAGCTGGTCGCCGGCGGCCCCGGCCGCGTCGAGGGCAAGGACTCGGGCTATTACGTCAAGCCGACCCTGTTCGCCGGCGTCACCAACGACATGACCATCGCCCGCGAGGAGATTTTCGGGCCGGTGCTCGGAGTGATGGTCTATGATAGCGTCGAGGAGGCGATCCGGATCGCCAACGACACGGTCTACGGCCTCGCCGCTTATGTCATGGGCGATCCGGCGCAGGCGCGCGAAGTGGTGCGCAAGCTTCGCGCGGGCAGCGTGTTCGTGAACTCCGCCAATCTCGATCCGAACATCCCGTTCGGCGGATACAAGCAGTCCGGCAACGGGCGCGAGTTCGGCAAATATGGCATCGAGGAATTCACCGAGCTCAAGGGCATCATCGGCGCACTTCCGGAAGGCGCGGTGCCGGACATTCCCGCCGAGGCGGCGGCGTGACCGTTCAGCCCCTCCCCCTTGTGGGGAGGGGTTTGGGG
>JAEZFL010000053.1 GCA_023417515.1 Pseudomonadota bacterium | reverse complement strand
CTGATCCTCTACGTCATCATGCTCGGCAGCATCGGCATCTTGATGGCGAAGGAAGCCGCGACCGCGCTTGGCATGCTGAAGGCGAAGGAGCACGCAAAGCCGCCGCGCCGGCACAATCCGCTGGTCGCCGCTTTGCCCTTCCGCTGGCGCTTCTATCGCTCGGGCCTCTACATCTCCCCGCTCGCGCCGTTCCTGCTCGGCCTGTTCTCCGGCATCCTGACCGCCATGCTCGGCGTCGGCGGCGGCTTCGTGATGGTGCCGGCGATGATCTACCTGCTCGGCATGTCGGCGCAGGTGGTGGTCGGAACGTCGCTTCTGCAGATCCTGTTCGTCACCGCCGTCACGACCATGGTCCATGCGACGACGACCCGGTCGGTCGACATCGTGCTCGCGGTGCTGCTGCTGCTGGGCTCGGTGGTGGGCGCGCAATATGGCGCGCGCTTCGCCCAGTCGATGAAGCCCGAGCTGCTGCGCCTGCTCCTCGCCATCCTCGTCCTCGTCGTCGCCTTGCGCATGTTGCTCCAGCTCGCCTGGCAGCCGGAAGAGATCTACACGGTGCAGCTCTTATGAGGCTCCACAAGACGGCACCGGCCCGGTTCCGCCTTTGGCGGAACCACCAATTGAGGCTGGTCCGGGTCCTTTTGCTCATGCTCGCGATGCCGCTGGCGCTCGGCCAGGCCGAGCCGCGGCTGGTCCCGGAAGTGTCGAACCGCCAGATCGAGATCCGCTACAGCTTCACCGGCGAGGAGCTGCTCCTCTACGGGGCGATCGTCTATCCGCGCGGCCAGCCGCCCGAAGGCGTCACCGACGTCGTCGTGGTTCTGAAGGGCCCGCTCGAGCGCATCGTCGTGCGCGAGAAGCAGAAGGTCATGGGCATCTGGATGAACGTCGGGCGCACCCGCTTCCGCTCGGCCCCCGCTTTCTACGCCGTCGCCTCGTCGCGGCCGGTCAGCCGCATCGTCGACGAGCGTACCGCCGCCATCTACGAGCTCGGCCTCAACAACCTCCAATTGTCGCCGGGCGGCGGCGCCGCGACCGAGGAGATGCGCCGCTTCGAGGCCGGGCTCATCGACCTCAGGCGCCGGTCCGGCCTCTATGCCGAATATCCCACCGGAGTCACGATCACCGAAGGCGTGCTCTACACCGCCCGGATCAACGTCCCGGCGCGTGTGCCGGTCGGCAATTATACCGCCGAGACCTTCCTGATCCGCGACGGCCGGGTGCTGGCGGGCGCCACGCGCGACATTCGCATCGAGAAATTGGGGTTCGAAGGCTTCGTCGCCCGCGCCGCCGAACGCTGGTCCTTCTCCTACGGCATCGCCGCGGTCGCCATATCGCTTCTGCTCGGCTTCGGCGCGAGCGCCGCCTTCGCCCGGGAATAACGAGCGGCTGCGAGGCGAGAGGTACACGCGCCGGCCCGGCAACTGCGACGACAGGAACTCATCGAAAAGCACGGACAAGCAGTTGTTTACTCTCTTGGGTTAGCAGGTTTCGTCTCACGAAGAGAGCCTGTGCCGACCTTATGACCGACATGAACAACCTGCGCACGATCCCGCTTCCCGCCGAAGAAGGCACCGCGGCCAGCGCGCCCGGCTTTGCCTCCCAGCCGGAGAGCGGCCCGCAATGGATCGGCCGGGTCTTCGCCATTTCCGGAAGCAGCGCCACGATCGAGTTCGACAGCGCCCGGCTCCACGCGCTCGCCAACGATCCCGATCCCAGCGTCGCCATGTCCGGCCAGGTCGGCAGCCAGGTCCGCCTCCAGGCGCAGCGCCACTGGCTGCTCGCCAACGTCCGCAGCCTCAAGATCAGCAATGACGGAAGCGCGGTCCTGGCCGACGTCGACTTCCTCGGCGAAGGCGACGAGGACCCGCATTCGGGCCAGTTCACCAATTTCAAGCGCGGAGTCACGACCTACCCGCTGCCCGGCAGCCGCGCCTTCCCGGTGACTCGCAAGGACTTGAAGCAGATCTACGCCGCCGACGAGCGCGCCCATGTCGAGATCGGCACCGTCTACCCGACCAAGGACGTCCGCGCCTCGCTGCTCGTCGATTCCTTCCTCGGCAAGCATTTCGCCCTGCTGGGCTCGACCGGCACCGGCAAGTCGACGTCCGCGGCGCTGATCATGCACAAGATCTGCGACATGAGCCCCGAGGGGCATATCGTCATGATCGACCCGCACGGCGAATATTCGGCGGCGTTTAAGGGCGACGGCGAGCTGTTCAACGTCGACAATCTCGCAATGCCCTACTGGCTGATGAACTTCGAGGAGCATTGCGAGGTCTTCGTCACCACCCAGGGCGCGGACCGCCAGCGCGACATGGACATCCTCGCCAAGTGCCTGCTCCAGGCGCGCGCCAAGAACCGGGCGGCGCAGGGCCTCAACAAGCTCACCGTCGACTCGCCCATTCCCTACACCCTGTCCGACCTCACCAACGCGATCGCGACCGAGATGGGCCTCTTGAACAAGGCCACCGACACCGCGCCCTACATGCGCCTCAAGAGCAAGATCGACGAGCTGAAGTCAGACCCGCGCTACCAGTTCATGTTTTCGGGCATGCTGATCGCCGACACCATGTCGGGCTTCATCTCCAAGGTCTTCCGGCTTCCCGCCAAGGGCAAGCCGATCTCGATCGTCGACGTGTCCGGCGTCCCGTCCGACATCGTCTCGGTGGTCGTCGCGGTGCTCAGCCGCCTGGTGTTCGACTATGCGATCTGGTCGCGCAACGAGGTGCAGCGGCCGATCCTGCTGGTCTGCGAGGAGGCCCACCGCTACGTCCCGGCCGACAAGACCTCGTCCGGCCAGGCGGTGCGCAAGGTGCTCGAGCGGATCGCCAAGGAGGGCCGTAAGTACGGCGTCAGCCTCGGCCTCATCACCCAGCGCCCGTCCGACCTTGCCGAAGGCGTGCTGTCGCAGTGCGGCACCTTGATCGCCATGCGCCTCAACAACGACCGCGACCAGAATTTCGTGAAAGGCGCGATGCCGGAAGGGGCGCGCGGATTCCTCGACGTGATCCCGGCCTTGCGCAACCGTGAGTGCATCATCTGCGGCGAGGGCGTGTCGATCCCGATCCGGGTGTCGTTCGACGACCTCGAGCGCGAGCGCCGTCCGGCCTCCGCCGACCCGCATTTCAGCGAGCTGTGGCGGCGCAGCGGCGACGAGGAAGGAATCGTCACCCGAGTCGTCAAGCGCTGGCGCGCCCAGGGGCGCTGAGCACCCCGAAACACTCAGACCTCAATCACCGTTCGGGCTGAGCTTGTCGAAGCCCTGTCCTTCCTTTCGATCGTAAGAAGGAAAGGCAGGCCTTCGACAGGCTCAGGCCGAACGGCTGTTGCTTATCGCAGACCCGTCTGGCTACTGCCCGCACCCGCGAACGTTACCCGGTCCGCCGCCGGCGCAGCGCCCACCGGGGTCGCGAGCAGGCTCTGCATGCGCGCCCGGAAGGATGCGAGCTCGCCGCCGGCCAGGGCCGCGCGGGTGGTGAAGCGGAACGAGGCCGGGTCGATAGGCGTGCCGTTGCGGTGAAGCTCGTAATGGAGGTGCGGGCCGGTCGAGAAGCCCGACGAGCCGACATGGCCGATGACCTGGCCGGCGACGACCTGCTGGCCCGGCGCCACGGCGAGGCTGCTCATATGCCCATAGAGGGTCTGGATGCCGCCGCCGTGGCTGATCTTGACCGCGCGGCCATAGCCGCCCTGCCAGCCCGCCGACGTCACCTGCCCGCTCGCCGCGGCCATGACCGGGGCGCCGTAGGGCGCGCCGAAATCGATGCCGGCATGGAATCGGGCGTAGCGCAGGATCGGGTGGACCCGGCGGCCGAAATTGGAGGTGACCCGGCCGTGGACCGGCATCCTGAAGCCGTTGCTGCTTTCGCGGCCGACTCCGGACGCTTCCAGCCATTGCGAGCGGCCGCCGATCGTCCATTGCATGAGCTGGATATCGCGGCCGGTCGCGCGGTCGAGCCCGACATAAAGGAGCGCGCCGGTCTGGGTCTCGCCGGTGGCGGCGCGGCGATGCTCGACGATGATGTCGAAACGGTCGCCGGCGCCAAGGCCTCCGGGCACTCCGACATGGCCGGCAAGCGCTCGGATATAGGCCTCGACGACGCGCGGCGGAACGCCGGCGGCGCGGGCGGAGCGGTAGAGGCTGCCGCCGATCGTTCCCTGGATTCGCAGCGGTGTCGAGTCGACGTCGATCGGCTGGCGGTTGAGCACGAGCTGGCCGCCGACGCGCCGGATCTCGATCTTCATTCCGAACGTGGCGCGCAGCGCGAGCCGCTCGATCGGCCGGGGCGAGGTCATGCCGAGCCGGCGGCCGAGGCGAAGGTCGAGCAAGGTGCCGGCGGCGATGTCATTGAGCGGCACAACCCCGGAGACCATCGCCGCGATCGCCTGAGCCTCGTCGCGACTGACGCCGGAGCGAGTCAACGTCGCGACGATGTCGCCGGCGCCGGCCAGGGTCGCTCGGATGTCGATGGTCGGCCGCTCGGGCGCGTCGGCGAGCGGCTGGACCGCGTCGGTCGGCGCCATCCGGCGGCCGGTGGCGCTTCCGAATGCGGCCGGAGCGATGGCCAGCGCGTCATTCTCCATGCGTAGATCGGGCGTCAGCGGCGGCGGGCTGAGACCGGGGGTGGTCGCCATCGCCGGCCAGAAGGACCAGGCCGCGAAGCACAGGGCGCCGCAGGTGGCGAGGCCGCGCAGCCATTGGCGCGAGCCGATGCCGCTGCCGAGATCGACGACGAGGGAGAACGGCCTCGGCGCGGCGGCCTTGGCTCCGGGCACCGGCATGCCGAACGCGCCGGTCCCGCGCAGCCGCGCGGCCGGGGCATTCCCTGCCGGGGCGAATTCCCTGAACTGGTACAAGCCGCTCAGCCCCTCGCGCTGAATATCAAGAGCTTACTGCTTTCCACCCTCTGCGCGTCAATGGTTAAAGCCGCGTTACGGATAATCTGTCCTCCCCGGCATTTGCCGGGGAGGGGGACCATCCGAAGGATGGTGGAGGGGCCGCCGCAGGCGGTCTTTCTTCAAGACGCTCGCTTTGCTCGCGCCCCTCCACCATGCTTCGCATGGTCCTCCTCCCCCAGCGAGCTGGGGGAGGAATCCTTCGGAAAGATTGCGCTTGGCGAACGTTCGCCCAATCTAGGGATGATGAAGGACTTGGGGCACTCGACCGTCAAGGCCGTCCTGGGCCCGACCAACACCGGCAAGACCCATCTCGCCGTCGAGCGGATGTGCGGCCATTCCTCCGGCCTCATCGGCTTCCCGCTCCGCCTTCTCGCGCGCGAGGTCTATGACCGGGTCGTCAGGATCAAGGGACCGAACGAGGTCGCGCTGATCACCGGCGAGGAGAAGATCCTTCCGCCCCAGGCGCGCTGGTTCCTGACGACCGCCGAATCCATGCCTGTGCGCGGCAAGGAGGAAAACGACCTCCGCAGGGACTTCGCCTTCGTCGCCATCGACGAGGCGCAGCTCGGAATCGATCCCGAGCGGGGCCATGTGTTCACCGACCGGCTGCTCAACGCCCGCGGCCGCGAGGAGACGATGATCCTCGGCTCCGAAAGCCTCGCGCCGATGGTGCGTTCGCTTCTTCCCAAGACGGAGATCATCAGCCGCCCGCGCTTCTCGACTCTCTCTTATGCCGGCGCCGCCAAGCTCTCCCGCTTGCCGCCGCGGTCGGCGATCGTCGCCTTCTCCGCCGACCAGGTCTATGCGGTCGCCGAGGCATTGAGGCGCATGCGCGGCGGCGCGGCGGTGGTGATGGGGGCTCTCAGCCCACGCACCCGCAACGCCCAGGTCGAGATGTTCCAGGCCGGCGAGGTCGACTATCTCGTCGCCACCGACGCGATCGGCATGGGCCTCAACATGGACGTCGCCCATGTCGCCTTCGCCGGCCTTTCCAAGTTCGACGGCCGCCGTCGGCGCCGGCTGACTCCGGCCGAGATGGCCCAGATCGCCGGCCGCGCCGGGCGCCACCAGCGCGACGGCACGTTCGGCACTCTCAATATCGAGGGCGAGGCGCTCGCCGAGTTCCGCGAGGACGAGATCGACGCGATCGAGAACCACAAGTTCGCGCCGCTGGACTTCCTCTACTGGCGCGACGGCGACCCCGATTATCGAAGCGTCGACGGGCTGATCCGCTCGCTGGAACGCCGTCCCGATCGGCCCGGACTGCGCGCCGCTCCGGAAGCGGTCGATCTGGCGGTGCTCAAGTCGCTCGCCATTGACCCCGCCGTCGCCGGCCAGGTGCGCGGCGAGCGGGCGGTTCGGCGGCTGTGGGCCGCCTGCGGCCTGCCCGACTTCCGCAAGACCGGCACCGAGCAGCATGGCCGCCTCGTCGCGCGCCTGTTCGAGTTCCTGAACCAGGGCGACCACCGGATCCCGCAATCCTGGTATGGCGAGCAGCTTGCCCGCCTCGACAATGTCCAGGGCGACATCGACACCCTGGCCGACCGCCTCGCCGGGGTGCGCACCTGGGCCTATATCGCCCACCGCCACGACTGGCTTCACGAGCCGGCCGAGATGGCGGAGCGCGCCCGCGGAATCGAGGAGAAATTGTCGGACGCGCTCCACGAGCGGCTGACCCAGCGCTTCGTCGACCGCCGAACCTCGGTCCTGCTGAAGGACCTCGGCCGCAAGGGCGGCGCCGACGAGCATCCGGTGATCGTCGACGAGCAGGGCGAGGTCACCGTCGGAAGCTACGCGATCGGCAAGCTCCAGGGCTTCCGTTTCGAAGTGGACCCGACTGCGAAGCATGCCGACCGCAAGATGCTTCTCGCCACCGCCGAGCGCCGTCTTGCCGGCGAATATGAGAAGCGCGCCGCCGCGCTCGTCGCCGACACCGACGACCATTTCTCGCTGCGCAGCGAGCCGTCGCTGCCGCCGGCCATTCTATGGCGCGGCCACGAGGTCGCGAATCTGGTGCCCGGCAAGAACCTGCTCAGCCCCCGGGTCCAGCTCGACCGCCGGATCGACAGCGTCTCGGAGCGCGGCCGAAACGCCGTGATCGACCGCCTCAAGGCGTGGGTCGCGCACCAGGTCGAGCGCAGCCTCGCGCCGCTCCGCCAGGCCGGCATTTCGGGCCAGGACGCCGCCGCGCCGCCGGCCCTTCGAGCGGTTCTGGCGATGCTGGTCGACGAAGGCGGAATCATCGCCCGCGAGGCGGTGGCGCACCCGCTCGAGGCGCTCGACCGCGGGCACCGGCGCAAGCTCCACGCGAGCGGCATCCGCATTGGCGCCCTCGACCTGTTCATGCCGGCCGTCCTGAAACCGGAGCCGATGCGCTGGCGCGCCGCCCTCCGCGCCGCCGCGGCCGGTGCCGACATGCCCTGGCTGCCGCCGCCCGGCTCGGTCGTGCTTCCCGCGAATGGAGACGTCTCCGCAACCGCCCGTCTCGGCTTCCGGCGTGTCGGGCCGCAATTGCTTCGAGTCGACATGGCCGAGCGGATGGCAGCCCATGCCCATGAAGCGCGCGCCGGCAAGCAGGAGGCGGTGGTCAACGACGCCCTCGTCACCTCGCTCGGCCTGACCCCCGATGCGGTCGCCAAGCTGATGCGCGATGTCGGCTTCCGCGCCGAGGGCGACGAGCGCGCCTGGGTGTGGCGAGGCCGCGCGCGCCGCCGCAAGGACCATGCCGGGCCCGTCTCGCCCGCTTTCGCAGCGCTCGCCGGACTGGCGCGTGGCTGATCCGGGCGCGGCGCGCCTCAGGCTCGACAAGTATCTGTGGTTCGCGCGGATCGTGAAGACCCGCTCGGCGGCGCAGGCGATTGCGGAGCAAGGCCGCCTTCGGATCAACGGGCGGGTCATCGACCGAAGCCACGCGCCGGTCGGCATCGGCGACGTGCTGAGCTTCGCGGTTCACGGCAAGGTGCGAGTCCTCAGGATCGAGGCGCTCCCCGCCCGCCGCGGCCCCCCGGCCGAGGCTCGAACCCTTTACAGCGAGATCGACTTCTAGGTTTCGCCAGATTGCCCCCGCCTCGCAACCGCTAGGCGGCGGCCTGGCTCGGGATGATCTCCCCGAAGGCCTGGCTTACCGACGCCAGGCCATAGGGCTTCGAGATCATTCGGAACTTGTTGGCCGCGCCGCGCACGACCTCCTCGCTATAGCCGCTGGCGAGCAGGATCGGCAGGTCGGGGAATTCCTTCCTGACCCGGTTGGCGAGCTCGATTCCGCTCATTCCCGGCATCACCACGTCGGTGAACAGGAGGTCGAAGCTCTCCTTGCCCAAAACGGCCAGCGCCGCCTCGCCCGATTGCGCGCTCGTCACCTCGCAATGCATTTCCTCGAGCAGATGCTCGGCGAAGCGGCGAACCTGCTCATTGTCCTCGACCAGCAAGACGCGCAGTCCGGCAAAGGGCAGGGTCGGAGCCTCGGCGGCCTCGTCCTCCTCCTCGGCCTTGTGGCTGCGCGGAAGGACGATGGCCAGCCGAGTCCCTTCGCCGGGGCTCGAGGTGATTTCCGCCCGTCCGCCGGTCTGGGCGGCGAAGCCGTGGATCTGCGACAGGCCGAGCCCGGTCCCCTTGCCGACCGGCTTGGTCGTGAAGAACGGCTCGAAGACTCGCTCGACGATCTCCTCCGACATGCCCTCGCCATCGTCCTCGACCTCGACCGCAACCTCGTCGCTCTCGGGCCGGTTGCGCGTGCGCAGGACCAGCCTGCCGCCGTCGGGCATCGCGTCGCGGGAATTGATCGCAGCGTTGAGCAGTGCGATCTCGAGCTGAGCGACGTCGACCTCGACCAGCCACAGCTCGGGGTCGAGGTCGATCGTCACCTCATATTTGCTTCCGAAGGTGCGCTGGACCATCTCCGCAAAGGCATCGAGGCGGACGTTCAGCTGAAGCACTTCCGGCTTCAGCGCCTGGCGCCGGCCGAAGGCGAGAAGGTGGCTGGTGAGCGCGGTCGCCCGGTCCGCCGTCTCGATGATCGAGCCCAGATAGCGCTCGCGCTTCTCGGCGCTGAGCCCCGGACGCAGGAGAAGCTCGGCCGAGCCGCGGATCACCGTCAGCAGATTGTTGAAATCGTGGGCGATGCCGCCGGTGAGCTCGCCGAGCGCCTGCAGCTTCTGCGCCTGCTGGAGAGCGATGCGCGCTTCCTCGAGCTCCGCTTCGGCCTTCTTGCGCTCGGAAATGTCGCGAGTGATCTTGGCATAGCCCTTGAGCGTGCCGTCCTCGTCGAAGATCGGGTCGATCAGCACGCTCGCCCAGAAGCGGTTGCCGTCCTTGCGCACCCGCCACGCCTCTTTCTCATATTTGCCCTGGGTGTGCGCCGTCTCCAGCGCCCGCGCCGGCTCGCCGCTGGCGCGGTCCTCCTCGGTATAGAAGCGCGAGAAATGCTCGCCGACGATCTCGTCGGCCGAATAGCCCTTGATGAGCTCCGCGCCGGCATTCCAGTTGGTCACCCGCCCGTCGGGGTCGAGCATGTAGATGGCATAGTCCCTGACGCCCTGGACGAGCATCCGGAACCGCTCCTCGCTCTCCTTGAGCGCGTCCGCGGCGTCGCGCTTGTCGGTGAGGTCGCGGGTGATCTTGGCATAGCCGACGACGTTGCGGTCGGAATCGTAGATCGCATCGACCACGACATGCGCCCAGAAGCGCGTCCCGTCCTTGCGCAGGCGCCAGCCCTCGCCTTCGAAGCGGCCTTCGCTCGCCGCAGTGGCGAGGATTCGCTGCGGCAGGCGCGCCTCACGGTCCTCGGGCAGGAAAAAGGTCGCATAGGGGCGGCCGATAATCTCCTCGGCCTCATAGCCCTTGAAGCGCCTGGCGCCGGGATTCCAGGTCGCGATCGTGCCGTCGGCGTCGATCATGTAGATGGCATAGTCGACCACCGCATTGACCAGCAGCTGGAAGCGCTGCTCCTGGAGGTCGGCGGAAGGTCGAGCCATTACGAATCCCGTGCTCGGCGCCCTGGTCACCCACGCACGCCACGACTTCCCACCGCCCGGCAAGTGCTCTAGCCGCCTCGCCACTGGAATCCAACGTGTTTCGCTCCAGTTCGGGTTCCGCGCCGAACCCTGGCGAAGAAGGTGCGTTGACGAGGCGAGCAGGCACGGCCTAGGGATTGCGCCGTCCGCCGCAGAGAAGCGAGAAACCATGACCTACGTCGTCACCGATGCCTGCATCCGCTGCAAATATATGGACTGCGTGGAAGTGTGCCCGGTCGATTGCTTCTACGAAGGCGAGAACATGCTGGTGATCAACCCCAGCGAGTGCATCGACTGCGGCGTGTGCGAGCCCGAATGCCCGGCCGAGGCGATCCTTCCCGACACCGAGAACGGCCTGGAGAAGTGGCTGGAGCTCAACGCCACCTATTCAGCGGAATGGCCCAACATCACCCGCAAGAAGGACAGCCCGGCCGACGCGGACGAGTTCAAGGGCCAGGACGGCAAGTTCGAGAAATATTTCTCGGCCGAGCCCGGCGAAGGCGATTGAGCTCCCCTCCCTGCAAGGGAGGGGCCGGGGGTGGGTCAGCGGTGAGGAGGCTCAATGCCTCCGAGGCGCTTCACGCCGCGGGGTTGGGAGTCTTCTAAGCGCGCCGACGCGCGCACCTACCCCTACCCCTCCCTTCCAGGGAGGGGAGACCGGCTTTCCGGTCGCGCTTGCCTGCACCCCGGGCCCGCGCCCCTAGCTTTTTGACGCCGGCGGTGCTATATAGCCCTCGCCGGCGCGTGCAGCCGCCGGTTTCGCATCTGGGCAGACAGAGTGCGCCGCGACAACCCGGGCAGGACGCGGCGCCGTCCAATTTAACGGAAGGCTGGATTGATGGCAGCGAAGGCGTTGAGCTTCGACGTTGGCGATTTTGTTGTTTACCCCAAGCACGGCGTCGGCCGTGTGATCGAGCTGCAAAGCACCGAGATTTCCGGGATGCGTCTGGAGCTGTACGTGCTCCGCTTCGAGAAGGAGCGAATGACGCTCCGGGTCCCGACCAACAAGGCCGAGAGCGTCGGCATGCGCAAGCTGTCGTCCGACAAGACGATGCAGGAAGCGCTGACCACGCTGAAGGGCAAGCCCAAGGTGAAGCGCACCATGTGGTCGCGCCGCGCCCAGGAATATGAGGCGAAGATCAATTCGGGCGACCTCGCGTCGATCGCCGAGGTGGTCCGCGACCTGTTCCGCCCCGAGGACGCGCCCGAGCAGAGCTATTCCGAGCGCCAGATCTTCGAGGCCGCCTCGACCCGTCTCGCCCGCGAGCTGGGCGCGATGGAGCAGATCGACGAGAAGGCCGCGCTCGAGAAGCTGCTCGAGATCCTCAACAAGGCGTGGCTCGTCCACAACAAGGCGAAGGTGACCGAGGACGCCGCCTGACCGCTTTTCGTCACCCCGGACCTGATCCGCTGTCCACCTTCTCCTCCAACGGTGGAATGAAAAAGGTGGATGCCGGACCAGGCCCGGCATGACGATGGCGTCTCGTGGTTCCTGCCAAGAGGGCGGCCCCTGACCGGGCCGCCCTTTTCGCATCTTGCCCTCGCGCTCCATGGGGTGTATTGCCTTGGCAACACAGCAGGGGAGAGGACGATGCGTGCCATCTTTGCGGCCTTGGCCGGAGCGGCGGTGCTCGCCGCGTGCAACGTGACCGGCGCCGATGCGCGGGTCGTCGAGGCGAGCGGAGTGCAGGGCGCCCGCGACTTCCAGGTCGGCGCGTTCGAGACGGTGTCGCTGGCCGGATCGCACAATGTCATCGTGACCGTCGGCGGGGCGCCTTCGGTCCGCGCCGAGGGCGACACCGCGGTCCTCGAGCATCTCGACATCCGCGTCGAGGACGGCGAGCTTCGGATCGGCACCGAGCGCGGCTTCAGCTTCCGCGGCCCCGGCCGGGTCACCATCCACGTCACCACGCCGAGCCTTCGCGGCGCCGAGATCGCCGGCTCGGGCGATATCCAGGTAAGCGCTCTCCAGACCCAGCGCTTCGACGGCGAGATTGCCGGATCGGGCAACCTCATCCTCCAGCAGCTTCAGGCCGACACGGCCGAGTTCGACATTGCCGGCTCCGGCAACGTCCGCGCCGCCGGCCGGGTCCGCCAGGCCTCGATCGACGTGATGGGCTCGGGCAATGCCGAGCTCGCCGGACTGCAGGCGCAGGACGCCGACGTGTCGATCGCCGGCAGCGGCAACGCCAACATGCATGCCAGCGGCGCCGCCCGGGTTTCGATCATGGGCTCCGGCAACGTCACCGTCGCCGGCGGCGCCCGCTGCAGCGTCAGCAAGATGGGCAGCGGCGATGTGAGGTGCGGCTAGTCTCGCGGCATGAGTCGGCGCGAGACTAGATCAGCGCGAGCGCGGCCAGCGTCTGCGCAAGCGCCGGCGGCAGTTCCGGGGTGACCTCGCCTTCGGCAAGGTCCGCCGGCGCGTCCTCGAGCGGCAGGTAGCGCCAGCCCTGGTGCGCGCGCTTCGGGAAGGGGCGGACCGGCACCAGCTCGGCATCGAGGCGGATGATCGTTCGCCGGTCCTCCGCGCGCTCCTCGAAGCCGAGGATGGTCTGGCGCGCGGCGATCCGGTGCTGGAGGATCCAGAAGATCGAGCCGCCGACCAGCTCGTCGGCGCGCTTCGGCCGGAAGCGGGTGACGATCGGCACGATTCCGTTCGCGGCCCGCGCAGCCTGGCGCCGGCGAAGCGCGTCGAGGCTCCCGCAGCCGACCGCGACCTTGCTGATGTTGAGGCTGGACACGCTCTTCCCATGCCGACTTTGCCACCGCCTTTCAACGGCTTGGGTGCGCCATTGACCGTTAACCATTGCACGGCATGATGACGGCCATGCTTCGCTCTCTCGCCGCACTGCTCGCTGCCTTCGCCGCACTTTCGGGCGCCGGCGCCGCGACCGCGGCCGAGCGCCGCTATGCGATCCAGGATTTCGACCGGATCGTCGTCGAGGGGCCGTTCCTCGTGCGTCTGGTCACCGACCGCTCGACCTCCGCCGCCGCGCAAGGATCGCAGCAGGCGCTCGACGCGGTCGCCGTCGACGTCCAGGGCACCACCCTGCGCGTTCGCCGCAACCGCACCGCCTGGACCGGCGCTCCGGCGCGTCCGGTCGAGCCCGCCACGATCACGCTCGCCACGCGCACGCTGCGCACGGCGCGAGTCGTGGGTGGCGGCCAGCTTGAGATCGCCGGCCTCGCCGGTCAGCGCATCGACCTCGTCGTCCAGGGCAGCGGCAGGCTGGGCGCCACGGGGATCGAAGCCGACAATCTCTCGGTCGGCCTCAGCGGCTCGGGGACGATCGCGCTCGCCGGCACTGCCGAAACCTTCACCGCCGACCTTCAGGGCTCCGGCTCGCTGCTCGCTCCCGGCCTCAGCGTCGAGACCGGCACGATCTCGGCCGTGACCACCGGCGACGTCGCCCTTCACGCCCGCCGCGCGATCACGGTCAACGCCAACGGCCTCGGCGCGGTGGTCATCGCCGGCCGCCCCGCCTGCACGGTCCGCGGCGCCGGCGCCAGCGAAGTGCGCTGCGGCACCGCGCGCTAACCTCTCCGCTTCGTTCTAGCTCACCAGCCCGGACGCGACCGCGAGGCCGAGGAAGGCGAAGAAGCCCATCGAATCGGTGATCATCGTGAGGAACACCGACGAGGCCACCGCCGGATCCTGACCCCACCTGTCGAGCGCCAGCGGCACCAGCACTCCGGCGAGGCCGGCGATGACGATGTTGATCAGCATCGCCGCCGCGATCACTGCGCCAAGCATGGGGTTGGAGAAGACCAAAGCCGCGCCGATCCCGATCAGCACGGCGATGGTGACACCGTTGAGCAGCGCCACCCTGATCTCGCGCCACACGGTGCGCAGGCTGTTGGAGCGGGTAAGCTGGTTCATCGCCAGGGCGCGCACCGCCACCGCCATGGTCTGGGTGCCGGCATTGCCGCCGATCGAGGCGACCAGCGGCATCAGCACCGCAAGCGCCACCATCTCCTCGATCGCCCCGCCGAACAGGGCGATGATGAACGAGGCGACGAGAGCGGTGCCGAGATTGGCGACCAGCCAGCGCACCCGGGTTCGGTAGCTGTCGCGGATCGGCTGGTTGATGTCGCCCTCTTCGCCCGCGCCGGACATGAGGAGGACGTCCTCGCTGGCTTCCTCCTGGATGATGTGGACGACGTCGTCGACGGTGATCATTCCGACCAGCCGCCCGCTCTGATCGATCACGGCGGCGGAGATGAGCGCATATTTCTGGAAGCGCAGCGCCACTTCCTCCTGGTCCATGTCGACCGGGATCAGGGTCTGCTCGCGCTGCATCAGGTCGCCGACCAGGATGGTGCGCGGGGTGCGCAGCACCCAGGACAGCATGATCGTGCCGACCGGGTGGTGCTGCGGGTCGACGACGAAGATTTCCCAGAAATCGGTCGGCAGATCCTCCTGGCCGCGGAGATAGTCGATGACGTCGCCGACCCGCCAATGCTCGGGCACCGCGACGACGTCGCGCCGCATCAGTCGGCCGGCCGATTCCTCGGGGAAGGACAAGGCTTCCTCGATCGCGGCGCGGTCGTCGGGGTCGAGCGCTCGGAGCACGGCGCGCTGCTCGTCCTCCTCGAGGTCCTCGATGATGGCGACCGCGTCGTCGGTCTCGAGCTCGCCGGCGATCTCGGCGACCTGCATGGGCGAGAGCGCGTCGATCAGCTCCTCGCGCACCCAGTCGTTCATCTCGGCGAGGACCTCGCCGTCGAGCTTCTCGGCGAGCGCCGCGGCGAGGCGGCGGCGCTCGTCGCTGTCGACCAGCTCGAACAGGTCGGCGAGGTCGGCCGGGTGGAGCGGATCGACGAGATCGCGCGCGCCCTCGTCGTCGCCGTCGGCGACGCGGGCGAGCACAGCGCTCACGAATTCGGGCTTCAGGCGGTCGTCGGCATCGTGTCGCGACTCGGGCGGAGCCTCCTGATGGCCCTGCTCCACAACCTCGCCCGGCGGCGTTTCGAGTTCGTCGCTCACACGCCTCCTCCCGCCGCTTGAGGTCCGGTTGGGTTCCTAGGCGCGGGAAAAGCCGCCCGCAACCACATCCTCCCTGTGCGGCGCAGCCGCATGGGGAGGGGGACCACA
>JAEZFL010000029.1 GCA_023417515.1 Pseudomonadota bacterium | reverse complement strand
GCGCGCCGGGCGCCCCCCCCGGTTGGGGGGGGCCCCCCCTTCTCATATCCGGGCCGGTTCGGGACCTGGAAACCATGTCCGGCACTTGCCCGTTCCGGCCCTGTTGCCATATTATTGGTCAAGCCATGCGTACCAGCGACTCTGTGATCAAAGCCATGTCCGACCAAACCGGCGACGATGACGGCGGCAGCGGCCTCGGCGTCGCGACCCGGACGCGCACCCGTTCCAAGACTCCGGCGCCCTACAAGGTGCTGATGCTCAACGACGACTACACGCCGATGGAGTTCGTCGTCCACGTGCTGCAGCGCTTCTTCAAGATGGGCGTCGACGACGCGACCCGAGTCATGCTCCACGTCCACCAGCGCGGCGTCGGCGTGTGCGGAATCTTCACCTACGAGGTCGCCGAGACCAAGGTTTCGCAGGTCATCGACTTCGCGCGCGAGAACCAGCACCCGCTCCAATGCACGCTTGAGAAGGCCTGACCCGTCTGCCCCGGACGGTGGAGGGCAGGGCCTAGTCCCGCGCCGGCGGCAGCCAGCTGGTGCAGATTTTGGAGCGATCGGCGAAATTGGCCTCGTTCTCGAGGCGCTTGCGGTCGAGCAGTCGGAAGCTGTTGCCGCTGCGTTCGATGATGCCGTCCTCGACAAGGTTGCGGATCATCCGGTTGACGTGGACCGCGGTGAGACCGGTCGCATCGCCGATTTCTTCCTGGGTGAGCGGGATATGGGCGGCGTTCCAGTCGGGACCGTTGACCATCCGCAGCCGCGCGAAGATCTCGCACAGCAAGGACGCGACCCGCGCCCGGGCCGAGGTGCGGCCGATCGAGGCAAGGCGGTCGGCGAGCTGCGCGCGCTCGGCGACGGTGAGCCCGAACAGGAGCGCGGCCAGCCGCGGATGCTCGGCGAACAGGATGGCGAGCCGCTCGCGGTCGAACGGACAGATCGTCGCGTCGGTGAGCGCGGTCACCGTCTCCGGGGAATCGTCGAAGGCGAGCGACGCGAAGCCGACGATGTCGCCCGGCAAATTGATGCGCATGATCTGGCGGCCGCCATTGCCGAGCAGCACGCTGCTTTGCAACCAGCCTTTTTGAACGACGTAGAGTTCGCGCGCCGGCTCGCCTTCGCTGATGACGACCGTATCGCGGCGGACATTGCGCTGCTGCGCTTCGAGCCGGTCCAGCATGTCCCGCTCGGCAATCGTCAATTCAACATAGTTGCTGAGTCGCTCAGCTAGGCAGCTACCCCCCAACGCCTGAAATCCCCCGGTACCCGACACTTAGAACAACAACGCAGATGTAGACCCAGATAAAGTTTCTGCCCTTAAACGAAATCAAGGCTTTCGCAGGCGGACGTTGATTTTCCAGCGGTCTGGCCTGCTTGCATGGGCGGCGCAAAGCTTTCATAGCCCGCCTCCAAATGGACAGAATCCTCATTCGCGGCGGCCGCCGTCTCAACGGCCGAATCTGCATCTCCGGCGCCAAGAACGCGGCGCTCACGCTGATGCCTTGCGCGCTTCTCACCGACGAGATCCTGGAGCTTCGCAACCTGCCGCGGCTCGCCGACGTCGACAGCTTCATGCACCTGCTCAACCAGCTCGGCGTGTCGACCATGGTCAAGGGGACCCGGCCGGCCGAGTTCGGCCGGTCGATGACGTTCAAGGCGGCGAACATCACCTCGACCGTCGCGCCCTATGACATCGTCCGCAAGATGCGGGCGTCGATCCTGGTGCTCGGGCCGTTGCTCGCCCGCACCGGCGAGGCGACGGTGTCGCTGCCCGGCGGGTGCGCGATCGGGACTCGGCCGATCGACCTCCACCTGAAGGCGCTGCAGGCGCTCGGCGCGGAGATCGAGCTCGCCGCCGGTTACGTGAAGGCGACCGCGCCCAAGGGCGGGCTCACCGGCGGCACGATCAGCTTCCCGGTCGTGTCGGTCGGCGCCACCGAGAATGCGCTGATGGCCGCGGTGCTCGCCAAGGGCACGACCGTGATCGAGAATGCGGCGCGCGAGCCGGAGATCACCGACCTCGCCGAATGCCTGGTCGCGATGGGCGCCAGGATCGACGGCATTCGCAGCGACACGCTCACCATCCACGGCGTCGATCGCCTGCACGGTGCCAGCTATGCCGTGATGCCGGACCGGATCGAGGCGGGCAGCTATGCCTGCGCCGCGGCGATCACCGGCGGCGATGTCGAACTGGTCGGCGCGCGCCGCGATTCCATGGCGGCGACCCTGGCGGCGCTCCACGACGCCGGCGTTCATGTCGAGGATACGGCCGATGGCATCCGCATCTTCGCCAATGGCGAGATCAAGCCGCTGTCGCTGTCGACCGCGCCCTTTCCCGCCTTCGCGACCGACATGCAGGCGCAGTTCATGGCGATGCTGACCATGGCCAAAGGAACCAGCCTCCTGACCGAGACGATCTTCGAGAATCGCTACATGCACGTGCCCGAACTGAACCGCATGGGCGCGGACATCGAGGTGCGCGGACGCTCCGCCGTGGTTCGCGGAGTCGACCGCCTGGTCGGAGCGCCGGTGATGGCGACCGACCTGCGCGCCTCGATGGGCCTGATCATCGCCGGCCTCGCCGCCGAGGGCGAGACCCAGGTCAGCCGGATCTACCATCTCGACCGCGGTTACGAGCGGCTCGAGGAGAAGCTCCAGGGCATCGGCGCCGACATCGAGCGCGTCGGCGACGGATAACCGAAGCCGGTTTCCGGCAAGGGAGAGGAGATGAACGCGAGCCTCGCCATTGCCGCAACGACAGCTACTCTCGCCCACCTCTTGCGACAGGCGCTGGCGGGGCTGGGTGCAGTCCCGCAGGCCCGCGTCTTCCATCTTGCGGCCGACGACCCGGCCCTGGGCGACGGCGGCCCGGCGGTGAACGTGGCCCTGGTCGCGGTCACGCATCAGCCTCAGCTGCAGAATGGGCCGCGTCGCGCCGGACCGGTGCTGGACCTCACTTATCGCATCAGCGGCCACGGCGATAGCGAGGCGCTCGAGCCCGAGCGTCTGCTCGGCCTGGTGGTGGCGGCGCTCGACTCGACGCCGGTTCTCACGCCCGGATTGTTCGCTGACGCGGTCCGCGGGGAGCCGGCGCTCGCCGGTTACGCGGCCGGAGGTCCCGTGCAGATCGTGCCGGTCGCCGATCCGCCGCAGGCTGGCCCCGGCCTGGCTCTCACCTACGTCGCGAGGGGCGTTGCGATCGGCGGTGCCGAACCCCCGCGTCCACCGGCGGTTCCGGTCGACGTCGAACCGGGTCGAATCGTGGCGGCACCGACTTCGGTCGCAGCCTTTGTCGGCTTTGCCGCCGCGGGTCCGGTCGGCGAAGCGACGCGAATCGCCGCGTGGAGCGATTACGAGGCGGTGTTCGGGGGCGTCGACGACGGCGAGCTCGGCCTCGCGATGCGCAGCTGGTTCGACAATGGTGGCCGCGAGGCGTCGGTCGTTCGCGCGGAAGGCTCGGCGGCAGCGGACCTGCTCCCCGCGCTGCACCGGCTGAGCGACGGGTTTGCGATCCTCTGCCTTCCCGACCTGCGCCGCTTCGACGGCGACGCGCATCGCGCCGCAGCTCGGGAAGCGGCCGCTTTCTGCCTCGAGCGCGGAGCCTTCCTCATCCTTGACCCGCCGTCGGGCCTGGCGTCCGTCGCACAAGCACGGGCCTGGACGACCGCAATCGCGGACGCATTGGGCGAGGCGCGGGCCAACGTCGCGGCCTATTGGCCCGAACCGATCGGGCGCGACCCGCGATCGGGCGCGACCCGGACCTTCTCCGCCAGCGGCGCGGTCGCCGGGATCTACGCCGCTACCGATTCGGCGCGGGGCGTGTGGAAGGCGCCGGCCGGCGCGGAGGCGGCGCTGAGCGGGGTCGAGGGCCTCGCCGCCCGAGTGAGCGACGCCGAGCAGGAGCGGCTGAACCCGATCGGGCTCAACCTGCTTCGGGCATTTCCCGGCCGCGGCCCGGTGGTGTGGGGCGCTCGAACGCTGGCCGGCGCTGACGGCGGGGCGCCGGAATGGAAGTATGTGCCGGTGCGCCGGCTCGCGCTGTTCCTCGAGGCGAGCATTCGCGCGAGCACCCAATGGACCGCGTTCAAGCCCAACGACGAGACGCTCTGGAGCGAGCTTCGCGCTGCCCTGGTCACTTTCCTCACCGCCTTGTGGCGTGACGGCGCGTTGGTGGGCGCGACGCCGCGCGAGGCGTTCCATGTCGCCTGCGACCGGTCGACGATGACCCAGGACGACGTCGACAACGGACGAGTCAATGTCGTCATCGGCTTCGCCCCACTGAAGCCCGCCGAGTTCGTGACGCTGCGGATCGGGCTGTGGGCCGTGAAGCCGGACTAATCGGGCAGCACCCGGTGGCCGCCGAGCCGGTGCACGCGGCCGTGGCGCATGACGAACTGGACGTTTTCGAGCAATCGGACGTCCTGGGTCGGATCGCCGGCGACGGCGATGATGTCGGCGTCCTTGCCGGGCTCGATCGTGCCGACGCTGTCCTGGCGGCCGAGCAGGGTCGCGGCGCTGACCGTCGCCGAGCGGATCGCGGCCATCGGGGTCATTCCGGCGCGCACCATCAGAGCGAATTCCTCTGCGTTGCGGCCGTGCGGGCTGACTCCGCTGTCGGTGCCGAAGGCGATGTTGACTCCTTCGCGAAGCGCGCGGGCGAAGCTTCGCTCGGCATTGCCGGCGGCCTCCTGCGCCTTCTGATACTGGGCCGGCGTGAGGGCACCGCGCTGGCCGTCGGCAAGCGCCGCGGCGGGGGCGAGCAGGGTGGGGACGTAATACGCGCCGGTCCGGCGGTAGAGCTCGAAGGTGCGGTCGTTGGTGAAGGTGCCGTGCTCGATCGAGCTGACGCCCGCCTCCAGCGCCGCGTTGACTCCGTCGACGCCATGGGCGTGGGCGGCGACGCGGCGGCCGAACATGCGCGCGGTCTCGACGATCGAGCGCATCTCGTCGGGCATCATCTGCTGGTTGAGGCCGCCCGCGACGTTGCTGAGCACGCCGCCGGTCGCCGAGAATTTGATCACCTCGGCGCCGCGCGAGATCTGCTCGCGCACGGCGCGGCGGCAATCGTCGGCGCCGTTGCAGGTGTTGATCGCATCCGCCTCGCGCATCCGGGTGAGGTCGCGGTTGAGGCCGTTGACGTCGCCATGGCCGCCCGAGACCGAAATTCCGCGCCCTGCGGCGACGATGGTCGGCCCCTCGAAATCGCCCGCATTGATGGCGTCGCGAAGCGAGAAGATGAGGTGCGGATCGTTGCCAAGGTCGCGCACAGTGGTGAAGCCGGCCTGGAGGGTGCTTCGGGCGTGGATCGCGGCGGTATAGGCCTCGTCCTCATAGTCGCGGGTCGGTTCCTGGAGCCGCGCCTGCAAGCGGTCGTCGAGGCCGCGCAGGTGGACGTGCATGTCCATCAGGCCGGGCAGAACGAACTGGTCGCGCAGGTTTACGACTCGGGCGCCGGGCACCTCGACGAAGCCGTCGCGGATCTCGGCGATTCGGCGGCCCTGGGTGACGATGGTGACGTTGCGGCGCGGCGCCTGGCCGGGGATTGCGAGGAGCGTGCCGGCGTGAATCACGGTCATCGGCTCGCTCTGCTGCGCAGGTATGGGCGCCGGCTGGGCGAAGGCGGGGACGCCGAGGGCGATCGGTGCCGCCGCAGCGGCCAGAAACAGCGCGATTCTCATCTCAGTCCCCCGTTGCGGCCGCCCGATGTTCACCAATGTTCGCACTGGCCATGGGCATCAGCGCCACGCCGATTCGAAACCGTCGGACGGCGCGGCACGAACCAGTAGATCAGGCGAAATCCTATTTCGCAAGCGGTCCGATTTGGCGGAGATGGCATGCCCGCGCTAGCGGTCGATGTCCCTGACGACGTCCTCGACCGCCGCCTCGGCGGCCGGCGTCTCGTTCAATCGAGTCCAGGTGAGATAGCCGAGCACGACGATCAGAATCGCGAGCGCGGCAATGATCGACCAGAAGAGGAGGCGCCCGCGCGACGCAGGCCGGTTGCTATCCTCGTCGCGCAGGAACTGGCGATGGTTCACCTGGGGAGCGGGCGGTTGTTCGGACGTAGTGGTGGGGCCGGAGCGGGACTGGATCGACGACAGCCGATTGAGGATGTCGCGCCGTGCCGCGTCGATCATGTTCCCGTTGTGCCCGACCTGGCGCGAGACGTCGCGGATCTGCTCCTTCAGCGATGACCATGCCTGGTAGGTTTCGTTGCCCTCGAGCTGCATTCGAAGCGTGTCGGCCTCCGCCTCCAGCGCGGGCACCCGATCGGCCAGTCCGGTGGCGCGGGCCTGCTCGGACGCCAGCGCAGATTCCAACTCGCTGCAGCGAGCGACAAGCTGCTCGGCCTCGGTTCGGGCCGACCGACTGATGTCGGAAAGCTCCGCCATCGCCGCCGGGAGCGCCCTCACGATCTCGCCGGCAAGACTGGTCCTGACCGGCTCGAGCCCGGTGTCCCCCGCGGCGGTCGCGGTGCGGATGAGGATCAGGGCGCGGCCATGCGCGTCACTCGGTCCGCGCAGGATCGAGGTGCGCAGCAATTGCTCGGCCGCGAGAGCCCAGGCCCTTTCGCGCTCGCCGTCGACGGCGGCGAACAGGCTGGTCTCGGGCAACGGTCCGCCAACGAACGTCCAACCGGACAGCTGCCCCGGCAAGTCGCGCGATGGCACGACATAGGTGGGAAGATAATCGTCGCCGAGAAACGCTTCGGCATTGTCCCGAAGCATCTCGCTGGTCTCGTCGACGAGCGCATCGGCAAGCCGCTTAAGGCCGTGGAGCAGCGTGTCGGGGTGGAGAAGGTCGCGTTCCAGCAGCCACACGCCGACGCCGGCGTGGTTGAGCCGATCACCGAACACTTCGTCCACCGCCGGCTCGAACAGGCCCACCCAGGTCACCCTGCGTCCGCGATGCCTGAAGCGGGCGAACTCGACGACATGGTCGCCGGGTGCGAGTGCGATCTCGTTGCGGAAACCGACATAGTCTTGCGGCGGCACCCAGGCGGGACGGCTCGGGTCGTGGCCCAGGATCTGGACGCGCAACCCGCCCGCATAGGAATGCGCCTCCAGGACGAACGGGCGCTCGGCATCCGTCTCCGCCGGCGCGGCTTCCGACGAGGCGGCCTCACCCAGCATCGACGTCACCGGCCAGAGACGAAGTCGAGCAGGCGGCTCCAGGCTTTCAGGATTGCAGGCTTGCTCGGCGGCTCGGGAAACAGGGGGACGGGTATCTCGTCGGCGGCCCGAAGCGCATTCTGGTAGAGCCAGTTCCACAGGCGGATGGGATAGCCCATCACGACTCCGCGCAGATCGTCGTCATGCTGAAGCTGAAGAAGTCCGCGCTCGTTGATGATGCCCGAGCAATAAGCGTTGAGCTGGCGCTGATCGGGATTGACGCTGATGCCTTTGAAAGCGGTCATCGCCTGGGCGTAGTTGCGCACGCAAAAGTCGTGGAGCGCGGCACGGTCCTCCTGAACACCCTCGACCCGGTCGGTGTGGTGGGTCGAGTGGGCGTCCCACTTGCTGACCAGCATCAGATGACGGTCGCTGAGCCGGTGATTGAGGCGGCAGCGGTCATAGGCATCGAGCACACCCCGGATCGCCAGCGACGCGCTGTTGATCTCGCTCGCCTCGTGCACGCTGTCGCGGGTCGAGCCGACGAAGCTCTGCGTATAGGGCGTCAGATAGATGAAGCTGATCCCGCCCTGGAAGCTGGCGATGAAGGTCTCGATCTCCGAGCGAAGCTTCGGGAAGAGGCGTTCGAGCTCGCCGATCCGCTGTCCGCGCTCCCCCAGCGGGCGGTACCATTCGCCGCTGCTCTCCAGGAATGCGAAGCGCTGGACCGGCTTGCCGGCAGGCCGCACCTCGACGGGGATGAAGAAGGGCAAAGTGAGGCTGGTCTTCGGGGTCTGCTCGCCGGCGATGAAGGCCTGGGTGCCGACTTCGAACAGGCGGATCGCGTCGTCGTGAAGCTTGCGGCCGAGGCCGCTGCCCGAGCCGAGGATCGGGTCGCACAACACCACCCCGGTTTCCAGTCGCGGCTCCGAGATCAGGGTGGCGAATAGCGACAGGAGAAGCGAGGTCTTGCCGCTGAAATTGGTGCCGAACAGGATCACCGGGTGATAGCCGCCGGCAAGCAGGGCGCGGGCGAGATTGGGACCGAGGCTGGCGACGTCGTCGACATCA
Organism: Pseudomonadota bacterium; assembly: GCA_023417515.1. GTDB lineage: Bacteria > Pseudomonadota > Alphaproteobacteria > Sphingomonadales > Sphingomonadaceae > Allosphingosinicella. The sequence continues at coordinate 9,602 of JAEZFL010000029.1, read as the reverse complement.
ACGGGGGGCGAATCGAAGGGCGCGGACGGCGGCGGTGCGGCGGGCTGCGGGCGCTGCGTCGCGCTGCTGCTCTCCCGTCCCGGCGGCATATCCGGCTTCTTGCGATCGCCGTCAGCGCCGTCGTTCTCCGCGGGCTTCTTGCCGCGACCCAAAGGCGGGGTGAGGATCGCCGGCTGCGGCTGCAGCTCGAACTTCTTCGGGGTCTCGTCCGACATCACCAGGCGCCCGCAAGCGAGCCGCTCGCATCACTGCGGCGGACCCGGTTGGCCATGACCAGCTGGAAGCAATGGACCATGAACAGGTCGAAGCCGAGCGCGACGAGCAGGTAGATGATTGTCACCGGCTCATCGAGCCGCTCGATGATCAGCGCGGGCAGCTTGAACGCATTGCCGAGGCTTTGGACCTCCGAGATATGCAGGCCCGCGGGGACGGTGCGCACGTCGACGTCGTGCCGCTCGAGCTCCTGGCGCAGATTGCGGTAGATGCCGTCGTGGCGCTCGAACTCGCTCAGGCTCTGCTGGAGGAGCAGCGGATTATAGTTGGTGGCGGCGCCCGCCCGGAGCTGCTCCAGTTCCTGGCGCGCGGCGGTCGCCCTCGCCACGACCTGGCGCAGCCCCGGCGAATTCCAGTCCGCCCGTTCGATCAGCGGATCGATGCGCTGGCGGTAGTCCTCGATGATCTCGTTGTTGCGCTCGCAATCCTGGCCGGGATTGCTCAGCGGCGTGAAGCCGGGAAGCTCGCGCTGAAGCTGGCCGATGATGCGCCGCGCCTCTTGCCCCTGGCCGCAATTGAGCGGGTTCCTGATCTCGCTGTAGAGCGCCTCCGAGAGCGATCGCACGCGATTGATACGGGCGGTCACTCCGGTCTCGGCGAGCTTTCGTTCCGCCGAGCGCTGGAGGGTGGCGAACTGGGTCTGCGACTCGCTGGCGGCGTCGCTGAGGATCTGGTCGCCCTCCAGATACAGCATCAGCGAATTGTAGACTCCGGCCGCGCTGACGATGAACAGCGGCACGAGCAGCACCCAATGCTTGCGGATCCCGCCGGGGCTGGTCCCGATGACCCGAGCGAGATACCAGGCGAACACCGCGACGATCAGGCCGCCGATCAAGGCCAGGAACCAGCCCGATCGCACGAAGAGATAGAAATAGCCGTAGGCGATGATCGAGAAGAAGATCATCGAGAAGACAAACAGCAGAACCTGCATGGACCGGTATCTGCTCGATTGTTCGGCTTTGCTTCCCGCCACCGCCTGCTTCCCCCCAGTTCAGACAAGCGGGAAGGCTAACCCGCGCGTTAACCAGAAGAAACGCGGGTCGGGTCCGGATCGGACCGTTCATCGATCCGATATGGAGGCGGGGCGATCGGCGATCCTACGCGATCAGGCTGCGGTAGAAGCGGTAGCTGGTCCGTTCATAGCCGAGCCGTTCGTAGAAGGCGTGGGCGTCGGCGCGGCGGAGGTTGCTGGTGACTTCGACGAGGCCGCAGCCCGCCTCGCGAAAGCGCTGCTCAGCGGCTTCGATGAGGAGGCGGCCGAAGCCGCGACCGCGCGCGTCCTCGGCGACGACCAGCATCGTGATCCGGCCGACCGGGCGCGGTCGGTGAAGGACCGGCGTGATGCCCCAGGTCAGGCAGCCGAGGACCTGGCCGGTGTCGACGATCAGGGGCGCTCGACCCTCTCCGGCAAGGTCGTCGAGGCGGGCGGCGATCCCCTCGTCGTCGACGTCGTAGCCGAGCGCTCGGATCAGGCGCGCGAGGGTCGGGACGTCGTGCGCCTGCGCCTCGCGGACCCGAGGCGCGGTCAAAAGGCGACCTCGATCGTGTGGATGACCAGCCCGACGAGGCCGCCGACGACCGTGCCGTTGATCCGGATATATTGGAGATCCTTGCCGACCGCCGATTCGAGGCGGGCGGTGATGGTGCCGGCGTCCCACTTCTTCACGGTGTCGGAGACGAGGCGGACGATGCCGTCGCCATAATCGGCGGCGACTCCGACGATGGCCCGGCGGGCGAAGCGGTTGATTCCGCGGCGGAAGCGGTGGTTGTGCTCGAGCGCCTCGCCGAGCTCGCGGAGCATCGTCCCGACCTCGCCGGCGAGCGCGCCTTCGGGATCGCGGACGCGGCGGATGAGGCCGGTACGCATCCGCTCCCACACGCCGAGCCACCATTGCTCGACCGCCGGGTTGTCGAGGAGGGCGGCCTTCAGGTCCATGACCCGCTGGCGCGTCTCGGGGTCGCTGCGCAGCTTTTCGGCGAGATCGCGCAATTGCTCCTCGATCTTGCGGCGCAGCGGGTGCGCCGGATCGGCGGCAAGCTCGGTCAGCAGCCGGTCGATCGCGTCGATGATCTTGTCGGCGACCGTCGAGTCGAGGCCGGTAAAGCGCAGGATCGAGCCCGACCGGTCGTGGACCATCTGGCGGATCAGGTCCTCGTTGCTGTTGACCAGCCGGGCGATGGCGATGACGAGCTCGTCGAGAAGCGGCACGTGGCGGTCCTCGGCGATCGCGGCGTCGAGCGCCTCGCCGATCAGGGGAGCGGCATCGAAGGCACGCAGGCGATCGGCGAGGACGCCCTTCATCATCGTGCCGAAGCGGTCGGGATCGAGCGCTTCGAGCATATTCTCAAGCATCCGCGCGGCGCCGCGCCACAGCCGGCCCTGCTGGGGCGGCTCGGCGAGGAAGCGGCCGGCGGCGCCGGCGACGTCGACCCGCTGCATTCGCCGGGCGACGACCGAGGGGGTTAGGAAATTGTCGCGCAGGAACAGCGCGAGGGTGTCGCCGATCCGGTCCTTGTTGCGCGGGATGATCGCGGTGTGCGGGATCGGCAGGCCGAGCGGGTGGCGGAACAGGGCGGTGACCGCGAACCAGTCGGCGATCCCGCCGACCATCGCGGCCTCTGCGAAGGCCTTGACGAAGCCCCAGGCAGGGTGGGCATGCTCCAGCCCGGAGGCGGCGATGAAGATCGCCGCCATCGCGGCCAGCATCGCCGTCGCGATGACCCGCATGCGGCGGCCGCTGTCAGGCGGAGCGAAGCGGACGGCCGGCGGGGTCATGCCCCATCAATAAACGGCGGCGACTTGGGTTCAACCGGGGCGCGTTTCGATCGCCCCGGCTGCAACCTCATTCGGCGGGCTGGCTCGACGGGCCTTCCGGCGCCGGCGCAGGGGCGTCCTTGCCGCCATTGGTCAGCCAGCGCTTCAGCTTCGGCCCGACGCGCTGCTCGATGCCGAGCGCCAGGCTGAACGTTCCGGGCACGAGCACCAGCGTCAGCACCGTCGACAGGATCAGGCCGCCGATCACGACGATGCCCATCGGCGCGCGCCACGCGCCGTCGCCGGACAGGGCGAGGGCGGTCGGCACCATGCCGGCGGACATGGCGACGGTGGTCATCACGATCGGCTGGGCGCGCTTGTGGCCGGCGTCGAGGATCGCGGTGAACTTGTCGACGCCCTTGTCCATCTCCTCGAGCGCGAAGTCGATCAGAAGGATCGAGTTCTTCGCGACGATCCCGAGCAGCATCAGCAGGCCGATATAGACCGGGAGCGAGATCGGATGACCGGTGATGATGAGGGCGAGGAGGCCGCCCAACGGCGCAAGGAACAGCGAGCCCAGGTTCACCAGCGGCGGAAGCACGCGCTTGTAGAGCAGGACCAGCACCGCGAGCACGAGCAGAAGGCCGGCGACCACCGCGATGAAGAAGTTGGTGATCATCTCCGCCTGCCAGCGGTTCATTCCGGTCACCACCTCGCGCACGCCGATCGGCAGGTTCTGCATCGTGGGCAGAGCGCGGATCTTGTCGTAGACCGGGCCGCTGACTGCGCCCGGAGCGAGGTCGGCGCCGATATTGACCCGGCGGATCTGGTTGATCCGGTCGATTCGGGTCGGCCCGGCGCCGAAGCCGATCTCGGCGACGAGCCGAAGCGGCACCGAGCCTCCGGTGGAGGTCTGCACGGGCAGGTTCTCGATCGTCGACAGCCTGGCGCGGGCGTCTTCCTCGAGCGCCACCCGGATCGGAATCTGGCGGTCGGAGAGCGAGAAGCGAGCGCTGTTCTGGTCGATGTCGCCCAAGGTGGCGATTCGGATCGCCTGGCTGAGCGCCGCGGTGGTCACTCCGAGCTCGGCCGCGAGGTCGAGGCGCGGCCGGATGGTGATTTCGGGCCGCTGCAGGTCGCCGCTGACTCGCGGCGCGACGACTTCAGGAATGGTCGCCATCTCGCGCACGAGCTGGGTTGCGACCCGGTTGAGCTGCGCTGGGTCGCTCGAGCCCAGAGTGATGTTGAGGTCGCGCATCCCGCCGAATTGCGAGCGGAACGACACGCGGGCGTCGGGAATGGACGCGAGCTGCGGGGCGACCGAGCGCTCGAACTCGGTGCTGGTCATCTCGCGATCCTCGCGCAGCTGAGCGACCACCGAGCCGCTGCCGACCCGGGTCCTCGAGAAGACCGATTCCACCTCGGGGCGAGCCTTCAGAATCTCCTCGGTGCGGCGGATGACTGCGTGAGTCTGCTCGAGCGTGCTTCCCGGCGCCATCTCGATCGAGGCGGCGCTTCGGTCGAGGTTGATACTCGGCTGGAAGGTCTGCGGGATCATCATGAACCCTGCGATGGTCAGAATCAGCGAGACGAAGCCGGCGACGACCGTCGTCCAACGATGCTTGAGCGTCCAGCGCAGCAGGCCCATGTAACGGTCCATCATCCAGCCTTCGCCGTGCGCCTGCTGGCCGTGAGGCTTGAGGAGGTAGGCCGCCATCATGGGCGTTATGAGTCGCGCCACGGCAAGGCTGATCAACACCGCCACCACGACGGTGAAACCGAAATTCTTGAAGAATTGGCCGGCGACGCCCGGCATGAAGCCGACCGGCATGAACACCGCGACGATAGAGAAGGTGGTGGCGACGACGGCGAGACCGATCTCGTCAGCGGCTTCGATCGCGGCCTGATAGGCGCTTTTGCCCATGCGCATGTGGCGGACGATGTTCTCGATCTCCACGATCGCGTCGTCGACCAGCACACCGGCAACCAGGCCGAGGGCGAGCAGGGTCATCGTGTTCAATGAGAAGCCCATCAAGGCGATGAACCAGAAGGTCGGGATTGCCGACAGCGGGATGGCGACCGCTGAAATGGCCGTCGCGCGCCAGTCGCGAAGGAACAGGAACACGACGAGGACCGCCAGAACGGCGCCCTCGATCAGCGATTCCATCGCCGAGTGATATTGGCCGCGGGTATATTCGATGTCGCTGGTCAGCTCGACGAAGCGGATCTCGGGGTTGCGCTGCTCGAGCTCGCGAAGCTTGGCGACGGCGCCGTCATAGACGCTGAGGTCGGATTCGCCGCGGGCGCGCTTGATCGAGAAGGACAGCACCTGCTGGCCGTCGCGCTCCGCGAACGAGCGCTGCTCGGCGTAAAGGTCGCGCACGGTCGCGATGTCCGACAGCTTGACGGTTCGGCCGCCGCCGATCGCAATCTGGGTTTCGCCGAGCCGGTAGGCGTCGGCCGCGTTGCCGAGCACACGAAGGGACTGCTCGGAGCCGGCGATCTCGGCTCGGCCGCCGGCGGCGTTGACGTTGTTCTGGCGAAGCTGAGCGTTCACCTGGCTGGCGGTGATGCCGTAGGCCTGCATGCGCGCCGGATCGAGCATGACCCGGATCTCGCGGTTGACTCCGCCGATCCGCTCGACGCCGGCGAGGCCGGGGACGGAGAGCAGCTCCTGGCTGACCGTGTTGTCGACATACCAGCTCAGACGCTCCAGCGACATATTGGTGGTGATGGCGTTGAAGCTCGCCAATTCCTGGTCGCTGGTGTCGACCCGGAAGACCTGCGGCTCGATGATGCCATCCGGCAAATCGCTGCGGATCTGCTGGATCGCGTTGCGCACGTCGTCGAGCGCGCGGTCCACCGGCGTGCCGATGGCGAGCTGAACAACCGTCTGGGTGTTGCCTTCGCTGACCGTCGAGGTGATTTCCTCGATGCCGGTGATCGAGCGGACCGCCGCCTCGACCCGCGTCGTGATCTGGTTTTCCAGCTCGCTGGGCGCCGCGCCCGGCTGCGAGATCGACACGATCACGATCGGGAAATCGATGTCCGGATCGTTCTGCACCTGCATCGTCATGAAGCTGACGATTCCGGCAATGGTCAGAGCGACGAACAGGACGATCGAGGGAACCGGGTTCCGGATCGACCAGGCCGAGATGTTGCGGAGGTTCATGGCGAGTCCGATCCAGCCTTAGTTGGTGCGCGCCCGCTCGGGACGGACACGTTGGCCTGGGGTGAGGAAGGCGCCGGCGGCGAGCACGACGCGCTCGTTGCCGTTGAGGCCCTCGACGATGGACATGCCGCGGTCGCTGACTTCGCCGATACGAACGTTGCGGCGGACGACCTTGTTGTCGTTGTCGATGATGTAGACGAAATTGCCCTGGGCATCGCTCTGGACGGCGGACTCGGGGAGCAGCGGCGCGGTCACGCTTCCAGTCTCGAGGGTCGCCTGGGCGAAGCCGCCGGGGCGAAGCTCGCGATTGTAGGGGACGGAGATGCGCGCCTCGCCCTGGCGGGTCTGCGGGTCGACGACCGGCGACACCTGCCACACCTGGCCCTGATAGGTCTGCTCGGAGCCGACCGGGGTCACGATCGCGGGCATGCCCGGAGTGATTCGGGCGAGATCGTCCTGCGGCAGCCGCGCGAGAAGCTCCATCTGGCCGCCGGCAGCGATCCGGAACAGCGCGCCGGAGCCGCCGCCGACCACCTGGCCGGCCTCGACGTTGCGCTCGAGGACGAGGCCAGCGGTGGGCGCGCGGACGTCGAGGCGGCCGATCCGGGCGCGGGTGGCGTTGAGCTGCGCCTGGGCGACCTGGACCCGGGCGCGGGCGGCGTCGCGGGTGGCGGTCAGCCGGTCGATGTCGGCGCGCGACACGAAGCCGCGCGGAAGCAGCCGCTGCGCGCGGTCGAGATTGGACTGGGCGAGCCGCAGGTCGGCCTGGTTGACCTGGACCTGGGCGGCGAGCTGGGCCGCCTCCTGAGACTGGACCGAGCGGTCGATGGTCGCGAGCACCTGACCGGCGCCGACCCACTGGCCGGGCTCGACCAGCACGCGGGCGACCTGACCGCCTTCACCGGGGATTCCGACCGGCATGTCGCGGCGCGCGGCGAGCGTGCCGGTGGCGGTGATGGTGCGGCCGACCTGCTGGCGGCCGGGGACGATGACGCTGACGACGGGAGCCTGGCCGCCGGCGGCGCCCTTGGGCGGCGCCTTGGCGGGCTCCTCGGCCGATCCGCCGAACATGAACATGGCGGCGAGTAGAAGCACCACCACCGCGACCACGGCGATGATGATGTTGCGGCGGCGGCGCCGCCTGACGACGACCACGGTCTCGTCGACCGGAACTTCCTCGATGCCATCGCGGCGCCAGCTGGTCGTCTCGACGTTCATAACCTTCATTATCCCCTGCCCACACGTGCCGGATCGGGTTTCCGCCCGATAGCGCCGCGCTGTATTAGCTGACTAGATCACCCCCGGCAAGGTGATTTCCCACCTGATGCCATCCGCCGAATAACTGGTGGCCGGAACCGCCTTTTACTAGTGTTGTTAGTCCTTGACCACGCATGAATGCGGCCGGATGGCACGCAAATGCCGATGATCGGCGGGAGGAGCAAAGACATGGAACAGCTGATGGCCGATTATGGCATCGTCGGATGGATCATCATCGGCGGCCTGGCGGGCGCAATCGCCAAGCTGATCATGCCGGGCAAGGATCCGGGCGGCTGCATCGTCACCATCCTTCTCGGAATTGCCGGAGCCCTGCTCGCCGGTTTCCTCGGCCGGCAGCTCAACTGGTATGGCCCGGACGACGCCGGCGCAGGGTTCATCGCCGCCATCGTCGGCGCTCTGATCATCCTGTTCATCTACCGGCTGGTCGCCGGCCGCCGCGGCACCCGGCTCTAGGCCGGTTTGAAACAAGACGAGCCGGTCCGTCGTTGCGGTACCGGCTCGTTCATCTTCGAGCCGGTGTCTCCGCGCTATCCGCCGCGGACAGATAGTAGGAGTATCGGACATGAAGCGTCTCATCCTCGCATCGCTGGCGGCTTGCGCGGCGATGCCAGCCTATGCGCAGCCGGCGGTGCCGCCGCCGCTCACCACGCCGATCACCGGCGTAAGGCTCGACGTCGTCGCCACCGGCGAGGTCACGCGGGTCCCCGATCAGGTGACGATCAGCGCCGGGGTGACGAGCCGCGCTCCCCAGGCCCAGGCCGCGCTGCGCGACAATGCCACGCAGATGGCGCGGGTGCGCGCCGCGCTGAGCCGGCTCGGAATCGCCGAGCGCGACATTCAGACCGGCACGATCTCGCTCAACCAGGATTATGAGCGCTCGCCCGAAGGCGCCCGGCCGAGCGGCTATGTCGCCAGCAACCAGCTCAACATCCGCTTCCGCGACGTCGCCAATGCCGGCCGGATCATCGATGCGCTGGTCGCCGAGGGGGTGAACAACGTGCAGGGGCCGATGTTCGGCCTCGAGAATCGCGACAGCGCGGTGGACGAAGCGCGCATGCGGGCCGTCGCCGTGGCGCGCGCCCGCGCCGATCTCTACGCCCGAGCGCTCGGCACGCGGGTGCGCCGGATCGTCGCGATCAGCGAGGCCGGGCAGCCCGGGATCATCATGGGCGAAGCGCGGATGGCGGCCATGGCGAGCGACGCCTCGACCCAGATCGTCCCCGGCGAGCAGGTGGTCGGAACCACGGTGAACGTCACGTTCGAGCTCGATCCGCCGCCGAGCCGCTGACCTCGTCTCGGCAAAAGAAATGCCGCGCCGGGGAGGCCCCGGCGCGGCATGTTCTTGTCCGACGGTTCGGGTGCTTAGCGCACCGCTCCGCGGCGGAACAGATTGACGATCGCGAGCAGCACGATCGCGCCGACCAGCGACACCAGGAACGAGGTCAGGGTGATGCCCTCGTTGATGCTGCCGCCGCCGACCACCAGGCCGGCGAGGAAGGCGCCGACGATGCCGACGACGATGTTGAGAAGAATGCCCTGCTGCGCGTCGGTGCGCATCACGATGCTGGCGAGCCAGCCCACGATGCCGCCAACGATAAGCCAGACGATGATACCGATCATGAGCCTTGCCTCCTTGATACGGGTGCGCACGATTTGGTTTCGAACGCGGTCCGATCCAAAGACGCTCTAAGGCTCCTGTTGTTCCTGTAATGAAGCGTGAGAAGTGGTTAACAAGAACGAATCGCGGCGGTGCGCCCCTACCAAGAACGCTCCGGGCTGATAGCCCGAAGCGTGAATCTTGGTCTCATATGTTTGGGCGAGCCTGATTCACGCCATCGGCCGAAGCGCCGCAGGCGCTTCGACCTCAGACGATCCGGCTCGTGGGCGGCCGCCGCGAGTCGTTGGTGTCGATGCCGTCAGTAGCGCTGCTGGCGCTCGTACAGCGAACGATAATGCTGGATTCGGGTGACCCGAAGGCCGGGCATGCCCGACCGGTCGACCGCCCGCTGCCAGCTGGCGAATTCCTCGAGGCTGAGGCCGTAGCGATCGCACGCTTCGTCCACCGTGAGGAGCCCGCCATTCACCGCGGCGACAACCTCCGCCTTGCGGCGCACGACCCAACGG
>JAEZFL010000056.1 GCA_023417515.1 Pseudomonadota bacterium | reverse complement strand
GGGTCGCTGGCGATCTCAGCATCGACGACCTTCCCGAGCCCCTCCGCGCGGCCGGCTTTCGCGGCGACGTCGAGGTCCGCTACCGGGTCGGGGCCGACGGTCGGGCCAGCAATTGCGTCCCGATCCGCTCCAGCGGCAACCGCCTCGTCGACGAGACGACCTGCCGGCTGATCGAGCGCCGCTTCCGCTTCCGTCCCTCGCGCGACGCCGCTGGCCGGCCGACCCACTCCTTCGTCGAGGAGAACCACTATTTCGAGTCGGAGGGCGACTGGATCCCGCCGCCACCGCGGCGGCGCGGCTGGTAGGGCGCCGGACTACCGGATGTCGAACGCGGTGATCCGGCCGTCGGCACGGAAGTCGCAATAGAAGCCGCGCTGCTGCCAGCCGCCATTGACCCCGACCGCGCCGTGCACGCGCAGCGTGTCGCTGCGTACCTGCTGCACGCTGTTCACGCGCACCTGGCCATAGCGCTGGGCCTGATAGGCGCAGGTCTCGACCGCCGCTTCCTGGAAGCTCGGTCCGCCCTGGCCGTAATAATTGCCGCTATTGTAGCCGGACCCCAAAATGGAGCCGAGCGGGTCGCCATAGGCGGTGCATCCGACCAGGCTCAGGGAGCCCAGCAAGGCGACTGACAGGACAGATTTCTTCATCGGGGGATCTCCATCAACACGAGTTCCCGACAACGCCCGCTCTCACGCTGCGGACTCCCAGAACGGCCGACCCGGATCAACCGTTCCCGCGACGTCTCCCGCGGGGCCTCCGATACCGAGTCACCCCATCGACTGAACTGCCGGACGGACCCGTCTTTCCGGACATGCTTCCCCGCGACCATCGCCGAGCCATGACTCAGGCGACTTCATCGCGCCGGTCGCGGAGTTCGTCGCCGCCGCCTCGACCATCGGGTGACGCTGCGGCACGGGCGGGTCCATGTCCCATGTCGCTGCCCATGACACCGAGATCGACCAAGTCGCCCGAATGATGGCGGCGGGTGCCGGCCTCGCCTGGGAGCGGCTCGACACCTATCCCGGCTATTTGCGCGGCTACTGGCGCAGCGAAGCGCGGCTGCTGCTCGGCCGAATCGCTGCGGGCGGCATGCCAGGCCGCGCCTGACCCAACGGAACCGACACGAAATGTATCTGACCGGCGGCGAAGGCCGCTCCCTCGGCGTCGCCGACCATGCCGCCGCCCTCGCCACCGAGCCCGACACGTTCGCGGCCTTGTGGGCTCTGCTCCGTCATGACGACGTCGCGGTGCGCAGCCGCGCGGCCGACGCCGCCGAGAAAGCGACTCGCGAGCGGCCCGATCTGCTCCAGCCCTACAAAAGCGATCTCATCCACCCGGTTCTGGAGGACGGTACGCCGGAATTGAGCTGGCACTTGCTTCCGATGGCGGCGCGGCTGGAGCTCACCGCGCACGAGTCGGCGCGGCTGATGCGCCGTCTCGAGGACGCGGTTCTCAACAATCCCAACGAGATCGTCCGCGCCGAGGCGCTCGCCGCCGCGTTCGGACTCGCCGCGCGCCACCGCCGAATGCTGCCGCGCGCCCGCGACCTCGCCAAGCACGCCATATGTTGCGGCTCGCCGCCCCTCGCCGCCCGCGCGCGCAACCTGCTCCCCACCAGCTGATCCCTCAGCCGGGATAGCGCTCAAATGCCGGCAGGTCGGCGAGCCGAGTCATATAGTCGAGCCGCTCGGCGGTCTGCACATGGATCGCCGGCTCCAGCGCCGCCGGATCGTCGAGCGTTCCGGCCTGGATGTCGGCCAGCCCCGGCAGCATCTGCTCGTTCATGTAGAACAGACCGGTCCCGCAGACCGGGCAGAATTGCCGCCGGCCATGCTCGGAGGAGGCATAGGTCGTGAGCTTACCCTCGACCTCGAGCTGGTCGCCTTTCACCGCCGCCCAGGTCACCGCCGGCGCGCCGGCATGGCCGCGGCAATCGCTGCAGTGACAGATGGCGACGTAAACCGTCGCGCCGGCCACCCGATACCGCACCGCCCGGCAATGACATCCGCCTTGAAGCATCACTTGATCCCCTTTTGTTCCGAACACGATTTGACACGGCCAAACGCCGGGATCAAGCCGCCGATGGTTGCAGCCTCCCTTCGGAACCGGGTCGGGACGGCGCATTGAAGCGCACGGCAGAGGCGAAGGCGGTGGCGACGCACAGCATCGCGAGCTCGCCGCTATCCTCCACGAAATCGAAAGCCAGCCGCGCCGGCACCGCCTCGGCGGCGAAGTGAGCGACGAAGTCCATGGCCACGCCGAAGCCCGCGCCCGCGGCGACCGGGAGCAGGACGCACAGGACCCGCGCACCGGCCCCGCGCGCGCTCGTCCGCACGGCCGCTCGGAGCATCGCGACGATAGCGACCGCGGCCAGGACGAAGACGATCAGTTCGCCAAGGTCGGCCGCCCGCTCGCCGGCAAATCCGGCGAGAGCCGGCGCGAGCGCTGCGCCGACCGCCTCGTGCAGGGCCAGGCTGTTGTCGAGGGTCAGCCACAGGAACGTCGCTGCCGCGGCGGCGAAGGCTGGCGCCCGCTCGCGCCGCCATAGCTGGACCATCCAGATAGCGGCCGACAGGGTCAGCGCATATTCGAGCCATTCGGCGAGCGCCCCTTCCTCGGAGAGGTTGAGCTGCCACGGCAGCATCTCGCCGTCGATCCGGCCGTACACATAGGCGGCGTCGAGCCCGACGAAGAAGGCGGCACAGGGCAGGACCAGCACAAGGGTCAGAAGGAAAGCCCGCGACCAGGCCTGGACCCGCAATTCGGCGATGGTGGCGTGGATGAGCGGCGGCACGACTCGGACCTTCCTCTGTTCGCTCCCGAAAATCTCACGAAATCCGCGCCGTGGGGTTAATCCGGACAGGCTTTGCGGGCACCGTCCCGAACCGGGCCGCGCCCACGCCAGGCGTTAACGCCGCCTCGTCAGCCGCAAGATGTAGCCGCGCCGCTCGTCGGCGCCGGCGCGCACCGATACGTAGAGCCCGCCGTCGCCGTCGCTCGTGATGCCCTGCACATTGGCGAGCTCGCCGACGAACGCCGCGATCGGCGCGAGCCCGTCCTCCGGCGTGTAGCGATGGACCAGTCCATGGTCGCTGTCGGTGATGAACAGGGCGCCGTCGATCCACGCGATCGACTCCGGCGAGAAGCCCTCGCGCCCGCGGATCGGCGCGGTGATCCGCCCGTCCGCCGTGCGCAGGTAAAGGGTCGCCGCCTCGTTGTCGGCGATGTAGAGATTGCCGCGGTCGTCGAGCGCCAGGCTCTCCGGCTTGGCGATCCCCGCCTCCGGCCCGACCAGCTCCGCCATCCGCCCGTCCGGAGCGATCGCCGCGATGCGGTGAGTCTCGCCGTCGCCGACCAGCAGAACGCCGGCCGGGGTGATCGCCAGCCCCTCGGTCGACGGCAGCCGCCGCTGCGGCCCCGCAACCACCGCCACACCGCCATCCGGCGAGATCCGCCGCACCCCGCCAATATTGTCGTCGCTGATATAGAGATTGCCGGCCGCATCGCGCACGATGTCCTCGGGCGAGGACAGGCCGTCCTGAGCATCGGCCAGCGTTTCCGCGCGCTGCCCCGGCCGCCAGCGCCGCACCGCCACCCCGGCCTCGTCAGCGAGGTAGAGCGCGCCTTCGTGCCACAGCAGCCCGTCGACCGCGACGAAGCCGGCGGACTGGTCCGCCGCCAGCTCCACCCGCCAGTTCGGGTCGAGCATCACCACCCGCCCCTCCTCGCCGCCGCAGCCGGCGAGCAGCAGGGCGGCGAGCGCGAGCAACCGCCTCACGACCCGCCTCCGATCACGCCGCCGACGAGGTCGCGAAGCCGCTCCATCGTCTTCATCGGCCCCGCCGCCTCGATCAGCAGGAGGAACAGGATCGCCGCCGTCGCGCCCTGCCAGCGCTGCGACCAGCGCAGCAAGGCCGGGTCGAGCCGCTTGCTGAAGCGCGCGCCGACGAATTGCAGCGCCACAAGCAAGGCCACCCCCGCCGCCGCCCCGACGAGAATGTCCGACAGCCAGTGCATCCCGACGGCGACGCGCAGCCCCAGCACCACGAACGCGGTCCACAGCAAGGCTAGCGCTCCCGCCAGCCGGCAGGCCAGGAAGATGCCCAGCGCCATCGCGACATAGATGGCGGCATGGTCGCTCGGGAAGGCGTCGAAATCGTTGCTCGTTAACCGTCCCTGGCGAAGCGCCTCCGCCCGCCCGGCCAGCTCGCCGGTCTGCAGCAGCCGAACCTCGAGCCGCGGCGATTCCACCAGCGCTCCGCCGCGCAGGCCATAGCCCGGATGCGTCAGCACCACCGGCCGCGGCTCCATCCGCCCTTCCGAGACGATCTTGGTGACCGGCGCGACCAGGAACAAGGCGAGCAGGGTCACCGCCAGCACCCGCCGCCGCACCTCCACCGGCTTCGCGCCGCCCAGGCGAAACCAGGCGAACAGGAACAAGGCCCCGAGCGGCCCGGCCTTCACCACCGGGCTCTCGAGCGCCAGCGCCATCAGGCTGTCGAGCGTCCACGACCGCCCCACGATCTGGTTGGCGGCCGCGAACACGGCCTGGTCGATCCCGGAAAAGACAGAAAGCGCACTCATCGCCGCGCCCTCTAGCCCCGCACCGGTTAAGGCGAGGCTAGCGCTCGCAAAAACCCGGTTAGGCGGTTGCCCCAGCGCCCCGCGTTCCCTAGCTGTTCACCCGTGACCGACGCCCCTGCCGACCTCGCCCCAGACGCCCCTTACCTCCGCGGCCTTAACGCGCCGCAGCGCGATGCCGTGCTCACCACCGAGGGGCCGGTGCTCGTCCTCGCCGGCGCCGGCACCGGCAAGACCGCGGCGCTCACCGCCCGCCTCGCCCACCTGCTGTTTACCCGCAAGGCGTGGCCGTCCGAGATCCTCTCCGTCACCTTCACCAACAAGGCCGCCCGCGAAATGAGGGAGCGGGTCGGCCGCCTCGTCGGCCAGGCGGTCGAGGGCATGCCCTGGCTCGGCACATTCCACGCGATCGGCGCCAAGATGCTCCGCCGCCACGCCGAGCTGGTCGGGCTTGAGAGCAACTTCACCATCCTCGACACCGACGACCAGCTCCGGCTTTTGAAGCAGCTCATCCAGGTCAACAATCTCGACGAGAAGCGCTGGACCCCGCGCGCGCTGGCCGCGCTCATCGACCGCTGGAAGAACAGGGGCTGGACCCCCAAGGACGTCGACATCGGCGAGTCCGAGGGGTTCGCCCACGGCAAGGGCGCGGCGCTCTACCAGCAATATCAGGACCGCCTTCGCACCCTCAACGCCTGCGACTTCGGCGACCTCCTCCTCCACATGCTGGTGATCTTGAAGACCCACCGCGACGTGCTGGAGCTCTACCAGCAGCGCTTCCGCTACATCATGGTCGACGAATATCAGGACACCAACTCGGTCCAATATCTCTGGCTGCGTCTCCTCGCCCAGGAGCGCAAGAACATCTGCTGCGTCGGCGACGACGACCAGTCGATCTATTCCTGGCGCGGCGCCCAGGTGGAGAACATCCTCAAGTTCGAACAGGACTTCCCCGGCGCCAGGATCATCCGCCTCGAGCAGAATTACCGCTCCACCCCCCACATCCTCGGCGCCGCCTCCGGAGTCATCGCCAACAATGCCGGGCGCCTCGGCAAGACCCTGTGGACCGAGGAGCCCCAAGGCGACAAGGTCCAGGTCGTCGGCGTGTGGGACGGCCCCGAGGAGGCGCGGCGGGTCGGCGAGGAGCTGGAGGCCATGCAGCGCCGCGGCGAGAGCATCGCCAACGCCGCAATCCTCGTCCGCGCCCAGTTCCAGACCCGCGAGTTCGAGGACCGCTTCATCTCCATCGGCATGCCCTACCGGATCGTCGGCGGCGCGCGCTTCTACGAGCGGATGGAGATCCGCGACGCGATGGCCTACTTGCGGGTCATCGCCCAGCCCGCCGACGACCTCGCCTTCGAGCGCATCGTCAACACCCCCAAGCGCGGCCTCGGCGACAAGGCCGTTGCCAACATCCACCGCTACGCCCGCGCGCAGGGCATCCCCCTCTTCCAGGCCGCCGCCGAGATCGTCGGCACCGACGAGCTGTCGGGAGCCGCCCGCAAGTCCCTCGCCAACCTCGTCTCCGACTTCGCGCGATGGCGCGGCATCTTGAATTCCTCCCTGTCGCAAAGCGATGGGGAGGGGGACCATCTGCTGCAAGCAGATGGTGGAGGGGTAACCCCCGACGCGGCCGATGCCCTCCGCGGCGGCGGCATAAGCCACGCCGAGCTCGCCCGCCTGATGCTCGACGAATCCGGCTACACAGCGATGCTCCAGGCCGACCGGAGCGCCGAATCCGCCGGCCGCCTCGAGAACCTCGCCGAGCTCGCCCGCGCCATGGAGGAATACGAAACCCTCGGCGCCTTCCTCGAGCATGTCGCCCTGGTCATGGACAACGACGCCACCGCCGACGAGGACAAGGTCACCATGATGACCGTCCACGCCGCCAAGGGCCTGGAGTTCGACACCGTCTTCCTCGCCGGCTGGGAGGAAGGCGTGTTCCCGTCGCAGCGCGCCCTCGACGAAGGCGGCAACGCCGCGCTCGAGGAGGAGCGCCGCCTCGCCTATGTCGCGATCACCCGCGCCCGCCGCCGCTGCATCATCCTCCACGCCGCCAATCGCCGTATCTACGGCCAGTGGACCAGCTCCATCCCGAGCCGCTTCGTCGCCGAGCTGCCCGCCGAGCACACCGATCAGGAAACCACCCTCACCGGCGGCGAGTCCCTGTGGCGCGCCAACTGGAGCGAGCACGCCGACCCCTTCGCCAATGTCGGCCGAAGCGGCACCCGCGGCCCCGGCTGGCAAAGAGCCGCGCAGGGCTATAGCCCCTCTCCCCTCGCGGGAGAGGGAGGGGCCCGCTCGCCGCAGGCGAGTGGGAGGGTGAAGGCCAGCGAGAGCGGCTACCAGGCCTTTTCCGACCGCGTTTCCGCCAGCACCGAAGCCTTCCGAGCCGCCCAGGCCCGCTCCCGAGGCGCCACCACGACGACGCTCCCGGTCGAATCCCGTTCCAGCGCCGTCAGCCTCGGCAACCCCGGCCGCACCGACCTCGAGATGGGCCAACGCGTCTTTCACCAGAAATTCGGCTACGGCACCATCGCCGAGATCGAAGGCAACAAGCTAGAGATCGACTTCGAGCAAGCGGGCCGCAAGCGCGTGCTCGATAGCTTTGTGAGCTCAGGATGAGCCGGTGAAGACGACGCGCTACTTCGAGGAACAGGTCCTGCGAAAGCGCCCTTATCTGCACCTTGAGTGGATCACCGCGGTTCTCGCCGACCCGATCGCCCGCAGTGCCCAGCCGGACGGCCGCGTCCGCTTCTGGCGCAGCGTTGAGGCGAAGGACGGCAAGCGCTATATCCTGCGCGTGGTGACGCTGGACGATGGCGAGACGGTGCACAACGCCTTCTTCGACCGCACTTTCAAGGAAGCCGACGCGTGAAGCTGCATTATTATCCGGAGACCGACAGTCTCTACATCGAGCTTTCGGACGCCCCAAGCGCCGAGACGCGGCCGCTGACAGATCAGGTCAACGTGGATTTCGACGCTCAAGGCGGCATCGTAGGCATCGATATCGACCAGGCTTCCGAGCGCCTCGACCTTACGTCGCTGGAAACCTCCGACCTGCCCCTGCGAGCGATGAAGGCGGCATAGGCGGCACGCCCTCCTCCGCCAACGCGTCTTCCACCAGAAATTCCTCGACGCGGATCGCCATTTCCGCCGACAGGCCGGCATTGCCGTTGAGCAGGTTACTCGCCCGCCTGCCGGGTCACGTGCAGCCGCTCGGCCAGCGCGGTGACGATCTTGGCGCGCAGCCAAAGTCCCGGATGCACCGCGAAGCTGTCGTGAAGCTCAATCGCTATCTTTGCCCTCGTCACCCCGAACTTGATCCGGGGTCCACCTTGGCTTCACGACGCGCGTTGAAGAAAGTGGATGCCGGATCAAGTCCGGCATGACGGCCAGGCGGAGACAAGACCATGTTGGCCAACCCATTGACCCGGCTTCCCTGAGCCCGTCGAAGGGCCTTCCTGGTTCTTGGGGTGAAGAGGGAGGAAGAGGCCTTCGACAAGCTCAGGCAAGCCGGGAGCGGGACTTGATTTTCGCGCAGTGTTCTGCTAATGTTCCTATCACGGCCCAATCGTCACCGCTCTTTTGCATTGTCCGCCTAACGTCAGTCCCCTCACTCGTAACGATTGAGCGCGGCCCATTCCTGCGCCGGGAATCAAAGTTCACGAAAAGCGCGGGACGTCGTGAACTTCGTGAACTTCACCACCGTAAACGCGCGGCCGACCTAGCCGCGCTCCCATGGCCAGTGCGAACATCAGGGAACATCGGGGCCGTCCGGAGCGATAATCGTCTACCGACGAGCGCCCAGGAGGACCCATGCTGACCATCACCCCTGTCTCCCCCCGCGCCATCGAGATCGTCGCGGAAGGCCGCTTCACCGACGCCGACGTCCGCCCCGCCCTCGCCCGGCTCGAGGCCCTGCTCGACGAGATGCCGCGGATCGACATCCTCGCCGACGTGCGCGGCTCGCCGAGCATCGGCCTGTCCGCGATCGCCGAGGAGATGAAGCACCTTCCCCTCCTGTTCCGCCTCATCCGCCAGACCGACCGCGTCGCGATCGTCGCCGACGAGGCTTGGGTGCGGGTCCTCTCGCGCATCGAGAGCGCCCTTATCCCCGGCCTCCATTACGAGATTTACGGCCGCGAGCATGCCGCCCACGCCCGCTCCTGGCTGCTCCGCCAGACCGACGATCCCCGCCCGCGCTGAGCTTCCGTTCCCGAGAGCGCAGCTCAGTTTCGTCGCCGCGGGAGGGCGGGCCTCTCTCGATGCGCCATTGCCATGGCCGAGGGACACCGGCATTCTCCACCGATCACGGGGAGATCGGGGCATGGCTCGGGACACACGTCGCATCACCTTCGTCCTCGCGCTGGTCGCTGCCGCGCTGGCGTGGAGCGCCGCCGGAATCGGCTATTATCGCCGCGGCGAGATCGACTGGATGCCGATCGCGGCGGGGCTGTTCATGCTGGCGCTTGCGCTGTCGGCGCGGACCCGCGCGGCGCCGGGCGACGGCAGCTAGGCGCCGCTTCGCTGGTCCGGCGCGCGGGCGTGACCGCGGCCCGCCATTGCTTTTTCGCCCCCCAGCGCCCATATCGCTGTTGCTGACGTCGCTGGCGACGGGTTCCGCGCGCCTCGTTCCCGAGGCCGCACTTTCCCACTCATGGCTGACGCCCCCGCGCCGCAACTGCGAGCGCGGACATATTTCGCGCGCCGCACATGGCGCCACAGATACGGGAGCCAAACATGGCCAAGGAAGAATTGCTCACGCTCGAAGGACAGATCGACGAGATCTATCCCGACGGCCGCTTCGGCGTGGTGCTCGACAACGAGCACCGCATCATCGCCTATACCGCCGGCAAGATGCGGCGTTTCCGCATCCGCTCGGTGGTCGGCGACCGAGTCCTCGTCGAGATGACGCCTTACGACCTCAGCAAGGGCCGCATCA
Organism: Pseudomonadota bacterium; assembly: GCA_023417515.1. Lineage (GTDB taxonomy): Bacteria > Pseudomonadota > Alphaproteobacteria > Sphingomonadales > Sphingomonadaceae > Allosphingosinicella. The sequence goes on along the minus strand of JAEZFL010000056.1, from coordinate 589 downwards.
TCTTCCGCGAGCGCACCCCCGGACAGGGTCCGGGTCCGCGCCGCGGAGGGAACAGGCGGTGATCCCTTTCATTTGAACATATGGCGGCGGCCGTCCCGGCAACGCGACGCCCGCACCTTCAGGATTGACATGCAAGCAATACAGAAACGACCCAAGCTCTTCCCGCCCCTCGCTTTGCTTCGGCAGGCGCCGGCGCCCAGCTCGACCCTTTCGCGGCACGAACTGCGCCGCATCGTCGCCGACCTGATCGGCTGAACCCGACCCTCTCCGGACCGCCGGGGAGGGTTCGTCATTCGAGGAGACCGCCAATGAGCAGAGACATTCCGTCGCCCTTCCTGATCGCCAAGGGCGAGGACGGGGCATTCCACCTCACCGTCCGAACCACCCGCTACAACAGCTGGGGCTATCCGCTGACCGATTCCAAGCCGGTCGAGGAAAGCTTCAAGACCGCCGCCGCGGCCCGCGCCCATGCCAAGGAGCATTATGGCGCCGAGCCCGGCCAGTTCGCTTCCAAGTAAGAATAGGCCCTCTCCCGTCAGGGAGAGGGACGTCGTCGCCCCGCCGCGGCCCGGGGAGGGGCCCGGCCCGC
>JAEZFL010000152.1 GCA_023417515.1 Pseudomonadota bacterium | reverse complement strand
GAGCGCCCCCATCCGGCCCTTCGGGCCGACTTCCCCCACAGGCGGGGGAAGTGGGTCAGCCCGTCAGCTACTGCACCATTCGCACTCCGCGATATCGATGTCGTTGGAGCGCACGTAGTAGGTGGTCTTCAGCCCTTCGCGCCACGCCGTCATGTGCAGCTGCAGCAGCGTCGAGGCGCGGATGGTGGAGGGCACGTAGAAGTTGAAGCTGATCGACTGGTCCACGTGCCGCTGGCGGCGCGCGTTCTGGCGCACGCTCGCGAACTGGTCCACCTTGTAGGCGCCCTTCTCGTAGTAGGGCCAGGTCTCCAGCGACAGCCCCGGGGCGGCCACCGGGCGGCGGTAGTCCTTCTTCTCCTCGTAGTAGAACGCCGAGTAGATCGGGTCGATCGAGGCGGTACTGCCTGCGATCTGCGCGGTCGACATGTTCGGCGCCACCGCCAGCAGCCAACCATTGCGCAGGCCGTTCACCGCCACCTGCGCGGCCAGGTCCAGCCACGCGGGCGAGTTGTAGCCGCGGTCGCGGAAGTAGGCGCCGGTGTGCCAGTCGCTGCCGGCGAACACCGGGTAGGTGCCCTTTTCCCTGGCCAGCTCCATGCTGGCCTGCACCGCCAGATAGTTGATGCGTTCGTACAGCGTGTCGCTGAAGTCCTCGGCCTCACGCGAATTCCAGTCGATGCCCTTGCGCGCCAGCAGGTGGTGCCAGCCGAAGGTACCCAGGCCGATCGCGCGGTACTTCGCATTGGTGATCGTGGCTTGCGGCACCGGCAGGTCATTGAGGTCGATCACGTTGTCGAGCATGCGCACCTGGATCGGGATCAGCCGCTCGAGCACGTCGGTGATCAGGTCGCCCTGGTCTTCCTGCGGCAGCACGGCGCGGCCGAGGTTGATCGAGGACAGGTTGCAGACCACGAAGTCGCCGGCCTGCTTCGTGGTCACGATCTGGTTGCCGGAGATGATCTCCTGCATGAGCTTCGTCGGGCTCATGTTCTGCAGGATCTCGGTGCACAGGTTCGACGAGTACACCATGCCGGCGTGTTTGTTCGGGTTCCTCCGGTTGACCTCGTCGCGGTAGAACATGAACGGATTGCCGGTTTCCAGCTGCGAAACCATGATCCGCTTGAACAGGTCGATCGCCTTGACCGTCCGGCGCGGGATGCGCTCGTCGGCCACGACCTCCTCGTACTTCGCCCGGAAGTTGCCCTCGCCCCGCTGCTCGTCGTAGAAGTCCTGCAGGTACCAGCCCTTGATCCGCTTGACCTCGTGCGGATCGAACAGGTACCAGTCGCCGCGCCGCTCCACCGCCTCCATGAACAGGTCCGGGATGCAGACCGAGGTGAACACGTCGTGGGCGCGCAGGCGCTGGTCGCCGTTGTTCAGGCGCAGGTCGAGGAAGGCCTCGATGTCGCGATGCCAGATGTCCAGATACACCGCCACCGCGCCCTTGCGCTGGCCGAGCTGGTCGACCGAGACGGCGGTGTTGTTGAGCTGCTTGATCCAGGGCACCACGCCGCCGGAGGAATTGGGCACGCCGCGGATCGCCGAGCCCGAGGCGCGCACGTAGCCCAGGTACGCGCCCACGCCGCCTCCGCCCTTGGAGACGCGGGCGACGTCGGTGTTGGAGTCGTAGATGCCCTGCAGCGAATCGTCGACGGTGTCGATGAAGCACGACGACAGCTGGCCGCCGACCTTGCCGGCGTTCTGCAACGTGGGCGTGGCCACGGTCATGTACAGGTTCGACAGCGCCCAGTAGGCCTCGCCCACCAGCTGCATGCGCCGCTCGCGCGGCCGCTCGTCCTGCATCAGGTACAGCGCGATGGTGAGCCAGCGCTCCTGCGGCAGCTCGTACACGTTGCGCGCGTGGTCGGTGGCCAGGTAGCGCGTGGCCAGCAGGTACTGGCCGTTGTAGGCGAACAGCAGGTCGCGCTCCGGCACGATCATCCGCCCCGCCGCCTCCAGCTCCTCCTTGGAGTAGGCGCGCAGGATGTCGTTGGAATAGAGGTTGCGGTCGGCCAGCGACTCCTGCAGGCCGACATAGGAGCCGTACTTCTGCCCGGCATCGTAGAAGCGGTTGCGGCCGGCGCGCTTGTACAGGCGGTGCAGGTAGATGCGCGCGGCGAACATCTCCCACTCCGGCGCGGTCACGTCGACGCGGGCCTCGGCTTCGCGGATCAGGTGGTCGGTGAGGTCGTCGGCGCTCACCGCGTCCTTGCGCTCCACGAAGCCGCACACGCTGCGCTTGTAGTCGGCGATGTCGAGCTGCGGGAATTCGGCGTGCACGCGGTCGATGGCGCGCTCCAGCCGGGCGCGGTCGTAGGGAATGCGGCGGTTGCCGGCTTCCTTGGTGATCCAGGTGTCGACGTCCTGGCCGGTGGCCCGGCTCGCCGGTGGCAGGGCGTCGGTCCTCGGGGTCGGGATCGCGTCGTCGCCGTCGGCGGCGGGCGCCGGCATGGGCATGCGGGCGCTGGCGGGGCCGGCGGGCGGCGTGCGGGCGGGTGCGACCGCGACGGCGTCGTGGAGCTCGTGGGAATGGGGCATGCGTCCTCCGGGATGGCGCACGGCCGACCTGACCCTCGCAGGCGGGCGTGGCGTTGGAGGCAAGGGTGGACGGGCGGCGTCGCAGGAACTCGGACGCGGCGACGGCGCATCCGGGACCTGCTTCACCAGCCATCTCCCCCCGGAGATTCCGCGGCCGGCACCGCGCGGCGTGCATGCGCGCGGCTGTCGGCAGGTCTTCGGACTCCCGGGTTCCGGACGCCTGGCGTCCACCTCCCCCGCCGCTTCCCGGAGCGCAGGCTCCAGTGCTGATGGCGGGTTCGTTCCCGGTTACCGCTGCGGGGCAGTGCCGGACTGGCCGCGACCCTTGCGGGCGGGCGTCACCGGGCTTCCCTTTTCATCCCTGCGCTGGGCGCAGGGAACCGACGGGCCACAAGATAGTGGGGTCGTCCGGAGCGGTCAACCGAAAATGTTGTGGCCTGTGGCAAGGCGCCCGCGACAACGACCAGGCGCCAACGCGATCCGCAGGCCGGCATGTTCCCCTCCGGCACGAGCATGGGCGTGCGCGTGGGAATGTCCGGTCGCGACCTGCCGTTCGCGCGTCGCCGCGCGGCCGCGGGCGTGCGGGCTTCAGCCGCCGCGGTGCTCGCTGGCCAGGTATTCGGCGCTCTGCATCTCGATCAGGCGCGAGGCGGTGCGTTCGAACGCGCCGGTAAGCCGCTCGCCGGTGTACAGGGCGTGCGGCGGTGCGTTCGCGGTGCAGACCAGGTTGACCTGGCTGTCGTAGAGCTCGTCGACCAGGTGCACGAAACGGCGCGCGGCGTCGTTGCGCAGGTCGTCCAGCACCGGGATCCCGCCGACCAGCACGGTGTGGAACTCGCGCGCGATCTCGATGTAGTCGGCATTGCCGCGCGGGCCTTCGCACAGCGCCGCGAAGTCGAACCAGGCCATGTCCTTGCAGCGCGCGCGCACCGCGATCCGGCGTCCGTCGATCTCGATGCCTGCGTCGCGGTGGCCGTCGTCGCCGCCGAGTTCGCGCCAGCGCGACTCCAGCCAGGCATGCGCGTCCGGGTCGAGCGGCGCGCGGTAGACCGGCGAGCGGGTCAGCGCACGCAGCCGGTAGTCGGTGTCGCTGTCCAGGTAGACCACCTGGCAATGCTGGCGGATCAGTTCGATCGCCGGCAGGAAGCGCGCGCGCTGCAGGCCGTCGCGGTACAGCTCCGGCGGGTCGACGTTGGACGTGGTCACCAGCACGATGCCCTCGGCGAACATGCGCTCCAGCAACCGCGCCAGGATCATGGCGTCGCCGATGTCGCTGACGAAGAACTCGTCGAGCACCAGCACGCGCATCGCGCGCCGCCACTCGCGCACGATCGTCGCCAGCGGGTCGCGCTCGCCGGCGTGGGCACGCAGCTGCCCGTGCACGCTGCGCATGAAACGGTGGAAGTGGGTGCGGCGCTTGCCGGCGGGACCGCGCACCGGCGCCGGCTGCGGCAGGGCGCCGCTGGCCAGCGTGGCGCCACGCACTTCCGGCAGCGGCAGCGCGGCGTAGAACAGGTCGACCAGGAAGGTTTTGCCGCGGCCCACCCCGCCGCACAGGTACAGGCCCCGTGGCGCCTCCTGGGGTTCGCTGCCCAGCAGGCGCGCGAACAGCCCGGTGCGCGGCGCCGGCTGCAGCAGCGCGGCGTGGATGCGGGCGAGCGCCTGCAGCGCCTCGCGCTGCGCCGGGTCGTCGCTCCAGTCGCCGCGTTCGACGCCGGCGCGGTAGTGCGCCGACGGCGGCATCGCCGCGTCCGCCTCAACCATTGGCGGCAGGCAGGTAGGCGTGCACGCCGTGCTTGATCGCGCCGCGCAGGTCGATCAGCTTGCGGTGGAAGAAATGGCTGGTGTCGGGCATGCGCACCAGTTCGGCCTGGGCGCCGCTCTCCTCGAGCCAGTCGTAGAC
>JAEZFL010000079.1 GCA_023417515.1 Pseudomonadota bacterium | reverse complement strand
GCGCTGGCGCCGGAGCCGGCGCGGCCGGCTGCTGCTGGGCCGGCTGGGGCGCGGGCGCCTGCGGACGTCCGGCGAGCTGCGCATTCTGCTGCAGGCCTTCGCTGGTCGCGATCTGGGTCGAGGCGCTGTTGTCGAGCTGGAGTCCGCCCGCCTCGGGCGCGGGCACCTTGTAGGCGCCGGGCGACGAGATCAGCTCCTCGCCGCCGCCCGTGCTTCGGTTCGCCGCCCAGAACAGGCCGCCGACGACCACGCCGATCACGATCAGCCCGATCACCACCGCGGCGATCAGCTTGACCGGCGACGGGCCGGATTCCTCTTCCTCGACCGCCTCGAGCCAGGGCAGCCGGTCGTCGTCGTCCAGCGCGTCGTCCCGCGTGGCATCGGTCATCACGCCATCTCCTCGGCCGCGGCCACTCCCATGATGCTGAGGCCGTTGCGGATTATCTGCCCGATCCCGGCGGCGAGTTCCAGCCGCGCCCGGGTCAGCGCCGGATCCTGTGCCACAAGGAAACGCCTCGCCGGGTCGTCATTACCCTTGTTCCACTGCGCGTGGAACGCCGCGGCGAGGTCATGGAGGTAGAAGGCGACCCGGTGCGGCTCGTGCGCGTCGGCCGCGCCCTCGACCACGCGCGGGAACTGCGCGGCGAGCTTGACCAGCGCCAGCTCGTCCTCGTCGAGAAGGGAGAGGTCCGCCGTCTCCGGCAAATCCGGAACCTCCGTCGCCACCTTGCGGTGGAGCGAGCGGATCCGCGCATGGGCGTACTGCACGTAGAAGACCGGATTGTCCTTCGACGCCTCGACCACTTTCGCAAAATCGAAGTCCATCTGGGCGTCGGCCTTGCGGGTCAGCATCGTAAACCGAACCACGTCCTTGCCGACCTCGTTCACGACGTCGGCGAGAGTGACGAAATTGCCCGCGCGCTTCGACATCTTCACCGGCTCGCCGGCGCGTAGCAGCCGCACCATCTGGACGATCTTGATGTCGAGCGGGACCTTGTTCTCGGTCAGCGCCGCGACCGCCGCCTTGATCCGCTTGACCGTGCCGGTGTGGTCGGCGCCCCAGATATTGACGAGCTGGTCGGCATTCTGGGCCTTCTGGTAATGATAGGCCATGTCCGCGCCGAAATAGGTCCAGCTTCCGTCGGACTTCTTGAGGGGCCTGTCCTGGTCGTCGCCAAACTGGGTGGAGCGGAACAGGGTGAGCTCGACCGGCTCCCACTCGTCATGGGGGTCGAGGCTCTTCGGCCGCTCCAGCTCGCCTTCATAGACGAGGCCGCGCGCGCGCAAGGTCGCCTCGGCCGCATCTGGCTTGCCGGCCGCCTGCACTTCAGCCTCGGACGCGAAGACGTCGTGATGGATTCCGAGCAAGGCGAGGTCCGCCTTGATCATCTCGAGCATCGCCGCGACCGCCGTCTTGCGGAACAAGGCCAGCCACTCGCTCTCGGGCGCGCCGACGAAGCGGTCGCCATGCTCCTTCGCGAGCACGATTCCGACCGGCTTCAAATAGTCGCCGGGATAGAGCCCTTCCGGAATCTCGCCGATATCCTCGCCGAGCGCCTCGCGGTAGCGAAGGTGCGCCGAGCGGGCGAGCACGTCGACCTGGCCGCCCGCGTCGTTGACATAATATTCGCGGGTGACGGCATAGCCGGCATGTTCGAGCAGCGACGCGAGCGCATCGCCGACCACCGCCCCGCGGCAATGGCCCATATGCATCGGGCCCGTCGGGTTGGCCGAGACATATTCGACATTGACCCTTTGCCCCTGCCCCATGGTGGAGCGGCCATAGCCCTCACCCTCCGCGAGGATGGTCCCAAGCTCCTCCTGCCACACGTCCGGCGCGAGCCGCAGGTTGATGAAGCCCGGCCCGGCAATCTCCGCCGCCTCGACCTCCGCCAGCGCCTCCAGCTTCGGCGCGATCAGCCCGGCCAGCGCCCGCGGATTGGTCCCCGCCCGCTTGGCCAGCACCATCGCCGCATTGGTCGCAAGGTCGCCATGCGAGGGGTCCCGCGGCGGCTCCACCGCCACCGCCCCTCGCTCCAGCCCCGCCGGCAGCTGCCCCTCCGTAACGAGGGCATCGAGCACGTCATCGAGATGCGCGGCAAAGCGGGCGTAAAGGGTCACTTGTCTGGGTCCAGCCTATCGGGAAAGGCGGCGCTGTAGCGGAGGTGGGGGCGGATTTGAAGCGGGGCTGACTGAACGTCCGCAATAGGTGGAAAGCGGACACGGCCGAAGAGCGGAAAGCGGGTTGTCCCCTCAGCCCGGTCGGCCGACCCCCCGTCGGCGCTGTCTGACCAGCCATCGCACCAGATGGATGAACAGCAGCAGAGGAAGACTGAGGAAGCCGACCCAACTGGGCAGCCGGACGTCGTTCGGCATGAGCCACATAAAGAGATAGAGCGAACCGAAGATCGCAAGCACGCTGACGAGCGCGATCAGGGAGTTTCGAGCATCCTCAGTCATCGGCGCCCCCTTTTGGTTTCGGATTACGGTGACAGCGGATTACGGTGACAGTGCACTGATTTTCAGCAGAGCGCCTCTCAAGCCGCCAAAATTCGGTGACAAAATTCGGAAAATTCGGTGACGGTGCACTTTATTCCATCGTCAAATTCGGTGACAGTGCACTTTATTCCATCGTCGAATCGACCCGAAAATTAAGTGCACTGTCACCGCAATGCCATCGGCACCCGGCGCGAAGTGACCAAGACGTGGTGGTGCCACATTGCCTGCTTCGAGGCGCGGCTTCCCGACCTTCCGCCACCGTGGAATGTCTACGACTACGAGGAAGATACTGGTCGTCCCTTCATCTGAGGGAGTGTCCGCTTTCCACCCAAAACGGACGTTCGTCTGAATCTCGCGGGCGCCCGCACGGAATGTCCGCTTGGGGTGGAAAGCGGACATTAGGCTGTCGGCTCTTCGCGTAGCGCAAATGGCACGCCTCCTCTGTCGATGCAGATTAAGCCCTGCTCGCCGCAGCCGGTTCGTACGATTTGGCCCGTTACGCACGTTTGCTCGTGGAACGGGCCTCTGGAACGCGCCGGGATAAACCCAAGAATAGCGTTGTCTTGTCGCTCCCAAGATGACTCCGACCGCCAAATACCGTGGTCCTCGTGCCCGTTAGTCACCCAGCATACGCGCACTATGCGACCGACGAACGAAGCAGGTCGTTCGGCGACCCGCCGCAAGTCATGGTTCAGGCGCGCGGCGCAGCTCGGAACTAACGTCGCGCCAACTAAGAGACAGACGGTTCCCCTGAACATCGGACGAGGTTCACATAAGCAGACCATTCTCGCAACCGCATGTCCGCAATGGGTCGTAAACAGTCATCGCCAGGCTAGCTGAACGAACGTCCGGTTTTCGGCGTCGTCGGCGGCGCCTCTAGCGTCCGGCATGGGCGCAAAGTGGGCGCTCCAGCATCAGAACATAAAAAGAACATTGCAAAATAGGATTTCGTTTGATTTGCTCGGCGGCATGCCGAATCCACGCCATCGCCCTGCGCCGCCACCCGCTCCCGCACGAGCAAGCAGGCTCATGGGCAATGCGAACATTGGGGACCTTTCGCGGTATCCGGCGTCTCCATCGTCTCCGCACATGCGCAGATCCCGGGACCTCGTGAACTTCGTGAACTTCACGGCTCCGCCGAGCCGCGCAGACCGGCTGCCGCCAGCGCGTTTTGGTGTGACTTTCGTGTGACCTTCCGCGGCGCGCTATCGGCGGCGGCGGCGTCAGAAGCCTTCGGGCAGCTCCGCGGGGCCGATCAGCTCTTCGTAGCGCTTGATCGCGAAGCGGTCGGTCATTCCGGCGACATAGTCGCCGATCGCGCGCAACGTCGCGACCGGATCGTCCGACGGGCGCCGGCGCGACTCCGGCAGGCGCGAGGGATCGTCGCAATAGGCGGCGAACAGGGCGCCGATCACGCCTTGCGCCCGCTCCCTGACCGCCTTGACCTTCGGCGCGTCGTACATGCGGGCGTAGAGGAAGCGCTTGAGGACGCGTTCCTCGGCGGCCATTTCCGCGGAGAAGGCGGCGAGCGCTCGGCCCGCAGCGCGGACGTCGTCGGGGCTCCCCGGCCGCGCCTCGTCGACGCGGCGGCTTGTCTCGGTGAGGAGATCGTTGACCATCACGCCGATCTGGTGGCGGACGAGCTCGCCGGTCAGCCGCTCGATCGGCACGTCCGGATAGCGCGCCCGAACCGCCTCCCAGCCGCGGCGGACCAGCGGGACCTCCAGCACATCGTCCAGACTGAACAGCCCCGCGCGCAGGCCGTCGTCGATGTCGTGATTGTCATAGGCGATGTCGTCGGCGAGCGCCGCGACCTGCGCTTCCAGGCTCGGCCAGCTCGCGAGGTCGAGGTCGAAGCCCGAATTCACCTCCTCCAGCGCCCAGCTCGGCTCCTCGACCGGGCCGTTATGCTTGGCCAGCCCCTCCAGCGTCTCCCACGTCAGATTGTAGCCGGCGAAGGTCGGATAGGGCGTCTCGATCCTGGTCAGCAGGCGAAGCGTGTGAGCGTTGTGATCGAAGCCGCCCGCCGGCGCCATCGCGGCGTCGATCGCGTCCTCGCCGGCATGGCCGAACGGCGGATGGCCGATGTCGTGGGCGAGGCACAGGGCCTCGGTCAGATCCTCGTTGATGCCGAGCACCCGCGCCACCGCCCGCCCGATCTGGGCGACCTCCATGCTGTGGGTGAGGCGCACGCGGAAATGGTCGCCGTCCGGAGCGACGAACACCTGGGTCTTGCCGCGCAGGCGGCGGAACGGGACGGAGTGGATGATCCGGTCGCGGTCGCGCTGGAAGGCGTCGCGCGGGCCGCGCTGCGCCCCGGTGTCCTCCTCATGACGCCGGCCGCGGCTGCGCGCTGGGTCGCAGCCGTAGGGAGCGAGGTTCATCGCCCGGCTGGGACCTGCGCGACTTCCTGGCCGGCGGTGCTGGACCAGGCGAAGGCGTCGATATCCTCCCGGCCCAGGCGGTTGATGAAGGCCTGCGCATCGGCCCGATTGGCGAACGGCCCGACCAGCAGCCGGCCGCTGCTGCCCGACGGCGCGGTGAAGGCGTTGCGGCCGCGCAGCACGTCCGGCGCGATCCGGCGGAGGCGGGCATATTCGCCGGGGAGAGCGCTGCGCGCGGCCGTCGCGATCTGGACCCAGATGCGCGCCGGATGGCGTTGCGCCGGACTCTGGGCGCGGGCCGAGCTGCGATTGGTGGCGGCCGCGGTGCGCGTTGCGGCAGCGCCGTTG
>JAEZFL010000118.1 GCA_023417515.1 Pseudomonadota bacterium | reverse complement strand
GCTGGAGGAAGTACAGCGGGAACGCCACCCAGATCGCGTCGGGGGACAGGCCCAGCAACACCAGCCACACGGCGCCGACAGCGGCCAGCCACCAGGCGGCGGCCCGCCGCGAGCGCCGGATGCGGGGGAGGAGCGGTCCGATGGCGTACGCCAGACCGCACGCCACCGCCACGCCGACGATCGATCCGGCGTGGGGTCGGTCGTCGGCCACCGCCCGGCCTGCGGCCAGGACGAGCAGGCCGATGATCAGCAGGTGCAGGCACCAGGCCAGGGCTCGGGTGGTCGGGGTCAGGGCAGGGGCAGCGGTGCTCACAGTGCGTCCCACGTTACCGGCGCCGGCGCACCCGGGGCCGCTATCGAAAGTTGGAACCCGGGCGCCGTCTTTCGGCCTCTGAAGTGCCGGCCTACGCCAGACGCGGACGCCGGCACCGGCCGCGATGGTGGAGTCGTACCGCTTCACCGCCGAGAGGACGGGCCACTGCCGTGTTTGTCGCCTGGAGAGATCTGAAGTTCGCCAAGGGACGCTTTGCCCTGATGGGGGCCGTCATCGTGCTGATCACCCTGCTGGTCGGGCTGCTGTCCGGGTTGACGGCCGGACTGGGCCAGCAGAACATCTCCGCCATCACCGGCCTGCCCGCCGACAGGATCGCCTTCCAGGCGCCCGGCGAGGGCCAGGACGTGTCGTACTCCAACTCGACAGTCACCCAGAAGCAGTGGCAGCAATGGGCCGAGGCCCCCGGAGTCACCGGCGCCGAACCTCTGGGCATCACCACGACCAGGGCCACCGCCGGAAACAGGAGCGTCGGGGTCTCCGCCTTCGGCGTCCAGCCCGGCTCCCGCCTGGCCCCCGACAGCGGCCGGATCGACGACCGCTCGGCAGTGCTGTCCACCAAGGCCGCCGACGACCTCGGTGTGCGGGCCGGCGACTCCGTCACCCTGGCCGGGCAGCAACTCACCGTGGCGGCCGTACGGGGCGACGCCTCCTTCAGCCACACCCCTGTGGTGTGGATCAGCCTGGGCGTGTGGCAGAGGAGCGCGCCTCCCACCGGCACCGGTGACGGCAGCCCGACGGCCACCGTTGTCGCCCTGACCACCACCTCGGGGGCCGATCTGGCGGCCACCGACCGGCAGGCGGGCACCAGGACGGTCTCCGTCGCCGACTCGCTGTCCGCGATCGGCTCCTACACCTCCGAGAACGGCTCCCTGCAGCTGATGCGCGGCTTCCTGTTCGCCATCTCCGCCCTCGTCATCGGGGCCTTCTTCACCGTCTGGACCATCCAGCGCAGCGGCGACGTCGCAGTGCTCAAGGCCCTCGGCGCCCCCACCGCCAACCTTCTCAAGGACGCCCTCGGGCAGGCCGTCGTCCTGCTCGCGGGCGGCACCCTGCTCGGCACCGGCCTCGCCGCCGTACTCGGTGCCCTCGTCGCCGGGTCGACGGTGCCGTTCCTCCTCACCCCGGTAACCGTCGTCCTTCCCGCGGCCGTGACAGTCGTCCTCGGCGCCCTCGGCGCCGCTCTGGCGATCCGCCGCATCACCTCCGTCGACCCGCTGACCGCCCTGGGGAGCGCCCGATGAGCCTGAACCTGACCGACATCACCCTCACCTACCCCGACGGCGAGGGACGGCTGACCGCCCTCGACCGCGTCACCCTGGACGTACCCAAGGGCAGCCTGACTGCCGTGATCGGCCCCTCCGGCTCCGGCAAGTCCAGCCTCCTGGCGGTCGCCGCAACCCTCATCACCCCCGACTCCGGCACCGTCACCATCGACGACACCCCCACCGCCGGAATGACCCGGGGCGAACTCGCCGACCTGCGCCGCCACAAGATCGGCATCGTCTTCCAGCAGCCCAACCTGCTGCCCTCCCTCACCGCCGCCGAGCAACTCCAGGTGATGGCCCAGATCGACGGCCGCCCACCGGCCAGAGCCCGTACCCGCGCCGTGGAACTCCTCGACGCGGTCGGCCTCGCCGGCCAGGCTGACCGCCGGCCGCACCAGCTCTCCGGCGGTCAGCGCCAGCGCGTCAACATCGCCCGCGCCCTGATGAACGACCCCACCGTCCTGCTCGTCGACGAACCCACCAGCGCTCTCGACCACGAACGCGGCGCCGCCGTCATCGAGCTGATCACCCGCCTCACCCACCAGCAGACCACCGCCACCGTCCTGGTCACCCACGACCGCACCCACCTCACCGCCGTCGACCAGATCGCCGAGGTCCACGACGGTCGCCTGCACCTGCCGGCACCGGCCCGTTGAGGCTCGGAAATCATGGTCCGTCGATCCCGCGACGACGAGCTGCGTGGAAAGTCCCAGTCATACCGGGCCGGGCGACCGAGGGTTTCCGGCTGGGGATGGTCAAAAAGGTAACGGGCGGGAAGCTGGCCCGACGCCATCGATGGGACCCGTCGGCGACTGCACAATCGACGCGTCTCCGAGAAACCGGGGAATATCAAGGCCTCTACAATATCCCGGGCGTTTTACAGTGCGATACGGGCGGCGAGGAGGCGTCATGCATCGATCATCACGACCCCTGCCGCCCGCGTCGAGCACAAGTCAGCGTGTACCACGCCATCCCGTCATACAAATTTGGCGGGACGCGCCCAGGACTGACTAGGCGGGAATCTCGGTCCGGCCCTTGTAACTAGCGGTGGTGCCCGACGGGCAGTAGCCGAACGAGCCGCGCCGGTCTCCAGCCCATCGAGTGACGCCGTTG
>JAEZFL010000017.1 GCA_023417515.1 Pseudomonadota bacterium | reverse complement strand
GCAACATCATCGAATATGAAGGCGGCATCTGGCGCGCCGTGAAGATCCAGCACACCCAGCCCGGCAAGGGCGGCGCCTATATGCAGGTGGAGCTGAAGAACCTTCGCGACGGCCGCAAGAACAATGTTCGCTTCCGCTCGGCCGAGACGGTGGAGCGGGTCCGCCTCGACACCAAGGACTTTCAATTCCTGTTCGCCGACGGCGACACGCTCACCTTCATGGACAAGGAAACCTACGAGCAGACCACTCTTCCGCGCGACCTGCTCGGCGACGCCGCCGCCTTCCTTCAGGACGGCATGGACGTGGTCATGGAGCTCTATGACGAGGAGGCGATCAGCGTTCAGCTGCCCGACACGATCGAGGCGACGATCGTCGAGGCCGACGCGGTGGTGAAGGGCCAGACGGCTTCCTCCTCCTACAAGCCGGCCGTTCTCGACAATGGCGTGCGGATCATGGTCCCGCCGCACATCGCGTCGGGAACCCGCATCGTCGTCGACGTTTACGAGCAGACCTACGTCCGCAGGGCGGATTGATGCTTCACCCCTCCCTGCAACGGCGGGGCCGGGGGGTGGGAACGAGCGCCAGCGAGTTCAGGTTCTCGACGCCTCCGGTGTTTTGCACGGCTTCGCCGTGACCCACCCCCGTCCCCTCCCTTGCAGGGAGGGGGGAGAATAGTTGAATGGTTGCCCATTCCGGCCTGATCACCGTCATGCAGCGCGCCGCCCGCAAGGCCGCGCCGCGAATCCGCCGCGACTTCGGCGAGGTCGAGCAGCTTCAGGTCAGCCGCAAGGGTCCGGCCGATTTCGTGTCGAACGCGGACCGCCAGGCTCAGCGGACCCTTGTCGAGGAGCTGCAGCACGCCCGCCCGGACTGGAGCCTGGTTCTCGAGGAAGGCGATGCGATCGAGGGCGATCCGAGCAAGCCGCGCTGGATCGTCGACCCGATCGACGGCACCTCCAACTTCCTCCACGGAATCCCGCATTTCGCCATCTCGATCGCGGTGCAGGAGCCCAAGCCTGGCGGCAGCGGCTGGGGAGAGATCAGCCAGGGCCTCATCTACCAGCCGCTCACCGACGAAAGCTTCTGGGCGGAGAAGGGCAGGGGCGCCTGGCTCCAGGACCGGCGCCTGCGAGTCTCGTCGCGCCGCTATCTCGACGACGCCCTGATCGCCACCGGCATCCCTTACCGGGGCCACGGCCATCTCGACCGCTTCCAGAAGATTCTCGGCGCGCTCGCGCCCGAAGTCGCCGGCATCCGCCGCTTCGGCTCAGCCGCGCTCGACCTGGCCTGGGTCGCTGCCGGCCGCTATGACGGCTTCTGGGAGGAGGACCTCCAGCTGTGGGACATCGCCGCGGGCGTGCTGATGGTTCGCGAGGCGGGCGGCTTCGTCACCGACTTCCGCGGCGCCGACCGCGCGCTCGAGAGCTGCCAGGTGCTGGCCGCGAACGACCAGCTCCATTCAAAGCTTCACAAGCTGGTCGCTGGCGCGCTGCGCGCCTGACCGAGCGCACGCTGGAGCAGGCTGATGTCGTGCTCCGAATCGTGCTGGATCGCCTGGCGCGAGGCCCGGTAGATCACCCAGCCGGTCATCGCGAGCACCCCGACGAGGAGCGGCAGCAGGCGAAGCTCGCCGGTGAGCAGCAGGAGCCCGATCGCAAGCATCAGGTTGAGGCCGCCGAACGCGGCGAAGACGCGCTCGTGAAGCATCGGGAAGACCATCCGCGCAGCGCCGCCGGCCGGCTTGAAGCCGTGCATGCCGCGGGTGCCGGCGATGTCGTGAAAGTAGAAGCGGCCGCTGGCGCCGGGAACGATCGCGTCGCGCAACTTGTCGGAGATGACGATGTCGCCGACCGCTTCCTGGCTGCCGTCCATGCGCCGCACGGTGACGCCGCTATAGACGGACTGGCCGAGCAGGCTGCGCTTCAGGCGCGCCACCATCAGGGTTCCTTCGATCGGCCGGTGCATCATCTCGCGTCGTCTCCACTGAGCAGGTGGGGCGCTCAATGCCTCAGCGGGCGAGAGGTTCACATGAACGGTCGATGACTCCGCCGCGCGGATCGACCAAGCGGATGCGGAAACGACCAAGCCAACGTCCCGAGCGACGAAAATGCCGCGGAAAGGCGCGAATTCAGGCCCCTGCAAGCCTTGCCCGCTCCGACCTTCGGCCCTAGAAGCCGCGCCAAGTCCTCGAAGGCCTTGTGGAGTCTCCTCGAAATGGCGTCGTCCGTCGCCGCCGGCTACCTGCCGATCCTGCTGTTCCTAGGCGTCGCGCTCGCGCTGTCGGCGTCCTTCGTGTTCCTGCCGATGATGGTGTCGCGCCTCACCGGGGCGGCCAACCCGTATCCGGACAAGGTCGCGGAATATGAGTGCGGCTTTCCCGCGTTCGAGGACAGCCGCTCGCAGTTCGACGTGCGCTTCTATCTGGTCGCGATCCTGTTCATCATCTTCGACATCGAGGCCGCCTACCTGTTCCCCTGGGCGGTCAGCCTCGACGAGATCGGCTGGATCGGCTGGGCCTCGATGATGATTTTCCTCGTCGAGCTCGGTCTCGGCTTTGCCTATGCCTGGAAGAAAGGAGCGCTGGAGTGGGAGTGATCCTCGATCCGCGCCACGAGAATCTGCGTCCCACTGGCGATCAGGGTTCTGACCTGGACTTCTTCAACCAGCTCCAGGGCGAGGTTTCGGACAAGGGTTTCCTGGTCACCTCAACCGAGGAGCTGTTCCAGTGGGCCCGGACCGGCTCTTTGTGGTGGATGACCTTCGGCCTCGCCTGCTGCGCGGTCGAGATGATCCACGTCAACATGCCGCGCTACGACATGGAGCGGTTCGGCGCCGCGCCGCGCGCCAGCCCGCGCCAGTCCGACGTGATGATCGTCGCCGGCACCCTGTGCAACAAGATGGCCCCCGCCCTGCGCCGCGTCTACGACCAGATGTCGGAGCCGCGCTACGTCATCTCGATGGGCAGCTGCGCCAATGGCGGCGGCTACTACCATTATTCCTATGCGGTGGTGCGCGGCTGCGACCGGATCGTCCCGGTCGACATCTACGTCCCCGGCTGCCCGCCGACCGCGGAGGCGCTTCTGTACGGCGTGCTGATGCTGCAGAAGAAGATCCGCCGCACCGGCACGATCGAGCGCTGACCATGGCGATCCAGACGGCCGAAAGCCTCACCGAGCTCGGCGAGCACATCGCCGCCAATCTCGGCCCCGCGCTCGAGCGCTGGAGCGTCGAGCACACCGAGCTGACGCTCGAATGCGATCCGGTGCACATCGTCTCGGTGCTGCGCATGCTGCGCGACGATCCGCGCTGCCGCTTCGTCTGCCTGATCGACATCTGCGGCGTCGACTGGCCGCAGCGCGAGCGGCGCTTCGACGTCGTCTACCACCTTCTGTCGCCCTACCTGAACCAGCGAATACGCGTGAAGGCGGCGACGGACGAGACGACGCCCGTCCCCTCCGCGGTCGAGGTGTTCATCGGCGCCGACTGGTTCGAGCGCGAGGCCTACGACCTCTACGGCATCCTGTTCGCCGAGCACCCCGATCTGCGGCGCATCCTCACCGACTACGGCTTCGACGGCTATCCGCTGCGCAAGGATTTCCCGCTCACCGGCTTCGTCGAGGTGCGCTGGGACGATTCGATGAAGCGGGTCGTCTACGAGCCGGTGCGGCTCACGCAGGAGTTCCGCGACTTCGACTTCCTCAGCCCCTGGGAAGGCCCGCAATATGCATTGCCGGGCGACGAGAAGGCCAAGGGAGGCCCGGCGTGAAGCCGACGCTGCGTCCCGGCCTGTCGCACCGTCTGCGCTACGAGGTGCCCGTGTCGAAGACCGTGCCGCATCTCTATCCGGAATCTGCGGAATTCCGCGCCATGCCGGAGGTGTTCGCGACCGGCTTCATGGTCGGCCTCATGGAATGGGCCTGCATGGAGGCGATCGCCCCGCATCTCGATCCCGGCGAGCGCAGCCTCGGCGTGCATATCGACGTGAGCCACACCGCCGCGACGCCGCCCGGTTTGACCGTCACGGTGGATGCCGAATGCGTGGCCGTGAAGGGCCGCCGTGCCTCCTTCGAGGTGCGCGCGCATGACGGCGTCGAGACGATCGGCGAGGGCCGTCACGCGCGCTTCATCGTCGATTGGGATCGCTTCAACGCCGCGACCGCGGCAAAATCGGCGGCCGCCGCCGCGGCGCGGGTTTGAGAGATGGCCGAAGCCAGCGTCCGCAACTTCTCGATCAATTTCGGCCCGCAGCATCCGGCCGCGCACGGCGTGCTGCGGCTCGTGCTCGAGCTCGACGGCGAGGTGGTCGAGCGCGTCGATCCGCATATCGGCCTCCTGCACCGCGGCACCGAGAAGCTGATCGAGGCGAAAACCTTTCTCCAGGCCCTGCC
Organism: Pseudomonadota bacterium; assembly: GCA_023417515.1. GTDB lineage: Bacteria > Pseudomonadota > Alphaproteobacteria > Sphingomonadales > Sphingomonadaceae > Allosphingosinicella. Next base: position 3,921 of record JAEZFL010000017.1, on the reverse strand, counting down.
CTATTTCGACCGGCTCGACTATGTCGCGCCGATGAACCAGGAGCATGCCTGGTGCCTCGCCATCGAGAAGCTGGTCGGCATCGAGGTGCCGATCCGCGGCCAGCTGATCCGCGTGCTCTATTCAGAGATCGGCCGCCTCCTCTCGCACCTGCTCAACGTCACCACCTTCGCGATGGACGTCGGCGCCCTCACCCCGCCGCTGTGGGGCTTCGAGGAGCGCGAGAAGCTGATGGTCTTTTACGAGCGCGCGTCCGGGTCCAGGATGCATGCGGCCTATTTCCGCCCCGGCGGCGTCCACCAGGACCTGCCGCCGGAGCTTCTGGCCGACATCGGCGCCTTCTGCGGGCCCTTCCTGAAAGTGCTCGACGACCTCGACCGCCTCGTCACCGGCAACCGCATCTTCAAGCAGCGCACGGTCGACATCGGCGGCGTCAAGCTCGAGGACGCGTTCGCCTTCGGCTTCTCGGGCGTCATGGTGCGCGGCAGCGGCGCCGCCTGGGACCTGCGCAAGGCGCAGCCCTACGAGTGCTACGCCGATCTCGACTTCGACATTCCGGTCGGCCGGCACGGCGACTGCTACGACCGCTACGTCGTCCGCATGGAGGAGATGCGCCAGTCGGTGGCCATCATGCGCCAGTGCCTCGACCGCCTCGCGGTCGAGCACGGCCCGGTATCGACGCCGAACCAGAAGTTCGTGCCACCGAAGCGGGGCGAGATGAAGCGCTCGATGGAGGCGCTCATCCATCACTTCAAGCTCTATACCGAGGGCTTCCGGGTGCCGCCCGGCGAGGTCTACGCCGCGGTCGAGGCGCCGAAGGGCGAGTTCGGCGTCTACCTCGTCGCCGATGGCACCAACCAACCCTATCGCGCGAAGATCCGCGCGCCGGGCTTCGCGCACCTGCAGGCGATGGACTTCATGTGCCGCGGCCACATGCTGGCCGACGTCTCGGCTATTTTGGGCTCGCTCGACATCGTCTTCGGCGAGGTGGACCGGTGAACGCGCCCGCCCGCCCGCCGCGCATGACGGTGCCCGAGTTTTTGGACTGGGCGGCGGGGCAAGAGGGCCGCTATGAGCTCGTGGACGGACAGCCGATCGGTATGGCACCCGAGCGGGTGCGGCACGCGGTCGTGAAATTTGCCGTCGCGCGGGCCCTCGACGACGCCGTTCGGGAGGCGGGCATTCCGTGCAGGGTTTTCACGGACGGGGTGAGCGTCGCCATCGACCAGCACACCGTTCGGGAGCCCGACTGCTCAGTTCAGTGCGGCAAGGAGCCGGATCTCGACTCGATGTTCATCGACGCGCCGATGATCGTCGTCGAGGTGACCTCGCCGTCGAGCACGCGTGACGACACGACAGCGAAACTCGTCGAGTATTTCTCCGTACCCAGCATCGTCCACTACATCATCGTCCGGACCGACCAATCGGTCATCATTCATCATCGAAGGGACGCGGGCGGAACGATCGCCACTCAGATCAGCGGCGACGGCGACATCGTTCTCGACCCGCCCGGCATCTCCATTCCCGTCACTCGCCTGCTCGGAGCCGCCTGATGGCCGTACGTCGCCTCGCCGCCGAGCAGCCGGACGGCTTCACCTTCACGACCGAGAATCTCCTGTTCGCCAAGGCGGAGATGGCGAAGTACCCGCCCGGCCGGCAGGCGAGCGCGATCATCGCCCTCCTCTGGAAGGCGCAGGAGCAGTCCGGCGGCTGGCTGCCGGAGCCGGCGATCCGCGCCGTCGCCGACATGCTCGGCATGCCCTATATCCGCGCCCTCGAGGTCGCGACCTTCTACACGATGTTCAACCTCGAGCCCGTCGGGCGCTACCTCGTCCAGCTCTGCGGCACGACCCCTTGCGCGCTGCGCGGCGCCGAGGCGCTGAAGGCCGTCTGCCGCAAGCGCTTCGGCGAGCAGCATCATGTCACCGACGACGGCAAATTCTCCTGGGTCGAGGTGGAATGCCTCGGCGCCTGTGCCAACGCGCCGATGGTGCAGATCAATTTCGACTACTACGAGGACCTGACGCCCGAATCGTTCGAGGCGCTGCTCGACCGGCTCGCCGCCGGCAAGCCGGTCGTCACCGGCCCGCAGGTGAACCGCCAGCTCTCGGCGCCCGAGGGCGGCCTGACGACGCTGACCGAGACCGCCCTGTTCGACGGCTCCCTCGTCGGTGCCTGGCGCCACCGCTTCGAGAAGACGGCGCCCGAGGAGGCAGCCACAGCGCCCCCGGCCCCGGCAGCAGCCGCTCCGGTCGCGACGCAGTCGCAGAGCCAGTCGCAATCCCAGAATGCCGGCAACAAGCTCACCCCCGGCCGGCCGGAGCCGACGCGGCCCGAGCAGCAGGCGGCCGACACCCCGGCCGACCGCACCGCCAAGGGCAAGCCGCCGATCGAGCCTGGCGCGCGTGCCGAGGCGACGGCGGCCGACGAGCCGGGAACCGCGAGCGGCGCCACCAAGAAGCCGCGCGCCACCAAGAAGAGCGAGGGCTGACCCGTGCTGGCCGATCGCGACCGCATCTTCACCAACCTCTACGGCGAGCATTCCTGGACGCTGCCGGCCGCCCGCCTGCGCGGCAACTGGGACGGCACGAAATTCCTGCTGGAGCAGGGCCGCGACTGGATCATCAACGAGATGAAGGCGTCGGGCCTGCGCGGCCGCGGCGGCGCCGGCTTCCCGACCGGCCTGAAATGGTCCTTCATGCCGAAGCAGTCGGACGGGCGGCCGAGCTATCTCGTCGTCAATGCCGACGAGTCCGAGCCCGGCACCTGCAAGGACCGGGAGATCATGCGGAACGATCCGCATCTCCTGATCGAGGGCTGCCTGATCGCCTCCTTCGCGATGAACGCGAACGCCTGCTACATCTACGTCCGCGGCGAGTATGTGCGCGAGCGCCAGCGCCTCCAGGCCGCCGTCGACGAGGCCTATGAGGCAAAACTCATCGGCAAGGACAATGTCAACGGCTGGCCGTTCGACCTCTACGTCCACCACGGCGCCGGCGCCTACATCTGCGGCGAGGAGACGGCCCTCCTCGAAAGCCTCGAGGGCAAGAAGGGCATGCCGCGGCTGAAGCCGCCCTTCCCGGCCAATATGGGCCTCTACGGCTGCCCGACGACGGTGAACAACGTCGAGTCGATCGCCGTCGCCGGCACTATCCTGCGCCGCGGCGCCGCTTGGTTCGCCGGCATCGGCAAGCCGAACAACACCGGCACGAAGCTGTTCTCGATCTCGGGCCATGTGAACCGGCCCTGCAATGTCGAGGAGGCGATGGGCATCCCGCTGCGCGAGCTGATCGACCGCCATGCCGGCGGCGTCCGCGGAGGCTGGGACAATCTTCTGGCCGTCATCCCCGGCGGCGCCTCGGTGCGCTGCCTGCCGGCGAGCCAGTGCCAGGACCTGTCGATGGACTTCGACACGCTGCAAAAACTGCGGTCGGGCCTCGGCACGGCGGCGGTCATCGTCATGGACAAGTCGACCGACATCATCCGGGCGATCGCGCGCCTCTCCTACTTCTACAAGCACGAGAGCTGCGGCCAGTGCACGCCCTGCCGCGAGGGCACCGGCTGGATGTGGCGGGTGCTGGAGCGCATGGCGACCGGCAATGCCGAGAAGCGCGAGATCGACCTGTTGCTCGACGTCACCAAGCAGGTCGAGGGCCACACGATCTGCGCCCTCGGCGACGCTGCCGCCTGGCCGGTGCAGGGCCTCATCGCGCACTTCCGGCCGGAGATCGAGCGCCGCATCGACGAGTATGCGGCGAACCCGAAGCCGATCGACTATCCGGTGGCGGCGGAGTAGCGGCGATGGCCACGATGACGGCTTCAGGACACCCCTCTTCCCTCTCCCATAGGGTGAGGGTGTCGCCGAAGGCGACGGGTGAGGGGCTTCCGCGCATCAGAACCAGCACCGTACCCCCCCGCCCCGA
>JAEZFL010000001.1 GCA_023417515.1 Pseudomonadota bacterium | reverse complement strand
ACTTCCTCGATCAGCTCATCGCGGTCCGGCGGATGGGCCCGATCGCCAACGTGCTGGCCATGATGCCGGGCATGGGGCAGATGAAGGACCAGCTCGCCGAGCTGGACGACAAGCACTTCGACCGGGTCACCGCGATCATCAGGTCGATGACCCCGGCCGAGCGCACCAACCCGAAGATCATCAACGGCTCCCGCCGGGCCCGCATCGCGAACGGCTCCGGCGTCACCGTCATGGACGTCAACCAGCTGCTCAACCGCTTCGCCGACGCGCAGAAGATGATGAAGCAGATGGGCGGCATGATGGGCCTGCCCGGCGGTGGCCGGCGCAAGGCGACCAAGTCGCCGAAGAACAAGCGCAAGGGCACGAAGGGCGGCGGGCGGCCGCGTACCGGTGCCGGCATGCCGGGTGGCTTCCCGGGCGGGATGCCGCAGCTCCCGCCGGGCCTGGACCCGGGTGATCTGGCGGGTGGGCAGGGTCTGCCGCCGGGCTTCAAGCTTCCGAAGATCGACTTCAACAAGCTGGGCAAGGGCGGCGACAAGGGCCCCCGCTAGCGTGTCGGTGACAGTGGGCGATGTGATCATCACCTAGGGGCGGTTCGCCCCCTGGAAGGAGATGTCATGACCGCGGCGCCGATCCTGCCCGAGCGGCACGAGTGGACGGTCGAGGACCTGGGCGACCTGCCCAAGGACCTTCCGTACGAACTGATCAACGGAAGGTTGATCGTGCCGTCGCCCACCGCCCTGCACCAGGATCTGTGTGTCCGTCTCCTACTCGCGCTTGAGGTCAACTGCCCGCCTGAGTTCCTGGTGAGCATCGACCTGTCCATGCGGGTGGACCGCCGCAACGAGCCGCGCCCGGATGTGGTGGTGATCCGGCGCAAGCACGCCGGCCGGTCGCCGGTCCCGGTCGAGGACGCGCTGCTCGCCGTCGAGGTCGTCTCGCCGACGTCGCACTTCCGCGACCTGTACGACAAGGCGAAGGTCTACGCCCGCTCCGGGGTCCGCTCCTACTGGGTGGTGGATCCGCAGCACGAGCGGATCGCGCTGACCGAGTACACGCTCGACGGCGCCGCCCGCGAGTACGAGCAACTGGCACACACCGAGGACCTGTTCGTCACCGAGCGGCCCTGGAAGGTCTCGGTCGATCTGCCGGCGCTGACCGCGCGGCGCAACGACCTGCTCGCCGGCGAGGAGGACTGATCGGGTAGGACTGTGCACATGGCTCTGCACGTGCGCGGTGTGTTCCTTCCCGACGACGAGGTCCGGGACGTCTGGCTGGTCGGCGACCGGGTCACCTTCGAACCGGTGCCCGGCGCCGAGACGGTGGCCGACGGCGGCTTCGTGCTGCCCGGCCTGACCGACGCCCACTGCCACATCGGCATCGCCCGCGGCGGCAGCCCGATCACCTCGCTCGACCAGGCCCGGGAGCTGGCCCGGATCGACCGGGACGCGGGCGTGCTGGCCATCCGCGACGCCGGTTCGCCGTACCCGTACCCCGAACTGGAGGACGAGCCGGACCTGCCGCGACTGGCCCGCGCGGGCCGGCACGTCGCGCCGCCCAAGCGCTACCTGCGCGACATCGGCGTGGAGGTCGGGGCGGCGGAGGTGGCTGAGACCGTCGCCGCGCAGGCCGCTGCCGGCAACGGCTGGGTCAAGCTGGTCGGCGACTGGATCGATCGCGGTGTGGGCGACCTGGCGCGGGCCGGGGCCGCCGACACCATGCCCGCGGCGGGCGCCGCCGCGCACGCCGCCGGGGTACGTGCGGCGGTGCACACGTTCTCCGAGTCGGCGGTGGAGATCATGGTGCGGGCCGGGGTGGACTCGGTGGAGCACGGCACCGGGCTGAGCCTCGACCTGATCGACCTGATGGCCCGGCAGGGCAACGCGCTGGTTCCCACGATGATCAACATCCGGACGTTCGGCCACATCGCCGAGCAGGCCCGGCCCAAGTTCCCCGGGTACGCCGACCACATGCTCGCCCTGCGCGACCGCTTCCCCGAGGTGGTGCGCGCCGCGCACGAGGCCGGTGTGCCGATCTACGTCGGCACCGACGCGGGCGGCGGCATCGACCACGGGCTCGCGGCCGAGGAGATGCTCCTGCTGCACGAGCAGGCCGGCATGTCCGCGCCGGACGTGCTGGCCGCCGCCTCCTGGCGGGCCCGGGAGTGGCTCGGCTTCCCCGGGCTGGTCGAGGGCGGTCTCGCCGACCTGGTGGTCTACCCCGAAGATCCGCGCCGTGACCTGCGCGTGGTCCGGACGCCCAGCCGGATCGTCCTGCGCGGCCGGGTCGTCCGCTGACGGGCCGGGTCGCCCGCTGACCGGCCGCCGTCGTCGCTAGCGCGCCGTCGCCGCCATCAGGAACAGGCGCACCGCCAGGTCGGCCAGCCGGTCGGCGGTCTCGTCGACCGGGCCGCCGGGCAGCACGATGTGGCTCACCACCAGGCGTACGACGCTGTCCGCCGCGAACGCCAGGGCCGCCGGATCGGCGTCGGGCAGGCGGTCACCCGTCCAGTCCAGCAGCGCCGCCGCGGCCTCGGCGAGCACCAGCTCGGACCGGGTGGTCAGGTACGGCAGCAACTCCTCCGAGCCGCCCCGCGTGCTGGTCAGCACCGCCCGGACCAGCGGGTTCTCGGCGGCTGAGGCGAGCGTGCGATGGATCGCCGCGTACGCCGCCGCCCGCACGTCGGAGTCGTGCTCGCCGAGCGCGGACCGGACCTGGCCGACGAACCGGTCCACCTCGTGCCGGGCCAGCGCCTCGCCCAGGCCCGCCTTGGTGCCGAACTCGTTGTAGACCGTCTGCCGGCTCACCCCGGCGGCGGCGGCCACCGCGCCCATCCGGACACGGTCCCACCCGAGGGCCACGGTCTGCGCCCGGGCGGCCTCCACGATCGCGTCCCGTGTCTCACCCATCGCCGTCGAAGTCTACGGCCGCGCCGCACGACACGGCGCGGCCCGGCTCCCCGGCGAACCCCCGCCCCGCACGGCGCATAGGATGTGCGGTCATGGCACGCGTGCTCACTCCCCGTGCGGAGGACTTTCCCCGCTGGTACCAGGACCTGATCGCCAAGGCGAAGCTGGCCGACAACGGCCCGGTCCGGGGGACCATGGTG
>JAEZFL010000019.1 GCA_023417515.1 Pseudomonadota bacterium | reverse complement strand
CTGCTGGTGCATGCGGTAGTGGCGGGTGACGGTGCCGTGCGCCGCTTCCGCCTCGACCGTCTTGCCGTCCGGCGACAGCAGGACCGAGGTCATCAGGCCGAGCGAGCCGAAGCCCTGCGCGACCGTGTCGGACTGCACGTCGCCGTCGTAATTCTTGCAGGCCCAGACGAACTTGCCGCTCCACTTCAGCGCGCTGGCGACCATGTCGTCGATCAGGCGATGCTCGTAGACGATGCCCTTCTCGGCGAACTTCTCGGCAAAGCCCTCGGTGTCGAAAATCTCCTGGAACAGGTCCTTGAAGCGGCCGTCATAGGCCTTGAGGATGGTGTTCTTGGTGCTGAGGTAGACCGGCCAGCCGCGGTTGAGGCCGTAGTTGAAGCTCGCACGGGCGAAGTCGCGGATCGAATCGTCGAGATTGTACATGCCCATCGCGACTCCGGCGCTGGGGAAGTCGAACACCTCGTGCTCGATCTCCTGGCCGTCCTCGCCGACGAACTTGATCATCAGCTTGCCGGGGCCGGGCACCTTGAAGTCGGTCGCGCGATACTGGTCGCCATAAGCGTGGCGGCCGACGACGATGGGGTCGGTCCAGCCCGGGATCAGCCGCGGCACGTTCTGGATGACGATCGGCTCGCGGAAGATGGTTCCGCCGAGGATGTTGCGGATCGTGCCGTTGGGCGACTTCCACATCTTCTTGAGGCCGAACTCCTCGACTCGCGCCTCGTCCGGAGTGATCGTCGCGCACTTCACGCCGACGCCATGCTGCTTGATCGCGTTGGCGGCGTCGATGGTGATCTGGTCGTTGGTCTCGTCGCGCTTCTCGACCCCGAGATCGAAGTAGAGCAGATCGACGTCGAGATAGGGCAGGATCAACCGCTCGCGAATCCACTGCCAGATGATCCGGGTCATCTCGTCCCCGTCCAGTTCGACGACGGGGTTCTTCACTTTGATCTTGGCCATGTGCTCGCTTTCCAATGAACGGGTTCGGCGTGCGTCTAGGATGGCGCTCCGCGCCGATCAACCGGTGGTGCCGGGTCAGTCCTTCCAGGCCCAGTAGAGCTGCGCCGGCGGCACGTTCCACCATTCCATCTCATGGTCGATCCGCTTGAAGTGCGGCGTGAGGAACCGCTTCACCTTGGGCGAATATTGATAGACCAGGAAGGCGCCGCCTTTCCGCAGGATGCGGTGGGTCGCCGCGGCGATGGCCGGGCCCACGCCCTTCGGCAGGGTCGAGAAGGGCAGGCCGGAAACGACATAGTCGGCCTGCTCGTGGCCGTGCTCGCGGATGATCTGCTCGACGTCCGCGGCCGAGCCCAGAACCGCGACGAAGCGGGGGTCGTCGATCGTCTGCTTGAGATAGTCGATGAAGTCGGGATTGGTGTCGATCGCGATCAGCATGCCGTCCGCGGGCAGCTTCTCGAGGATCGGCCGGCAGAAGGTGCCGACGCCGGGGCCGTACTCGACGAACAATTTGCAATTGGCCCAGTCGCAGCGGCCGATCATGTGCTCGACCAGGCGGCGGGTGGAATAAGCGACCGCGCCGACCATGACCGGCCGTTTGATGAAGCCGCGGATGAACATGCCCCAGGGCGACGGCGGGCGAGCGTTGCGGCGACGCTCGCCGGTGGAGGGGTGAGCCATTGTGATTCCCGTTCAGATTCGTGGTGTGCCGGCGTCTCCTGCTCGCCAATTCGCGCCGATTCAAGCATATGCTGGCTGCGGGCGTCGTTCCGGGGGGGCTGGGAATGGGACGCCGGGGCGGCTAGAGGCCCGCCATGCCATCGCTCGACAAGCCGCCCGTTGTGACGACGAACGTGAAATGGCGCTTCCCCGCCATTCACCGTGAATCCTACAAGTTCATCGCGATCGTCGCGGTGATCGGGGCGATCTGCCTGTTCTTCACGCCGATCTACATCTGGCCGCTCATCGTGTGGCCATTCCTGCTGCTCGCGCTCGCCATCGCTTCCTTCTTCCGCGATCCGATCCGAATGACTCCACAGGGGAAGGGGCTGGTCGTCGCGCCTGCCGACGGCCTCATCACGATGATCGAGCGGGTGCCGCTGCCGCCGCAGCTGCGCGGCTCCGAGGCGCTCGGCGAAGGTGCGCTTGTGCGCATCTCGATTTTCATGAGCGTGTTCGACGTGCACATAAACCGTGCAGCGGTCGGCGGCGTCGTCCGCCACGTCGCCTATGTTCCCGGCAAGTTCCTCAACGCCGATCTCGACAAGGCCAGCGAAGAGAATGAGCGCAATTATATCGTGTTCGAGCAGGCCGACGGACTGCGCGTCGGAATCACCCAGATCGCCGGCCTCGTCGCCCGCCGAATCGTCCCGTTCGTGAAGCCCGGCGACCAGGTTTCGGCGGGCGAGCGAATCGGGCTGATCCGCTTCGGCAGCCGGGTCGACCTGTTCGTGCCCGAAGGCTACGCGCCCCGCGTCGCGCTCGGCCAGCGCACCATCGCCGGCGAGACGGTGCTCGCGACCCCCGGCGAAGGCGCCGTGATCGGGATCGCGCAATGAGACGGCCGCGCCGCCGTCGCGCCGGCATCCCGCTGCGGGCGATCCTGCCCAATCTGGTCACGGCGCTCGGCCTGTGCTCGGGCCTCACCGCGATTCGGGCGGCCTTGCTGGGGGAATGGGAAGCGGCGGTGCTGCTGGTGCTGGTCGCCGCCGTGCTCGACGGCATCGACGGCGGCATCGCCCGGCTGGTGCGCGGCGAGACTCGCTTCGGCGCCGAGCTCGACAGCCTCGCCGACGCGATATCGTTCGGCGTTGCCCCGGCCCTCATCCTCTACACCTGGTCGCTCAGCGGGCTCGGCCGGTTCGGCTGGCTGGTCGCCTTGCTTCTGGCCTTGTTCTGCGCCCTTCGCCTGGCGCGCTTCAACGCCGGCATCGACCGCACCGACCCGCCGCATCGCCCGCACGGCTACCTCACCGGAGTCCCGGCGCCGGCCGGCGCGCTACTCGCCTTGACGCCGCTCTATCTGTGGTTCTGGAGCGGGTTGCCGGAGCTGCGAATGCCGGCGCTGGTCGCGGTGTGGACAGGGATCGTCGCGCTGCTGATGGTGTCCAGCCTCGCGACGTTCCGGCCGCAATTCCGCCTGCGCCAGCGGGTCCGCTTCGAAGCGGTGGTCGTCCTCGTCGCGCTTGCGGCGGCGCTGGTGGCGGTGCCCTGGACGACGCTGGCGCTGCTCGCGCTCGGCTATCTGGTCAGCATCCCGCTCAGCGTGCGCAGCTATCTTCGCCTTCGCAGCCGGCTGGCCGGTGCAGGCGAGGGCGGTGCTTCGCCGCCCGCCGGGTCCGACAGCGTCGACCCGCCGGCCGCGCGGGACACGCTGTTGTAAGCGGGAAGATCACTTCCTAAGGTCCCTGTCTTATGCCGTCGCTCGACAAGCCGGAGCCGCCGCCCCCAGCGAGCATCCAATGGCGGATCCCGCCGATCCATCCCGATGGCCGCCGTTTCCTCGTCGCCGCGGCGGCGCTCGCCTTGTTCTGCTGGTGGGTGATCGACTGGGACACCTTGGGCTGGTTCGTCGCCTTCATCGGCCTCGGCATCGCCGCGTTCTTCCGGGACCCGATCCGTACCACGCCGCTGCGCAAGGGCGTGATCGTCGCGCCCGCCGACGGCACAGTGACCATGATCTCCACCGTGGTGCCGCCGAGCGAGCTCCTCGACGACGGCGCGCTGGCACCGGAGCCGGTGGTGCGCATCTCGATCTATATGAGCCTTTTCGACGCCCACATCATCCGCTCGCCGATCGATGGGACCGTGAAGAGCCTCATCTATGTCCCTGGGAAGACGGTGAATCCCGAGCTCGACAAGTCGAGCGAGGACAATGAGCGGCAGCATCTGCTGGTCGAGGGTACGGACGGCACCCGAATCGCATTCACCCAGATCGCCGGGCTGATCGGCCGCCGAATCGTCTGCTGGGTCAAGGAAGGCGAGAAGGTCGTCGCCGGCCAGCGGGTCGGGATCATCCGCTTCGGCAGCCGCACCGACGTCTATCTGCCGGCCGGGACCGGCAGCCAGGTGCTGCTCGGTCAGCGCACCATCGCGGGCGAGACGATCCTCGCCAGGACCGGCGTCTCGGAGCTGCTCGAGGGCGTCGCGCAGTAGCTGACCCGGCGGATTGCGAGCACGGTCGGCGCGGTTGCGCGCGGCTGCCAGGGCAGGTTGGCGAGGATCAGGGCCTTGTTCTCGTCGATGGTCGCCCAGAGCGACGCCACGCATGCGCCGAGAACGGCCGCGAAGAACAGGATCGCCAACAGATGAACCACAGCCTATCCCCGAATTTGTCCACAGCCTGAAACACTTGCCGAGAGCCTTTGATCCATCATGGTTAACGGGCTCGCGCGAAGCGGCTGCGACCAGCGCGTCCCGTGGCGCGATCAAGGCGTTGATTTTCGCGGGCGGTGCGACTAAGTGCGCGCCCATCCCACATGCGGAGCCACCATACCGGTGCCCTGGATACGTCCAGGGTGACAGGCTCCGCAGAGGCAGAACCGGAAGGAGATACCCTATGGCGTCCACCGACGTCACGATGCAGCAATTGCTCGAGGCCGGAGCGCATTTCGGCCACCAGACCCACCGCTGGAACCCGAAGATGAAGCCCTACATCTTCGGCGATCGCAACGGCGTCCACATCATCGACCTGTCGCAGACCGTCGGCCTGTTCGCCCGCGCCCTCGACTTCGTCCGCCAGTCGGTCGCGGCCGGCGGCAAGGTGCTGTTCGTCGGCACCAAGCGCCAGGCGCAGGACCCGATCGCCGAGGCGGCCCGCCGCTGCGGCCAGCATTATGTCAACCATCGCTGGCTCGGCGGCATGCTGACCAACTGGAAGACCATCTCGGGCTCGATCAAGCGCTTCAAGGCGCTCGAGGAGCAGCTCGCCGGCGACACCGCGGGCCTGACCAAGAAGGAGGTCCTCCAGTTGACCCGCGAGCGCGACAAGCTCGAGCTGTCGCTCGGCGGAATCCGCGACATGGGCGGCCTTCCCGACGTCATCTTCGTGATTGACGCCAACAAGGAAGAGCTGGCGATCAAGGAAGCCAACGTGCTCGGCATCCCGGTCGTCGCCATCCTCGACACCAACGTGTCGCCGAACGGCATCGCCTTCCCGGTTCCGGGCAATGACGATGCCAGCCGCGCCATCCGCCTCTACACCGATGCGGTCGCCGACGCGGTCCTCGCCGGCAAGCAGGGCGGCGCCGCCGCTCGCGGCCAGGACATCGGCGCGATGGACGAGCCGCCGGCCGAGGCCGCGCTCGCCGAGGCCTGATTTTCCTTCCCCTCCCGCTTGCGGGAGGGGATCGAGGGGTGGGGCTGAGCTGCGAGTTCGCGCCACTCCTGACACCCCACCCCCAGCCCCTCCCGCAAGCGGGAGGGGAGCTAGAAGGATATGAGACATGGCTGAAGTGACCGCCGCGACCGTCAAGGAGCTGCGCGAGCGCACCGGCGCGGGCATGATGGACTGCAAGAAGGCTCTGGCCGAGACCAATGGCGACATGGAGGCCGCGGTCGACTGGCTGCGCGCCAAGGGCCTTGCCGCCGCCGCCAAGAAGTCCGGCCGAGTGGCCGCCGAGGGCCTGATCGGGGTCGCCGTCGAGGGCAATCGCGGCGCCGTCGTCGAGGTCAATTCGGAAACCGACTTCGTCGCCAAGAACGACCAGTTCCAGGATTTCGTCCGGACCGTCGCAAGCCTCGCGCTGCAGGGCGCCGGCACCGTCGAGAGCCTCCTCGCCGCCGATTATCCCGGTGGCGGAACGGTGCAGGACAAGCTGACCAGCAACGTCGCGACGATCGGCGAGAACCAGTCGCTGCGCCGCGCCGCCGTCCTCCAGGTCGGCGAAGGCCGGGTCGTGTCCTACGTCCACAATGCCGCCGCCCCGGGCCTCGGCAAGATCGGCGTTCTCGTCGCTCTCGAGAGCAATGCCGACGAGGCGGAGCTCGAGACGCTCGGCAAGCAGCTCGCGATGCACATCGCCGCGGCCAGCCCGCTGGCGCTGCGCGGCGAGGATCTCGACCCGGCGATGGTCGAGCGCGAGCGCGCCATTGCCACCGAGAAGGCCAACGAGTCCGGCAAGCCCGCCGACATCGTCGCCAAGATGGTCGAGGGCGGAATCGCCAAGTTCCGCAAGGAGAATGCGCTCCTGTCGCAGCTCTTCGTGATGGACAACAAGACCAAGGTCGAGGACGTCATCGCCGCCAAGGCGAAGGAGTTGGGCAGCCCGATCGCTCTCAACGCCTATGTCCGCTTCCAGATCGGCGAAGGCATCGAGAAGCAGGAGAGCGACTTCGCGGCCGAGGTCGCCGCCGCTTCCGGCGTCGGCCAGAAGGCCGAGCCGGTCGCCTGAAAGACTGGCGCCCCCGCCGAGCCGGCGGGGGCAAGATGCTTGGCAGGGTGGCGTCTCCTTACTAAGGTGCGCCACCTCAGCCCGCAGACGCCGAACGGACCCGAAAACCCTATGCCGCGCCCGCGCTTCAACCGAATCCTTCTGAAGCTGTCCGGCGAGGCCCTGATGGGCGAAGGGCAGTTCGGAATCGAGCCCGAGACCGTCGGCCGCCTCGCCGAGGAAATCCGCCAGGCCAAGGAGGCCGGCCACGAATTGTGCCTGGTCATCGGCGGCGGCAACATCTTCCGCGGCCTTGCCGGCGCCGCCAAGGGCTTCGACCGCGCCACCGGCGACTATATGGGCATGCTCGCGACCGTGATGAACGCGCTCGCCATGCAGAATGCGCTCGAGAAGATCGGAGTCGACACCCGGGTCCAGTCGGCGATCCCGATGGCGACGGTGTCCGAGCCCTATATCCGTCGCCGTGCCGTCCGGCACATGGAGAAGGGCAGGGTGGTGATCTTCGCCGCCGGCACCGGCAACCCCTATTTCACCACCGACACCGCCGCCGCCCTTCGCGCCGCCGAGATGAATTGCGACGCCCTGTTCAAGGGCACCAGCGTCGACGGCATCTACAGCGCCGATCCCAAGAAGGTGGCGGGCGCCAAGCGCTATGACACAGTAACTTACAACAAGGTTCTCAGCGAGGATCTGAAGGTGATGGACGCCAGCGCGGTGGCCCTGTGCCGAGACAACAATATTCCGATCGTCGTCTTCAACATCCGCGAGCGGGGCAATCTTGCCCGAGTACTCGACGGTGCCGGGGTCGCGACGATCGTCCAGAACGACACGAATGAGGGAGGACAAGATGCCGGCCTATGACAAGGACGACATTCAGCGCCGCATGCACGGCGCCGTCGAGGCGCTGAAGCACGACCTTGGGGGACTGCGCACCGGCCGCGCCTCCACCACCCTGCTCGATCCGATCCAGGTCGAGGTTTACGGCTCCAACATGCCGCTCAACCAGGTCGCGACCGTGTCCGCGCCCGAGCCGCGCATGCTGTCGGTTCAGGTGTGGGACCGCTCGAACGTGACCCCGGTCGAGAAGGCGATCCGCAATGCCGGCCTCGGGATAAACCCGATCACCGACGGCCAGAATATCCGACTGCCGATCCCCGATCTGACCGAAGAGCGCCGCAAGGAGCTCGCCAAGCTTGCCCACCAATATGCCGAGAAGGCCAAGATCGCGGTGCGCAACGTCCGCCGCGACGGCATGGACAATCTCAAGACCGACGAGAAGAAGAAGGAAATCAGCGAGGACGACCACAAGCGTCTCGACGCCGAGGTCCAGAAGCTGACCGACGAGGCGGTCAAGGAGATCGACCAGGTCGTCGCCGCCAAAGAGAAAGAAATCCTCCAGCAGTGACCGTCCGCCCGGCTCCAGCCGCCCCGCAAGCGACGGCAGGAACGCCGCGGCCGGACTCAGCCGGGCCGCGAGATCCGCACGTGCCGCGCCATGTCGCCATCATCATGGACGGCAACGGCCGCTGGGCGAAGGCGCGCGGGCTGCCGCGCAGCGCCGGTCACAAGCAGGGCGCCGAGGCTGCCCGCCGAGCGGTGCGCGCCGCCGGCGAGGCCGGGGTCGAGTGCCTGACGCTCTATGCTTTCTCCTCGGAGAATTGGCGCCGGCCGGAGGAGGAGATCAACGATCTCACCGGGCTTCTGCGCTTCTATATCCAGAAGGAGCTGGACGGCTTCCACAAGGAAGGCGTGCGGCTGCGCGTGCTCGGCGACCACCGCGCCTTCGCGCCCGACGTCGCCAGGATGGTCGACAAGGCGGTCGAGCGAACCAGGGACAATGACCGCATGACCGTCGCCGTCGCGCTCAATTACGGCGCGCGCGGCGAGCTGGTGCGGGCGATGCGGACTTTGGGCTCGCGCATCGCCGCCGGCGAGCTCGCGCCCGAGGCGATCGACGAGGCGATGGTCGATTCGGCGCTCGACACCAGCGGCCTGCCGCCGCTCGATCTGCTCATCCGCACCTCCGGCGAATATCGCCTGTCCAATTTCCTGTTGTGGCAGGCGGCTTATGCCGAGCTGATCTTCGCCGACACCTTGTGGCCGGACTTCGGTCCCGACCAGATGAGCGCCGCGCTCGCCGAATATGCGCGCCGCGATCGCCGCTATGGTGGACTGTGAGCGAGCGCGCGCCCGAGCCGAGCGCTCCGCCGCTCGCCGGAACACCCGGCCACGTGCCCGACCTGCCGACCCGTTTCGTCATGGGGGTGGTGATGATCGCGGTGGCGAGCGTCGCGATCTGGTTCGGCGGCTGGCCGCTGCGGATCCTCGTCACCATCGCCGCCGCGATCACGCTGGCCGAATGGGCCGACATGCACCGGGTCGCCTGGCCGTGGACCTGGCTCGCCGTCGCGCTGCTCGCCGTGCTGCTGCTCGGCGGCAGCGAATATCTCTATCCCGCCGGCGCGATCGACACGATCCGCCTGGCGAGCGGCGAGGAGATGTGGGCGATCGACGGCTCGACGTTCGCGCCCACCTGGTATGCCATGGCCGCGGCGCTCGGCACCGGCTTGCTGCTCGGAGTCGCGAGCCGGCGGCCGACTCTCGGCTGGGGCTTCGTCTATGTCGCGATCCCCGCCATCGCCTTGCTGGTGATGAGCTGGGCGGTCGGCTTCGGCCTCATCTTCTGGGTGATGATCGTCACCTGGGCGACCGACATCTTCGCTTATTTTGCCGGCAGGTCGATCGGCGGTCCCAAGCTCGCGCCGAGGATCAGCCCGGCCAAGACCTGGGCGGGCCTGGTCGGCGGCGCGGTCGGCGCCGGCCTGTGCGGGTGGCTCGCCGCCGATTTCTTCGCGCTGGGGGCGCCGTTCACCTGGCTCGGCGTTCCGATGGCAGCGATCGCTCAGGGCGGCGACCTTTATGAGAGCTGGGTCAAGCGGCGCTGCGGAGTCAAGGACAGCGGCACCATCCTGCCGGGCCATGGCGGCGTGCTCGATCGCATCGACGGACTGCTGGCGGTGAGCGTCGCGACCCTCGCAATCTTGATGGCGGGGCTCTGGACCGGCTGAACCTATGGCGAGGCGGATCACCATATTGGGCGCGACCGGATCGGTCGGCCGCTCGACCCTCGATCTGGTCGAGCGTGAAGGGGAGGGCGCCTTCGACATCGTCGCGCTCACCGCCAACAGCGACGTCGCCGGCCTCGCCGAGCTCGCCCGCAAGTTCCGGCCGGAGCGCGCGGTGATCGGCGATCCTGCGCGCTATGGTGAGCTCAAGGCCGCGCTCGCCGGCACCGATATCGGCGTGGCGGCGGGCTGCGGCTCCATCGTCGAGGCCGCCGCAGCGCAGGCCGACTGGACGATGGCGGCGATCGTCGGCACCGCCGGCCTCGCGCCGGTGATGCGAGCGCTCGAAGGCGGCGGAATCGTCGCTCTCGCCAACAAGGAAGCCCTGGTCTCCGCCGGCGCCCTGATGACCGAGGCGGCGCGCCGCTCCGGAGCGACCCTGCTTCCGGTCGATTCCGAGCATAATGCGGTCTTCCAGTGCCTCCACGGCGCGCGCGCGCCCGAGATCCGCCGAATCATCCTGACCGCGAGCGGCGGCCCGTTCCGCAACTGGACGCTCGACGAGATGCGCGACGCGACCCCGGAGCAGGCGGTCGCCCATCCCAATTGGTCGATGGGCGCCAAGATCTCCGTCGATTCGGCCACCTTGATGAACAAGGGCCTCGAGTTGATCGAGGCCTACCATCTGTTCCCGGTCGGCGCCGGCCAGCTCGAGACGGTCGTCCACCCGCAGTCGATCGTCCACAGCCTGGTCGAATATTGCGACGGCTCGCTGCTCGCCCAATTGGGCCCCGCCGACATGCGGGTGCCGATCGCCTACACGCTCGCCTGGCCGCAGCGCATGGCGACCCCCTGCACCGGCCTCGATCTTGCCACGATTGCCCGGCTCGACTTCGAGGCTCCGGACCTCGAACGCTTCCCCGCCCTGGCGCTTGCGAAGCAGGCTTTGGCAGACGGTGGGGCCAAGCCGGCGATTCTCAACGCAGCCAATGAGGTAGCCGTCGCATCCTATCTTGCGCGGTCGGTCGGCTTCCTTGATATCGCCGCAATTGTAGGGGACGTCATGGCCGCCTACGATCCGCCCGCGCCGGCGACGATCGAGGCGGTATTGGAGATCGATGCCGAGGCGCGCGCCGTCGCACGCCGGGTGACTGGAAAGATCCACGTTTGAACGACCCGAGCTTTCTGCTGATCGTTGTCGCGTTCCTCGCCGTGCTGGGGCCGCTCGTGTTCATCCACGAGATGGGCCATTATCTCGCCGGCCGCATGTTCGGGGTGGGGGCCGAAACCTTCTCGATCGGCTTCGGCAAGGAATTGTTCGGCTGGACCGACAAAAGCGGCACCCGCTGGAAGGTCGCGGCGCTCCCCTTGGGCGGCTACGTCAAGTTCAAGGGCGACATGAACGCCGCCTCGACTCCGAGCCCCGAATGGCTCGCTCTTCCCGCCGAGGAACGCAACCAGACCTTCCAGGCCAAGCCGGTGTGGCAACGATTCATCATCGTCGCCGCCGGCCCGTTCACCAATTTCGCGTTCGCGATCGTCGCCTTCATGGCGATCTTCGCGGTCAACGGCTATCCGACAGCGGCCGCGACGGTCGGCGCGCTTGTGCCGAACACGCCCGCCGCCGCGTCGGACCTGCGTCCGGGCGACCAGATCGTCGCGATCAACGGCCGCGGCATCGATACCTTCGCCGACCTGAGCGCCTATGTGTCGCTGCGGCCCAACACGCGGATGGAGATGACCGTCGTCCGCGACGGCCAGGAGTTTCCGCTGGCGATCACCTCGGCCGAAAAGTCCGTTGAGGACGAGTTCGGCAACAGCGCCCGCATCGGCCATCTCGGCATCGCACCGGGGGTCGGGGCGAGCCTCGAGCGGTTGCCGCCGGGCCGGCTGTTCCTCGCCGCGGTCGATCGAACGATCGGCACCGTGGAATCGATGGTCGTCGCCCTTGGCCAGGTCATCACCGGGCAGCGCTCGGTCAAGGAATTGGGCGGTCCGCTCAAGATCGCCGAGGTTTCGGGCCAGCAGGCGACGCTCGGCTGGGTCGCCTTCTTCTGGTTCATGACCATCGTCTCGATTAATCTGGGATTCATCAATCTGTTGCCAATTCCTCTGCTCGACGGGGGTCACCTTCTTTTCTACCTCATCGAGGGAGTGAGGCGGAAACCGCTTGGCCCGACGGCGCAGGAATGGGCATTCCGGACAGGTTTGATGGTGCTGCTCGCGCTGATGATCTTCATCACCTTCAACGATCTGGTCTCGTTCGGCTTCTTCCAGAGGCTGGCGGGTTGATCGGGTGGGCGGCTTCGGGCAGGGCAGCCGACGACAGGGAGATGCCGGCCGTTCCGCCGGCGCGAAATACTAGGGCGGGAACCACGTGACGTCTCATCAAGCTTTTCCAAAAAGCCGCCGCTTCTGCACATTGCTGCTGGTCGGAACCGCGCTTGGCGGCTTCTCGGTCGCGGCTCAGGCGCAGGACGGGCAGGCTCAGCAGCCTCAGCAGTCCGCGCCGGCTCAGCAGGTTCCCGCCATCCCGCTGACCCCGCCGGTCGCCGCGCCGGCGCAGCAGGTCGTGCGGTCGATCAGCGTGACCGGCAACCAGCGGCTCGAGGCCGAGACGGTCATTTCCTACATCACGCTTCGTCCCGGCGAGGCCTATGACCGCAGCCGCATCGACCAGGCGCTGCGCGAGCTCTACGCGACCGAGCTGTTCGCCGACGTCCAGATCGCCGGCGTCGAGACCGGCGACATCGTCATCCAGGTCCGCGAGAATCCGGTGATCAACCGCATCATCCTGGAGGGCAATCGCCGCCTGAAGGACGACAAGATCACGCCGGAGATCCGCCTTTCGGCGCGCCAGATCTTCACCCGCAGCCGCGCCCGCGCCGACGTCGCGCGAATCATCGAGCTCTACCGCCGCCAGGGCCGCTTCGCCGCCCGGGTCGAGCCCAAGATCGTCCAGCTCGACCAGAACCGAGTCGACGTCGTGTTCGAGATCGAGGAAGGCCCGCGCTCGCGGGTCCGCCAGATCAACATCATCGGCAACGAGGCGTTCAACGACGGCCGACTCCAGGCCGAGATGGCGACCCGCGAGGCGCGGGGCTTTCCGTTCGGCCTGCTCGGCGGCGGCAACGATACCTACGATCCCGACCGAATGGCCTTCGACCAGCAGAAGCTTCGGCAATTCTACCTGACCCAGGGCTATGCCGACTTCCGGGTCGTCTCGGCGGTCGCCGAGCTGACCCCGGACCGCCGCGACTTCATCATCACCTACGTGGTCGAGGAAGGCCCGCGCTACAAGTTCGGCGACGTCACCGTGAACAGCGAGATCCGCGACTTCAGCAGCCAGGCGCTGCAGGAGGCGCTGCCGATGCGCAGCGGCGACTATTACAATGCCCGCCAGGTCGAGGACACGGTCACCCGTCTCAACGAGCTTGCCGGTCTCTACGGCTACGCCTTCACCGACGTCGAGCCGCGCTTCACGCGCAATCCCGAAACGCTCACCATGGACATCAACTTCCAGGTGAACGAGGCCCAGCGCACCTATGTCGAGCGCATCAACATCTCGGGCAACACCAATACCGCCGACAAGGTGATCCGCCGCGAGTTCCGGCTCGCCGAGGGCGATCCGTTCAACTCGATCCGGGTCCGCCGCTCCCGTGACCGGATCAACAGCCTCGGCTTTTTCCAGGAGAATCTGGAGATCGAGCAGCAGGAGCTCGGCCCCGACCGGATGGCGCTCAACGTCGAGGTCGAGGAGCGCGCGACCGGCGAGCTGCAGCTCTCCGCCGGCTTCTCGAGCGTCGAGCAGTTCCTGATCAACCTGTCGGTCCAGCAGCGCAACTTCCGCGGCCTCGGCCAGCAGCTGCGCGCCGCGATCAACTATTCGAGCTATTCGCGCTCGTTCGAGCTGGGCTTCACCGAGCCCTATCTGTTCGACCGCAACGTGGCGATCGGCTTCGACCTGTACCGGCGCGACCTCAACAGCTTCAATTTCGTCGGCAACGAGCGCCGAAGCACGTTCGACGAGGTGACGACCGGCGGCCAGGTCCGGGTCGGCATCCCGCTCACCGAGCGGATGCAGCTGGCGCTGCGCTACAGCCTGAACCTGAGCGAGATCGGCCTCGCGCCGCAGCTCTACTTCACCGATCCGGACGGCTCCGGCCCGCTGCCCGCCTCCTGCGATCCGCTGCTCGCCGGCCGCTACCTTTGCGATCTGCTCGGCGAGCGCGTGGTGTCGAGCCTCGGTTACACCGTGGTCTACTCGACCCTCAACAACTCGCTTCGCCCGAGCAGCGGCTTCCGTGCGCTGCTGAGCCAGGACTTTGCCGGAATCGGCGGCGACGAGCGCTATCTGCGCACCCGCGCCAGCGCGGCCCGCTACTGGAGCGTGGGCAGAGGGTTCATCCTGTCGGCGAGCCTCGAGGGCGGCGCCATCTTCAGCTTCGAGGACGGCGCGCCCGGCGTCGATCCGATCCTTCTGACCGACCGCTTCACGCTCGGCAGCCCGCAGATGCGCGGCTTCGACATCCGCGGCGTCGGCCCGCGCGTGCTTCGTCGCGCCTATGCGATCAACGCCGACGGCACCCCGGTCCTCGACTCCGCCGGCAATCTGACCTTCGTCGACGACGAGAATCAGGTTCGCGACGAGGCGATCGGCGGCCGCTATTATTATCTCGGCCACCTCGAGCTCGAAATCCCGGTCAGCAACTCGATCCGCGAGCTCGGCGTCCGTCCGTCGCTGTTCGTCGACGTCGGCGCGCTGTGGGGCGTGCGCCAGCCGAACCTGCTCGACATCACCCCGGGCTCGGAGCTCACGCTCAACTCCTGCCAAGCGGCGGACGGCACCATCACCCGGGTTCCCCGCAACTCGGAATGCCCGACCGGCACCAACCTGTTCCGCTCGGGCGTTCTACCTTTTGCCGAGACGTTCGTCGGCGACACGCCGTCGCCGCGCGTGTCGGTCGGCTTCGGGGTCAACTGGAACTCGCCGTTCGGCCCGTTCCGGATCGACGTCGCTTATCCCCTGCTCAGCCAGGAAGGCGACGACACGCGTATCTTCACCTTCAACGTAGGAACCGCTTTCTGATGAAGACCATGCTTCTTGCCGCGGCCGCGATCGCGGTTGCCATTCCCACCGGCGCGATGGCGCAGCGCCTCCCCGCCGCCACGATCGCCGTCGTCGACACCACGCGCGTCGGCCGCGAGTGCACCGCCTGCGTCGCGGCCCAGGCCGCGCTCCAGGCCCAGGAGGCCAGCGCCAACCAGCGTGCCATCCAGCTCGGCCTCGTCTCGGGGGTCCAGGGCCAGCCCGGAGCGCTCGACCGCGAGGCGCAGGAGCTCCAGACCGCCGTCGAGGCGCTGCCCCAGGGCCGCCAGCCCGACGCCGCTCTCCAGCAGCGCATCCAGAACTTCCGCCAGCGCCAGCAGAATGCGGTTCAGGAGCTGCGCATGCTCCAGCAGAACCTCCAGTCGACCCAGGTCAACGTGACCATGCAGATCAACCGCGCGCTTCAGCCGATCTACACCCAGGTCATGACCAGCCGCGGTGCCAATCTGATCATCTCGACCGACGCCCGGCTGGCCAGCGCGGCGACCCTCGACGTGACCAACGACGTCCTCGCCCAGCTCAACCGTGCGCTGCCCGCTGTCAGCATCACGCCGCTGCCGCAGCAGGCGCCGCCCGCCGCGACTCCGGCCCAGCCCCAGCCGCAGCAGCCGCGCCCGCAGGGCCGGTGACCGAGGCATCCAACGCCAGCGCCCCCGCCGACGCGGGGGCGCTCGACGTCCGGGCGGTGATGGCGGCCTTGCCCCATCGCTACCCGATGCTGCTCGTCGACCGGGTCGAGAGCCTGGTCCCAGACGAGCGGATCAGCGCGATCAAGGCGGTCACGATCAACGAGGGCTTCTTCCAGGGCCATTTCCCCGGCCGGCCGATCATGCCCGGAGTGCTCATCGTCGAGGCGCTGGCGCAGGCCGCCGGAGTGCTCGCGGTCCAGTCGCTCGGCCTCGCCGGCTCGGGCAAGCTGGTCTATTTCATGGCGATCGACGGCGCCAAGTTCCGCACGCCCGTGGAGCCGGGCGTGCTCCTCCGCCTCGATGTCAGCTTCGTCCAGAAGCGCGCCCGCGTGTGCAAGTTCGAGGGACGCGCTTATGTCGGCGACCAGCTCGCCGCCGAGGCGAACTTCACGGCGATGATCGCCGATCCGCCCGCCTAAGCCGATCCTTCAGCCGCCACCCACTGGCCGTCCTTCCGGGCGATTCCGAAAACGTCGCGAACCACCGCGCTTCCGAGCACCTGCCCGGGAGCGCCGTCGGCCGCGATGAGCCCGTCGCTCATGACGATCAGGCGATCGGCATGACGGCCCGCCGAGTCGAGATCGTGCATCGCCACGACCGCGGCTCGGCCGGGCTGGGTCACTTCCGAGCGGACGAGCGTCATCAGCCGGATCTGCCACAGCGGATCGAGATTGGCGGTCGGCTCGTCGAGCAGAAGCAATTTTGGGCGGGGCGCCAGCGCCCGGGCGATCAGCACCCGGCTTCGCTCGCCGGTCGACAGACGATCGACGGTGCGCGGCTCGACCGCGTCGAGGTCGAGCAAGCGGGCATAATGATCGACCTGCTCCGCGGTGGCTCCGCCCAGAGCGATCAGCTCGCGCGCGTGAAGCGGCCAGCGCACGTCCCGGCTCGCCGGCAGGTAAGTGGCGAGCTTCGGGCGAACCGGCGGCGGGGCGCGGCTCGGGTCCGCCCCGTCGATCCGGATCGCGCCGGCCGCGCCGCCGATCCCCGCGAGGGCATGGAGCAGGCTGGTCTTGCCGCTGCCATTGGGGCCGACGAGGCAGGTGAGGGTGCCCGCCTCCAGCCGCAGGTCGGTGGGCTGGAGCCGGCCCGCAATGGCGAGCCCGAGGGCGTCGACGAGGCTCATCGTGCCATCCCCCAGCGCATCCGCGCGACCAGCCACAGGAAGAAGGGCGCGCCGACCAGCGCCGTCACCACGCCGATCGGGAGGGTTCGGCCAAGCGGCGCGAAGCGGCTGGCGAGATCGGCGAGGAGCAGCAGCAATGCGCCGATCAATGCCGCCGGCAGGATCGCCCGTCCGGCATGGCCGCCGGTCAGCCGCCGGGCGAAGATCGGCGCGACCAGCCCGATGAAGCCGATCGCTCCGCAGATCGCGACGCAGGCCCCGACTCCGAGCGCGCTGAGGCAGATGACCTGCAGCCTGAGGCGGCCGAGATCGTGGCCGAGCGACTCGGCGACCTCCTCACCGAGCGCGAGTCGATCGAGCGCCGGGGCGAGCCGCGCCAGCCACAGGATCGCGACTGCGGCGGGGATGGCGGCGAAGGCGAGCTGCGGCAGGCTTCGGTCGATCAGCGAGCCCATCAGCCAGGAATAAGCGTCGTAGAAAGCGAAGGGGGAGGGGGCGAGTGCGAGCGCGAGGGTCGTCAGTGCCCCCGCCAGAGCGCTGATCGCAAGGCCGGCGAGGAGCAGGGTGGCCGTCTCGGCGCGGCGCCCGGCGAGGCCGATCAGCAGAAGCAGGCTTGCAAGCGCTCCCGCAACCGCGCCGAGCGCCATTGCGAAGGAGCTCGCGGCGCCGATGATATAGGCCGTGACGACCGCCCCCAGCGCGGCGCCGCTGGTCGTGCCGGTCAGGTCGGGCGAGGCGAGGGGATTGCCGAACAGCGCCTGGATCGCCGCACCGGCTGCTCCGAGCATGGCGCCATAGACCAAAGCCAGCGCCGCCCGCGGTAGGCGCAGCTCGAGCAGGAAGGTGAGGCCGAGGTCCGGATCGGCGGCATAGAGCGCCTGCAGGCCGGACCAGGGCAGCAGCAGGGCCGCCGCGAAGGCGAGCGCGGCGAGCAGTGCGACGGCCGCGATGACGCCATGCCTCATGCCGCAACCTCTCCGCGCAGGCGCAGGATCTCGCCGACCAGCGGCGGGCCCATGCAGGTCCAGCGGCGGCCGTCGGTGGCGATGGCGCGGCTCGTTCGCGCGGCCCGCGCCAGCGGATGGTTCAGCCACGCCTGGCCCTGCGAATATTGATCGGCGCGATAGTCGCTGCGCAGCAGCACCGAGGGCGGCCGCACCAGCAATTCCTCCAGCTCGATCCGGTCGCCGGCGATCGGGCGCTGACGAAGGCCGGCGAGCGCCATCCACTGCGCCTCGAGGCCCTCGGCGGCGACGGTTCGACCGCCGCTGCCGACCCAGAGCGTGTCGTGCGCCTCGGCCGGAGCCGAGCGGCGCAGAGCGTCGATGCGGGCGATCGCCGCCGCGCCCTCCGCCTCGCGTCCCAGCGCCGTGGCGACCGTTCGGATCGACGTCATGACGTCGTCGATGCTGCGCGGATAGGGCAGGTCGACCGTCGCCACGCCGAGCCGGGCGGCGATTCCGAGCCGGTCGCCGCCGCCGCCCATGGTTAGCACCATGTCGGGCC
>JAEZFL010000107.1 GCA_023417515.1 Pseudomonadota bacterium | reverse complement strand
GGGTCGGGGGAGGGGCTGTTCCTCCGATCAGCGCCGGCCTCTTCCACAACCCCTCCCCCCAATCCCCTCCCGCACGCGGGAGGGGAGGCATGAACATCCACCCCGCCATCCGCCACGAGCCCGCGCCCGACCATCCGGGCTGGCTCACCTGGGACGTGACCGGGCCGGAGCGGTTCAACAGCGCGATCGGGCGGCTTCTGGTGCGGCGCGGCGAGGACGGGCGCGGCTGGTGCCGGATGTTCCCGGCTCAGGCCCATTCCAACCTCGGCAACAAGGTTCATGGCGGCGCTCTGATGACGTTCGTGGACATGGCGCTCTATGCCGGCGGGGCGATGGCCGGGGCGAACGTGGCGATGGCGGTCACTCTCGACTGCTCCGTGCAATTCCTCGACTCGGGCGAGCTCGGCGAGCCGCTCGACGCCGAGGTCGAGCTGCTTCGCGAGACCGGCCGGCTCGTCTTCCTGCGCGGTCGCCTGCTCCAGGGCGAGCGGCTGGTCGCCTCCTTCTCGGCGAGCCTGCGCAAGGCGGTGCTGCCGCGATGAGCAAGGTCGCCGCCCGCTATCGCGAGCTGGTCGCCGCCGGCGAGCTTCGCCCCGACCCGGACCAGGAGCGCGCCGCCGCGGCGCTCGACGAACTGGCGCTGGCGCTGGAGCGACCGCCCCGCAATGGCGGCTTCCTCTCCCGCCTGCTCGGATCGAAGACGGAGGCCCCGCGCGGAATCTACATGTGGGGGGGAGTCGGGCGCGGCAAGAGCATGCTGATGGACCTCGCCTTCGACAGCATCGACGTCGCTCCGAAGCGCCGGATCCACTTTCACGAATTCATGATGGACGTGCACGAGCGCCTTCGGGTCGAGCGCAGCAAGGAAAGCGGCGACCCCGTGCCCCCTGTCGCCGCGGCGATCGCCGAGGAGGCCAAGCTCCTCTGCTTCGACGAGATGGTGATCAACAACACCGCCGACGCGATGATCCTGTCGCGGCTGTTCTCGCATCTGCTGGAGGGGGGCGTGACCGTGATCACCACGTCGAACCGGCCGCCCGCCGACCTCTACAAGCACGGCCTCAACCGCGAGCTGTTTCTGCCCTTCATCGCGCTCATAAAAGAGCGGCTCGAGGTGATCGGCCTCAACGGCCCGACCGACTACCGGCTCGAGCGGCTCGGCGGGATGCCGACCTGGCACGTGCCGAACGGCCCCAAGGCGACCGAGGACCTGCGCGAGGCCTTCTTCCGCCTCACCGACTATCCGGTCGAGGACGCTGCCCATGTTCCCACCTGCGACCTCAACGTGCCGGGCGGGCGGATCCTGCACGTACCCAAGGCGCTGAAGGGCGTCGCGGTCTTCTCGTTCAAGCGGCTGTGCGGCGAAGCGCGAGGGGCGAGCGACTATCTCACCATCGCCCGCAACTTCCACACCGTGATCCTGGTCGGAATCCCGCGCCTCGGCCCGGAGAATCGCAACGAGGCGGCGCGCTTCGTCACGCTGATCGACGCACTCTACGAGAACAAGGTGAAGCTGCTCGGAGCCGCCGACGCCGAGCCCCACCAGCTCTACATCGCCGGCGACGGCGCCTTCGAGTTCGAGCGCACCGCCTCGCGCCTCATGGAGATGCAGTCCGAGGATTATCTCGCACTGGGACATGGGGAGCAGGCCTGAGACGGCGACATTGCAAAGGCTCCAGCCCGGTGTAGCGTGGGCGCGTGACGCCGCTCCTTGCCTTGATTGCCATGGGTTTGCATTCGCCCGCGGCCGAACTGCCAGCCGACCCGTCGGCAGCGGTGCGGGCGCTCATTCAGGCCTATAATGAGCGCGATCACGCCGAGTACGCCTCGATGCTGGCCGAGGACGTGCGCTGGTATTCGATAAACGGGAATGAAATATCCGTAGAGGGGGAGGGCGCCGCCGCGATCGCCGCCTGGACTCGATCCTATCTTGAGGAAAGCTGCACGACCTGCCGGTCGGAGCTGTTGTCCGTTGCAAGGTCCGGCCGCTTCGTCGCGACGATCGAGCGGGCGAGCTGGACGGGCGCGGACGGGAGCTGCCTCACCCAGACCAGCCCGGCCGTGTACGAGGTGATCGACGGCCGCGTTCGTGCCGTCTGGTACTATCCCGCATCGAACCGGACGGAATGCGGCGACCGGGGCGACCCCTGACGGCTCGGACAGCCTCGCCCCTCATGGAAATGTAGAGCGCCGACTACCTCGTCGCCGGCCACGGCGAGGATTAGGCCGCTCCCGTCATTGCGAGCGCATCGAAGCAATCCAGGCCTCCGCCTTCGAAGGAGGGATTGCTTCGTCGCTGCACACACCGCGATGACGATCCCTAGGAGCGAGGGCGGAAGACGGTTGCCCCCTCGGGCGCGCGGGTCTAGGCGGCTTCGCAATCGGCTGCGCCCGCAGCCCCTTCGCTTTTCAGATCGACGGAAAGGGGGAGCTTCATGGCTCGCAAGAAGATCGCGCTCATCGGGGCAGGCAATATCGGCGGCACGCTCGCCCATCTCGCGGCCCAGAAGGAGCTTGGCGACATCGTCCTGTTCGACGTGGTCGAGGGCGTGCCCCAGGGCAAGGCGCTCGACCTCGCCCAATGCGGCCCGGTCGAGGGCTTCGACGCCAAGCTGACCGGCACCAACGATTATGCCGACATCGCCGGCGCCGACGTGGTGATCGTCACCGCCGGCGTTCCGCGCAAGCCCGGCATGAGCCGCGACGATCTGCTCGGAATCAACCTGAAGGTGATGAAGGCGGTCGGCGAGGGCATCAAGCAGCACGCCCCCGACGCGTTCGTCATCTGCATCACCAACCCGCTCGACGCGATGGTGTGGGCGCTGCGCGAATTCTCCGGCCTCCCGCACGAGAAGGTGGTCGGAATGGCCGGCGTTCTCGACAGCGCGCGCTTCAGCCACTTCCTCGCCGAGGAATTCGGCGTGTCGGTCAAGGACGTGAACAGCTTCGTGCTCGGCGGCCATGGCGACACGATGGTGCCGGTGGTGCAATATTCCACCGTCGCCGGGATCCCGATCCCCGACCTCATCAAGCAGGGCCGGTCGACCCAAGAGCGGATCGACGCGATCGTGAAGCGCACCCGCGGCGGCGGCGGCGAGATCGTCGCTTTGCTCAAGACCGGCTCGGCCTTCTACGCCCCGGCGGCGAGCGCCATTTCGATGGCGGAGAGCTATCTCGGCGACCAGAAGCGACTGCTTCCGTGCGCCGCTCATCTCACCGGCCAGTACGGCGTCGACGACCTCTATGTCGGAGTCCCGGCGATCATCGGCGCCGGCGGAGTCGAGCAGATCATCGAGATCGAGCTGGACGACGAGGCCAAGGCCAACCTCCAGGTCTCGGTGGACGCGGTCAAGGAACTCCTGGTCGCCTGCAAGGGTATAGACGAGAGCCTCGCCTGACTGCCGGATGCATGGTAATTGACACACATCATGGCTGAGCATGATCCGCAGCTCCGGGGCCGGTCTCCGGCCTATGACCAGGACTATGGCGCCTGGCTCGGCCATCAGGTGGCGTTGCTCAAGGCCGGTCGCTGGTCCGAGCTCGATAAGGACCGACTGATCGACGAGGTGGAGAGCTTGGGCCGATCCGACTTCAAAGGCTTCGTCAGCGCGATCGAGATCGTTATCGTGCACATGCTGAAATGGGACCGTCAGCCTGACAAGCGTAGCCGGAGCTGGATCGCATCCATCGAGGAGCATAGGGCACGGATCGAGCAGGAGCTCGAGGACAGCCCGAGCTACAAATCCCGGACCGATGAGGCGGTGGGAAGGGCCTTTCGCACGGCCCGAATCATCGCATCGGGGGAGACCGGCCTCGACCTGCGCTCATTCCCCGCTGACAATCCCTATTCATGGGGCGACATTGTCGGCCGGGAACATTCTCTCGACTAAACATCAACTGCACGTATCGGAGTAAGGCGCTCTCATGAGCATCCTCGTCAACGCGAATACCCGCGTCATCACCCAGGGCATGACCGGCGAGACCGGCACGTTCCACACCCAGCAGGCGCTCGCCTACGGCACCAAGATGGTCGGCGGAGTGACCCCCGGCAAAGGTGGCCAGACCCATATCGGCCTGCCCGTGTTCGACACCGTCGCGGAAGCCGTCGACGCCACGGGCGCCGATGCGTCGGTGATCTACGTCCCGCCGCCCTTCGCCGCGGACTCGATCCTCGAGGCGATCGATGCCGAAGTGCCGCTGATCGTGTGCATCACGGAAGGGATTCCGGTGCTCGACATGGTCCGCGTGAAGCGCGCGCTCGACGGCTCCAAGTCGCGCCTGATCGGCCCCAACTGCCCCGGCGTGCTGACCCCGGACGAGTGCAAGATCGGCATCATGCCGGGCAACATCTTCCGCAAGGGCAGCGTCGGAATCGTCAGCCGCTCGGGCACGCTCACCTATGAGGCGGTGTTCCAGACCTCGAACGCCGGCCTCGGCCAGACCACCGCGGTCGGAATCGGCGGCGACCCGGTCAAGGGCACCGAGTTCATCGACGTCCTCGAGATGTTCCTCGCCGATCCCGAGACCAGGTCGATCATCATGATCGGCGAGATCGGCGGATCGGCCGAGGAGGAGGCGGCCCAGTTCATCGCCGACGAGGCGAAGAAGGGCCGATCCAAGCCGATGGTCGGCTTCATCGCCGGCCGAACCGCGCCTCCGGGCCGTCGCATGGGCCATGCCGGAGCGATCGTGTCGGGCGGCCAGGGCGGCGCCGAGGACAAGATCGCCGCCATGGAAGCCGCCGGTATCCGGGTCTCGCCCAGCCCGTCGGAGCTCGGCACCACGCTCGCCGACCTTCTCGCCACCGCCTGAGGAAGAGAGTCCCTCGGCTTTAAAACCCCCGACGAATGGCTAGATTGCGGCCGTTCCTGAAAAGAGTTCGAGACGAGTCATGGCGCGCGAGGATGATGGTGTTGATTTGCTGGAGGGGGTGAGCCCCGCTTACCTCCAGTCTCTCTACGCGCGTTATTCGTCCGATCCGGCCTCGGTGGACCCGCAGTGGCAGCGCTGGTTCGATGGCGCGACGCAAATGGTGTCGGGGCCGAGCTGGCAGCGCTCCAACTGGCCTCCGTCCGACACCGACGCCCTGACCGCCGGCTTCGACCCGACCCAGGCGGCGCTCGACAGGCCGGCCAACGGCGCCGGGGCGGCGACCGCAGCGGCTCCCGCGGCGAAGCCGGCGCCGGCCAGCGAGGATGCCATCCGTCAGGCGTCTCAGGACGTCGTGCGGGCGATGATGCTGATCCGCACCTATCGGGTGCGCGGCCACCTCGCCGCCGACCTCGACCCGCTCGGCCTGCACCGCCGCGAGCTGCCCGAGGACCTGACTCCGGAGTTCCACGGCCTCGACCCGAACAGCGACCGGCCGATCTACCTGGACGGCGCATTGGGCTTCAAGACCGCCACCGTCCGCGAGATCGTCGAGGTGCTGCGCCGCAATTATTGCGGCCATGTCGGCCTCGAATATATGCACATCAACGACCTTGCCGAGCGCCGCTTCCTGCAGGAGCGGATGGAGGGCAAGGACGCCGAGATCGCCTTCACCCCGGAAGGCAAGCAGGCCATCCTCGGCAAGGTCATCCAGGCGGAGCAGTGGGAGAAGTTCCTCGCCCGCAAATATGTCGGCACCAAGCGCTTCGGCCTCGACGGCGGCGAGTCGATGGTCCCGGCATTGGAGGCCGTCATCAAATATGGCGGCCAGCTCGGAATCTCGCAGATCGTCATCGGAATGGCCCATCGCGGCCGCCTCAACGTGCTGTCGAACGTGATGGGCAAGCCCTATCGCGCAATCTTCTCGGAATTCGCCGGCGGCTCCGCCAATCCCGAGGATGTCGGCGGCTCGGGCGACGTCAAATACCATCTCGGCACCTCGTCGGACCGCGAGTTCGACGGCGCCAAGGTCCATTTGTCGCTGGTCGCCAACCCGAGCCATCTCGAGGCGGTCGACCCGGTCGTTCTCGGCAAGGTCAAGGCCGAGCAGACCGCGATCGGCGACAGCGACGGCGCCAAGGTCCTTCCGGTGCTTCTCCACGGCGACGCGGCCTTCGCCGGCCAGGGAATCGTCGCCGAATGCTTCGGCTTCTCGGACCTGCCCGGCTACGACACCGGCGGCTGCCTCCATTTCGTCATCAACAACCAGATCGGCTTCACCACGAGCCCGCGCTTCGCGCGTTCGTCGCCCTATCCGTCGGACGTCGCCAAGATCGTCCAGGCGCCGATCCTCCACGTCAACGGCGACGATCCCGAAGCGGTGACCTTCGCCTGCAAGCTGGCGATCGAGTACCGCCAGACCTTCCGGCGCGACATCGTCATCGACATGTGGTGCTACCGCCGCTTCGGCCACAACGAGGGCGACGAGCCGAGCTTCACCCAGCCGCTCATGTACGCCAAGATCCGCAAGCATCGCGCAGTTTCGGAGATCTACTCCGAGCGCCTCGAGCGCGAGGGCGTCGTCGACTCCAAGCAGGTCGAGGAGATGCAGCGCTCCTACGTCGCCACGCTCGAAGAGGAGTTCGAGGCGGCCAAATCCTATCTGCCCAACAAGGCGGACTGGTTCGGCGGCCGTTGGACCGGCCTGGGCCGGCCCGATACGCCGGAGACCGGGCGCCGCAACGTCGTCACCGCGATCGAGCCCGAGACGATGGCCGAGATCGGCCGGATCATCACCACGGTTCCCAAAGGCTTCGCCATTCACAAGACGCTCCAGCGCGTCCTCGATGCCAAGAAGACGATGTTCGAGAGCGGCGAGGGCTTCGACTGGGCGACCGCAGAGGCGCTCGCATTCGGCACCCTGGTCAAGGAAGGGCATCAGGTCCGCCTGTCCGGACAGGACAGCGGCCGCGGGACGTTCAGCCAGCGCCACGCGGTGTGGCGCAACCAGGAGACGGGCGAGCGCTACATCCCGCTCTGTCACGTCGAGGGCGCCGCAGAGAATCCGGGGCGCTTCGAGGTCCGCGACAGCCCGCTCTCCGAGTTCGGAGTGCTCGGCTTCGAATATGGCTATGCCTCGGCCGACCCGCGCAGCCTGGTGCTGTGGGAGGCGCAGTTCGGCGACTTCGTCAACGGCGCCCAGGTGATCATCGACCAGTTCATCGCCGCCGGCGAGGCGAAATGGCTTCGCGCCAACGGACTCGTGATGCTGCTTCCGCACGGCTATGAGGGCCAGGGGCCCGAGCACAGCTCGGCCCGTCCCGAGCGCTTCCTGCAGTTGTGTGCCGAGGACAATATGCAGGTCGCCAACTGCACGACGCCGGCCAATTATTTCCACATCCTGCGCCGGCAGATGCGCCGCGACTTCCGCAAGCCCCTGATCATGATGACTCCCAAGTCGCTGCTTCGGCACAAGATGGCGGTGTCGGACGCCGCCGACTTCACCGGCGACAGCCATTTCCGGCGAATCATGTCGGACACCGCGCCGCCGGCCGACGCGGACGTCAGGCGCCTCGTCCTGTGCAGCGGCAAGGTCGCCTATGATCTCATCGAGGCGCGCGACAAGGAGCGCGCCGGCGACACGACGATCGTTCGAATCGAGCAGCTCTATCCCTTCCCGTCCGAGCCGCTGGTCGAGCGCTTGAAGCGAATGACCAGCCTCGAGACCGTGGTGTGGGCCCAGGAGGAGCCGAAGAACAACGGCGCCTGGTTCTTCGTCGATCCGCTCATCGAGCAATGCCTCGGCGCGGCGGGCGTGAAACCGAAGCGCGCGCGCTACGCAGGCCGCGCTGCCTCGGCCTCGCCCGCGACAGGCCTTGCCAAACGCCACGCAGCCGAGCAGGCGGCGCTCATCGCCGACGCGCTCGGCATCGACAGCAAGTCCTGAGCCCCGCGCCGCGCGGGTTGAACGAGAGGGTTTTCAGATGGCTACCGACGTCAAGGTTCCAACGCTTGGCGAGTCGATCACCGAGGCCACGGTCGGCCAGTGGCTGAAGCAGCCCGGCGACTCGGTCGCGGCGGACGAGGCGATCGCAAGCCTCGAGACCGACAAGGTCGCAATCGAGGTCAATGCGCCGGTCGCCGGGACGATGGGCGAGCAGCTCGTCGCCGAGGGCGACAATGTCGAGGTCGGAGCGGTCATCGCCCGAATCGAGACCGATGGGGCCGCCGCCGCGCCGTCTGCGCCGCAGCAGGCGGTCGCCGAGACCGTGCAGGAGAATGCCGGCGAGAATATCGCTCTGCGCGACGACGAGGATGAAGGCGGGGTCGACGAGCATGGCAACCTGACCCTGTCGCCGGCCGTGCGCCGAGTGGTGCTCGAGCACCAGCTCGATCCGTCGAAGATCAAGGGCACCGGCAAGGACGGCCGCCTGACCAAGGACGACGTGCTCGCCGCCGCCAAGGCGCAGAAGGCCGCTCCGGCTCCGGCTCCGGCGACCGCTCCGTCGCCGTCAGCCGCCCCGGCCGCTGCGCCGACCGGCGAGCGCCGCGAGGAGCGGGTGCGGATGACCCGCATCCGCCAGACCATCGCGACCCGCCTCAAGGATGCGCAGAACACCGCGGCGATGCTGACGACGTTCAACGACGTCGACATGAGCGCGGTGATGGAGGCGCGCGGCCGCTACAAGGACCTGTACGAGAAGAAGCACGGCATCCGCCTCGGCTTCATGAGCTTCTTCGTGAAGGCCTCGACCCTGGCGCTTCGCGACATCCCGGCGGTCAACGCCTCGATCGAGGGCGACGAGATCGTCTATCGCGACTATGCCGACGTCTCGATCGCGGTGTCGGCGCCGCAGGGCCTGGTCGTCCCGGTCATCCGCGACGCCGACAAATTGAGCTTCGCCGAGATCGAGAAAACCATCGCCGACTTCGGCAAGCGGGCCAAGGACGGCACCCTCAAGCTTGAGGAGATGCAGGGCGGCACCTTCACCATCACCAATGGCGGCGTGTTCGGCTCGCTGATGTCGACCCCGATCCTCAACCCGCCGCAGTCCGGCGTGCTCGGAATGCACAGGATCGAGGAGAGGGCGGTGGTCAAGGACGGCCAGATCGTGGCACGTCCGATGATGTATCTGGCGCTGACCTACGACCACCGGATCGTCGACGGCCGCGAGGCGGTCACCTTCCTCGTGCGCATCAAGGAGGCGCTCGAGGACCCGATGCGCCTGCTGATCGATTTGTGATGACCGTCATCCCAGCGGAAACTGGGATCTCACTGCCTTGAAGAAGGGGGATTCCAGCTTTCGCTGGAATGACGAGAAAAGGATTTGGAATGGCTGACACCAATTTCGACGTGATCGTGATCGGCGCTGGGCCGGGCGGCTATGTGGCGGCGATCCGCGCCGCTCAGCTCGGCCTCAAGACCGCGTGCGTCGAGAGCCGCGAGACGCTGGGCGGCACCTGCCTCAATGTCGGCTGCATCCCGTCCAAGGCGCTTCTCCACGCCTCCGAGCTGTTCGAGGAGGCCAATCACGGCACCCTCGCCAAATGGGGCGTCAAGACCAGCGGAGTCGAGCTCGACCTCGGCGCCATGCACGCCGGCCGCGAGGAAGCGATCAAGGGCCTGACCGGCGGAATCGCGTTCCTGTTCAAGAAGAACAAGGTCGAGTGGCTCAAGGGCCACGCCAAGTTCACCGGCGCCGACGCGATCGACGTCGCCGGCACGAGCTACACCGCCAAGAACTTCATCATCGCCACCGGCTCGTCGGTGACCCCGCTCCCGGGAGTCGAGATCGACCAGGAGCGGATCGTCGATTCGACCGGAGCGCTCGAGCTCGGCGAAGTGCCCGAGCATCTCGTCGTGATCGGCGGCGGCGTCATCGGCCTCGAGCTTGGATCGGTGTGGCGGCGCCTCGGCGCCCAGGTCACCGTCGTCGAGTATCTCGACCAGATCCTGCCCGGAATGGACGGCGACGTCCGCAAGGAAGCCAACAAGATCTTCAAGAAGCAGGGCTTCGCCTATCGTCTCGGAACCAAAGTCACCAAGGCCGAGAAGAACGGCGCGGGCGTGACGCTCACCGTCGAGCCGGCGAAGGGCGGCGCGGCCGAGACGATCGAGGCGAGCCATGTGCTGGTGTCGATCGGCCGCCGGCCGAACACCGAGGGCCTCAACCTCGAAGCCGCCGGCGTGAAGGTCAATAATCGCGGCCAGATCGAGGTCGACCACGACTTCAAGACCGGCGTTTCCGGAATCTATGCGATCGGCGATGTGACCCCCGGCCCGATGCTCGCCCACAAGGCCGAGGACGAGGGCATCGCCTGCGCCGAGGTGATCGCCGGCCAGATCGGAATCGTCAATCACGACGTCATCCCGAGCGTCGTCTACACCATGCCGGAGATCGCCGGAGTCGGCCTCACCGAGGAGGACGCCAAGGCCAGATATGGCGAGGTAAAGGTCGGCAAGTTCCCAATGCTCGGCAACAGCCGCGCCAAGACCAACCGCGAGCCCGACGGCTTCGTGAAGGTCATCGCCGACGCCAAGTCGGACCGTGTGCTCGGCGTGTGGATGATCGCTTCGGTCGCCGGGACGATGATCGCCCAGGCCGCCCAGGCGATGGAGTTCGGAGCGACGAGCGAGGACATCGCCTATACCTGCCACGCCCATCCGACCCATTCGGAGGCGCTCAAGGAAGCGGCGATGGCGGTCACCGGCAAGCCGATCCACGTCTAGAGTCGGCGCCGGGGGGATGCGCCAGCAGCTTCGCCGAATCCATATCTGGCTCGGCTGGATCGTCGGGATCCCGCTGCTGGTCTGGACGGTGAGCGGCCTCGTCATGGTCGCCTTCCCGATCGAGACGGTACGCGGCGAGCATCTCCTGTCGGAGCCGCAACCGGTGGCCCTTGCAGCGGCGGCAGTCGTGCCGCCGACCGGGCCGCGCCCGGTCCTCTCGCTGAGCCTGGAGCAGCGCGCCGTTGGGCCGCGCTGGCTGGTGCGCTTCGTGGATGGCGAGGTGCGGATGGCGGACCCGGCCACCGGGCGCGTGATTCCGCCCTTGTCCGGCCCCGAGGCCGTCGCCGAAGTGCAGGCGCGCTACCAGGGCGAGGCGAGCGTCGCCGGGGTCGATCGCACGTCGGCCGAAGATCCGCCCGTCGAGCTTCGCCGGCCGATCCAGGCGTGGCGCGTGGCGATGAGCGACGGCACACATTTCTACGTCAACGCCGCCACCGGAGAGATCGCGGCGCGGCGCACGCCGCTTTGGCGCTTCTACGATTTCATGTGGGGGCTCCACATCCTGGACCCTGGCGGGCGCGAGGACATCAACAATATCTGGGTCCGCGTCTTCTCGGCGGTCGGCGCGGTGTCGGTGGTGCTCGGCCTGGTCCTGCTGCCGATGACGATCCGCCGCCGACGCAGGCGCGCTCGAGACTCACGGGGTGCGGACTAGATGGCAACCGACAGCCTCCCGGTCGCGGTCGGGCCGGCGCTTGCCCTTCTCGACCTCGCCGGCATCTTCCTGTTCGCCCTGACCGGGGCGCTGGTCGCCGCCGCCAAGCGCCAGACGCTCGTCACCTTCATCTTCTTCGCGGTGATCACCGGGATCGGCGGCGGCACGGTGCGCGACCTGCTGATCGGCGCGCCGGTCTTCTGGATCGGCCAGAATGCGGTGCTCCTCATCTGCATCGCAGCCGCGCTCATCGTGTGGATGCTTCCGCAGCGGTGGCTTCAAGGCCAGGCCCTGCTGTGGCTCGATGCGGTCGGCCTCGCCGCTTATGCGAGCTTCGGCGCGGCCAAGGGCCTCGCTTTCGGGATCGCGCCGCTGCCGGCGATCGGGATGGGCGTGCTTACCGCCTGCCTCGGCGGAATCATCCGCGACGTGCTGGTCGGCGAGCCGAGCATCCTGATGCGGCCCGAGCTCTACGTGACGGCGGCGGCGCTGTCCGCGGCGATGACCGTCGCCCTGCTGTTGATCGGCGTTCCCGGCTCGGTCGCCGGACCGGTTGCCGCGCTCGCCGGCTTCGCGCTTCGAGCAGCGGCCATCGCCCGCGGCTGGTCACTGCCCGGCTACGACAGATAGTCGATCTTCACCGCTGCCGCCGCTCGGCGGGCGAGCGCACGAGCATCGTCGGCGGTGCCGGCCCGCGCCAGCGCGACGCCCATTCGGCGGTTGGGACGGGTCACCGGCTTGCCGAAGATGCGCACGTCGACGGGCGAACCGACTGCAAGCGCGTCGGCAAGGCCTTCGAAGCGGAACCGCTCCGCCGCGCGATCTGCGAGGATCACGGCCGAGGCGGACGGACCGCGGAAGCCGACGTCGGGGATCGGCAGGCCGAGGATGGCGCGGGCGTGGAGGTCGAACTCGGACAGATCCTGCGAGATCAGGGTCACCATGCCGGTGTCGTGCGGGCGCGGGCTCAATTCGGAGAAGATCGCCGCGTCGCCGCGGATGAAGAACTCGACGCCGAAGATGCCGTAGCCGCCGAGATCCTCGACGACCGCCCGCGCCATGTCCTGCGCTTCGGCGAGCGCCGCCTCGGACATCGCCATCGGCTGCCAGCTTTCACGATAGTCGCCATGTTCCTGGGTGTGGCCGACCGGCGGGCAGAAGATGATGCCGTCGCGGGTGCGCACCGTGAGCAAAGTGATCTCATAGTCGAAGGCGACATACTCCTCGACGATCACCCGCGGGCGGTCGCCGCGCATGTTGGCGACGGCATAGGTCCACGCCGACTCCAATTCGGCGGCGTCGCGGACTGTCGACTGGCCCTTGCCCGAAGACGACATGACCGGCTTGATCACGCAGGGAAAGCCGGTGTGCCGGGCCCCTTCACGGACCTCGTCGAAACTCTCGGCGAAGCGGTAGCGCGAGGTCTTGAGGCCGAGACTTTCGGCGGCGAGGCTCCGGATGGCGTCGCGGTTCATCGTCATCGCCGCGGCTCGGGCCGAGGGGACGACGTTCCAGCCCTCGCTCTCCAGGGCTTCAAGCTCCTCGGTCCGGATCGCCTCGATCTCCGGCACGATGAAGTCCGGGCGGTGCTTCTCCACCGCGGCTCGGAGCTTCGCGGCGTCGAGCATCGGGAAGACTTCGGACGCGTCGGCGAGTTGCATGGCCGGCGCTCCGGCGTAGCTGTCGCAGGCGACGACCCGCGCGCCGAGGCGCTTGGCGGAGATCGTGAACTCGCGGCCGAGCTCGCCCGAGCCGAGCAGGAGAATCGTGGCGATGTGAGACATGCTTCCGTCATTGCGAGGAGCGCAGCGACGAAGCAATCCATTCCCGCAGCCCCGCTGCCTCACCCTGCCGCGGTAGATGCCAGCCTGCGCTGGCATGACGGGACGCTTGACTCTTGATTGAGCGCTCAACTAACGTCTCCCGCATGGCACCGGGCGACACCCGCGCGAAGATCATCGAGGCGGCGATGGAGCTGTTCTGGCTCAAGGGCTACGGCTCGACGTCGATCGCCGACATCCTCAGCCGAACCCAGCTCAACAGCGGCAGCCTCTACCATTTTTTCCCGGGCAAGCAGGACGTCCTGGTCGCGGTGCTCGAGGCCTATCGCGACGGCATCCACGCCATGCTGCTGGAGCCCGCCTGGGGCGGCGAGCCGGACCCGGTCGAGCGGGTGTTCAAGCTGCTCGGCCTCTATCGCGGCCTGATCCTGCAGACCGAGTGCAGCTATGGCTGCCCGATCGGCAGCCTGGCGCTCGAGCTTCACGAGGCGGACCCGGCGGTTCGCGAGCGGCTCGCCCAGAATTTCAAAGCCTGGGTCGCGGCGGTGCGCGCCTGCTTCGAGGCGGCGGCCGACCGCTTTCCGCCCGGCACCGACTTCCAGGCGCTCGCCGAGTTCGTGCTCACCGTGATGGAGGGCGGCGTGATGCAGGCCCGAACCCACCGCGACGTCGGCTATTTCGACCGCAACGTGGCGCAGCTTCGCGCCCATATCGACCTTCTGACCGGAGCGAAGGCGCCGGCCACGGCCTGACCGGGGGACAGACATGCTGACCTTTTTGCTTGCACTCTCCGCCGCCCTGCTGACCACGCCGCAGCTCGAGCCGATGGCGTTCCTCGTCGGCCATTGCTGGCAGGGCGAGTTCCGCAACGGCGCCCGCGACACCCATTGCTTCGAGCCGGCGCAGGGCGGCCGCTTCATCCGCGACACCCACGAGGTCACCGGCGGCTATGCCGGCGAGACCATGTACAGCTGGAACGCGGAGGCCGGCCGGGTCGACTATGTCTATTGGGCGAATTCGGGCGGAGTCAGCCGCGGCAGCATGACGGCGCGCGGCGACGTGCTCGACTTCGGCGACGAGGTTCATCGCGGGCGCGACGGGCGCGAGATCCGAATCTCGACGACCTGGCACCGCATCGGCGACGACGCCTACGAGACGCGGATCACCTCCGCCAACGACCCCACCGGAAGCCGAGTCGTGCGCTACACCCGGCTCGACCGGGCGCCTGTCACGATCAGCGAGACCCGGGCGCCCGACGGCACGACGAGCCTCACCCACGAGCTCGTCGTCGCGGCCCCCGTCGAGCAGGTCTATGCGGCGCTCGCGACCGCCGAGGGCTGGAGGAGCTGGGCGGTGCCCAATGCCTGGCCGGTCGCCGGCGACCCCGATCTCATCGAGACGAGCTATGCGCCGGGCGCGCGGGCGGGCGACAGCGCCAACATCCAGCAGCGCTTCCTCGCGCGGGTGCCGAACCGGCTGATCGTCTTCCGCACGACGCGCTTCCCGCCCGGCTTCCCTGACTCCGAGGCCTTCGCGCGGACCACTGCCGTGTTCGAACTTGAGCCCGTCGGCTCCGGAACTCGGGTCCGCCTGACCGGCGTCGGCTATCCGGAAGGCCCCGCGGGCGAGCGCGTGCGCGGCTTCTTCCGCGAGGGCAACCGGATGAGCCTCGAGCAGCTGCGCACCCGCTTCGTCAGCGGACCGATCGACTGGAGCCAGCGCCGCCAGACGGCCGGGCATTGAATTTCGCCACCCGAATCCCGCTCATCCTGAGTAGCGGCTGAGCTTGGCGAAGACGCATATCGAAGGACCGGTGCGTGCTTCGAGACGGGCCTTCGACTTCGCTCAGTCCCTCCTCAGCATGAGCGGGTTGGGTTAGGCCGAAGATCTGAGCCCCACCTCCCGGAACGGCCGCGGTTCCGCCGGCGGCGTCTGCTGCGGGGCGAGCTTGCGCTGCCACAGGCTGACATCCCACCAGCGGTCGAGCTTCCAGCCGACCTGGCCATAGGTGCCGCAGCGTTCGAACCCTACCACCCGGTGAAGGGCGGCGCTCGCCTCGTTGGGCCAGGTCAAAGCCGCGATGGCTTGGGTGAACCCCTGGCGGACCAGCAGGTCGATGAGCGCCGTGTAGAGCCGACGCCCGAAGCCGGCGCCCTGCCGGTCCGGCGCGACGTAGACCGACGTCTCGACGGTGAAGCGGTAGCCCTGACGCGGCCGGAAGCGCGACGCCGAGGCGAAGCCGGCGAGGCCCCGCTCATCCTCTGCGACCAGCCAGGGATAAAGATCGCCCCCGCTCGCGATCCGCGCCGCCATCTCTTCGATCGTGGGCGCGCTGTCCTCCAGGCTCACCGCGCTCCCCTCGACGAACGGGGCGTAGAGAGCGGCGATCGCCGCGGCGTCGCCGGGGCCGGCGAAGCGGACGATCATCGAGTCGCGGCGCGCTCCAGCAGGCTTCGCCACAGGCTCAGGCTCGCCGCGTTCGGAACCGACTCGTAAGCCGGCGGGCATTCGAGGCAGCGGGCCTGGATCGCCGGGCCGCGAAGCAGGCTCTGGGCGTCGCCGAGCGCGCGGGCGATCAGCGCCTCGGGCCGGGCGCGCAGGCGTGCGAACGGATCGGGCTGGGCTGCCGCATGGGTCGCCGCGAAGCTCTGGGCGAGATGGCCGAAATAGCGCTCGAACCAGTCGGTCTGGGGCACGAAATGCACGGCGTGCGCCTGGTCGGCATCGAGATTGGCGCGACGCGCCGCCTCGTTGACCGCGTCCTCGAGCGAGCCGAACTGGTCGACCAGGCCGAGCTGGCGCGCGGTGCCGCCATCCCACACCCGGCCCTGGCCGATCTCGTGGACTCGCTGGACCGGCAGGTTGCGCGATTGCGAGACGAGCGTGAGGAATCGCCGGTACATGCCCTCGACTCCGAGCTGGAGCAGGCGGTCGGCCTCGTCCGATGGCCCGCGCAGAAGGTCCGGCTCGCCGGACAAGGGCGTGGTGCGCACGCCGTCGACGCCGATGCCGATGTTGCGCAACGTCCCCTCGAAGCTCGGCAGCAGTCCGAACACGCCGATCGAGCCGGTGATCGTGCTCGGCTCGGCGAAGATCCGGTCGCCGGCCGCGCCGATCCAGTAGCCGCCGCTCGCCGCGACCGAGCCGAACGAGACGACGACCGGGATTCCCTGCCGCTTCACGTTGAGCAGGGCCTGGCGGATCCGCTCTGAACCGGTCGCCGAGCCGCCGGGGGAGTCGATCCGGACCACCAGCGCGCGCAGATCATGGTCGCGCATGCCCTGTTCGAGCGTGCGAACGATCGTCGCTGCGCCGGCCTGGCCGGTGCCGGTCTCGCCGTCGCTGATCTCGCCGGCGATGGTGAGGATGCCGACATTGCCGCGGCGGGCGAGCGGGTTGCGTTCGAGAAAGGAGCGGTACTGGACGGCGCGGAAGCTGTTGGGGACCGCCTCGTGGCCGCGCCCGACCAGCTCCGCCACGCGGGCGTTGAACGTGGCGCGGTCGCCGATCCGGTCGACCAGGCCCATCTCGCGGGCGGTGTGCGCCATGTCGCCATTGTGGCGCATGACCGAGCCGGTCGGGTCGGCGATATAGGGATCGAGCTGGGCGCGCGGGCGGGCGCGCGCCACGTCCTGGCGCCACTGCTCCCACAGGGAATCGGCGAGCGCCTGGCTCGCCTGCCGCGCCTCGGGCGACATGTCGCTTCGGGTGAACGGCTCGACCGCCGACTTGAACGCGCCGACGCGATAGACGTTGGCGGTGATCCCGAGCCGCTCGAGCAGCTCGGAATAATAAAGATTGGTGCCTCCCGGCCCGGTGAACAGCACCGCGCCCATCGGGCTCAGCCAGACTTCGTCGGCATGGGCGGCGAGCTGATAGGTGTCGTCGTCATAGCCGGTCGCATAAGCGAGCACGCGCTTGCCGCCAGCGCGGGCGCGGTCGATCGCCGCGGCGACGTCGCCGAGCGCGACCTGGCGGCCGCCGGCGAACAGGTCGAGATCGAGCACCACCGCCTGGATGCGATCGTCGGCCGCCGCGCTGTCGAGCGCGTGGACGAGCTCGGCGACGCGATATTCGCGCGGAAGGCTGGAGCCACCGAGCGCGAGCCAGGGGTCGACCTCGGCCGGCTGCTCGACGATCGGGCCGTCGATTCGAAGCACCAGCGCGCCGCTGGTCGGGCCGCCGGCGTGGGGGGTCGCCGACAGCGCCGCATAGAGTCCGCCGAAGAAGAGCAGGAGCAGGACGAGGACCAGCGCGTCCTTGATCCCGACGAGGACCTTCCAGAGACCTTTGACGAAGCGCATGAGCCGGCTTTCTCCTTCTGCCTTGGCTAGCTAGAGCACGGCCCCGCCGGTGTAAATGAAGCCGCCACGTCCGCGCTTGCCCGGCCCCTTGACGCCCGATGAACCGCGCCTAAATGGACGGGCATTGGCACTCGCTCCTCGCGAGTGCTAACAGTTCAACCGCAGGCGCGGCGCTCCAGGCAGATGGGGGGCTGCCGCGTGCCAATGAAAGAGGTGAGCCCATGAATTTCCGACCCCTGCACGATCGCGTGCTGGTTCGCCGAGTCGAGGCCGAGGAGAAGACGGCCGGCGGGATCATCATCCCGGACACCGCCAAGGAGAAGCCGCAGGAGGGCGAGGTCGTCGCCGTCGGCACAGGCACCAAGGACGATGACGGCAAGGTGACCCCGCTCGACGTCAAGGCGGGCGACCGCATCCTGTTCGGCAAATGGTCCGGCACCGAGGTCAAGCTCGACGGCGAGGACCTGCTGATCATGAAGGAAAGCGACATTCTGGGCATCGTCGGCTGACCGCCGATGGGCTTCGGGATCGTCCAGCGATCCGAACCCGTCATTCCAGCGAAAGCTGGAATCTCTTCGCCTTTTCAACAGTCAAGGAAGTGAGATCCCAGCTTTCGCTGGGATGACGCTTCGAACCGGAAGGAACAGACAACATGGCAGCGAAAGACGTTCGCTTCTCGCGTGACGCCCGTGAGCGGATCCTCCGCGGCGTCGACACCCTCGCCGACGCGGTGAAGGTGACCCTCGGCCCCAAGGGCCGCAACGTCGTCATCGACAAGAGCTTCGGCGCCCCGCGCATCACCAAGGACGGCGTCACCGTCGCCAAGGAGATCGAGCT
>JAEZFL010000032.1 GCA_023417515.1 Pseudomonadota bacterium | reverse complement strand
CCGCCGCTCGGCGCGGTCGACCCGCCGCCGCTCTTGCCGCGGCCGCCGCGGGACGCAGTGCCGCTGCGCGACGCGCTTCCCCGGGTCGCTCGGGCGGCAGGCTTCTTGGCCGTGCCGGGCTTCTTCGGAGCGGCCTTGGCCTTGGTGCCGGACGCGGTCGAGCTCGCTTTGGCGGCGCGCGGCTTGGCGGTGCTCCGCGGCTTGCTCGCGGCGCTGCGCTTGGCTGACGGGCGCAAGGCGGACTTGCCGCTCGTCCCGGCTGAGCTGCCGCCGGACTCGGCGGCCTGGCCGCCTGCGCCCGCCGCGCCCATCGTCATCATGCGCTGGACCGCGTCGGTGGCGGCGTTGATGATCGCCGCGCCGATGCGGCTGGCATTCTCGGCCGCCGCTTCCGCCGCGGCCTCGGCCGCCTCGCTCGCGTCCTTGATGTTCTTGCGGGTCGTGTCGCGCACCGTCTTGTTGGCGGCGAGCGCCGCCGCCGCTGTCACCAGGCCGGCGGCGAGAAGGCTTCGCGCGACCGGGTTCTGGGCGAGGTCGGCGGCCCGGCGGCCGGCCTCGCGAAGCGCATCGGGAATTGCATCGGCAGCGCGGCGGGCCGCGTCCTGCGCGTCGTCGAGCCCGCTCTTCTTGCCGTTACCGGAAGACTTGTCCTTCGGCCCCTTCGCCATCAGCCGTCTCCTGCTGTTCGTATCCGAAGCGTAACAAGCGACTTGGGCGAGGAACAGTTCCAAATGCAGATCAAGAGCGCTCGCCGCTTTCCTCCTGCTCCTCGGCGACGCTCTGGCCGCGATCCTGGTGGGCCTGCTGGTCGACCTCGAGCTCGTTCGTGGTCTCGAGC
This sequence comes from Pseudomonadota bacterium, assembly GCA_023417515.1. Classification (GTDB taxonomy): domain Bacteria; phylum Pseudomonadota; class Alphaproteobacteria; order Sphingomonadales; family Sphingomonadaceae; genus Allosphingosinicella. Next base: position 18,429 of record JAEZFL010000032.1, on the reverse strand, counting down.
TCGTCGGGGCCGCGGCCGCCGCCCTGCTCCACGTCGAAGCGCTCGCCGCGTGACAGACCGTCGGGGTTGGTGCCGGGCGCGGTGTGGGCGTCCGGCCCCTCATTCTGTCCCTGATGGAATTGCTGGTTCTGGGCGTTGCCGTAGCCGCCGGCGCCGCTGCTGCCGCCGGCCGAGTCCAGATCCGACTGCCCCGGACCGCCGCCGATGATCCGGCCTCCGGTCTGGGCGAGCTTCTGCTGATCGCGGAACTCCTCGATCACTTCGCGTTCGGTGATGCTCATGTCATTTCTCCTGGTGAGTTTGCGGGCCGCGGCCGAGGTCGCCGCCTTCGTAAGGCTCGCCGTCCGGGTTCACGAGGTGGGTCGGCTCCGCGGCGTCCTTGCCGTCGTCGCCCTCGCCCTTGCGGGTCTCGAGATGCTCGGGAATCTCGTTATGCCGGGCTTCCTCGCTCTCCGGCACCGGATGGCCGCCGCCGCTCTCGTCGACGCTCATCGCTGCGGCGCCGAGACCGGGGGCTTGGTGCCGCCGCCGGCCGTGTCGCTGTCATAATCCTCGCCCGGCGTGCCGCCGGCACCGGCATTCGAGCCGCTTCCGAACACCGACCCGCTCTTCGGATCGAAGCCGGCGCGCTCGCCGCGCTGGTTCGCGGCATCCTCGCCGAGCCGGTCGTCGATGCCTTTCTCCTGATCGGCGTGATGCATGGCCGACGACAGGTTCTGGGTCTTGCCGGGAATGAGATCTTCCTGCGGCGCCTTGCTGGGGAAGCGTTCCTGCTTCTCGCCCATGACATGTCTCCTTGCTTTCCTTGCCCGGATGAACGAGCCGGAGGCACGTGCCGTTCCGGCCAGGGGGAGAGCGGAGTGCGGTTTGCGAGCGAGCGCCGGCTGCTTCAGGGCGCGATCGTCCTCGCCTGCCTAGTGCCGCTGTCGGCGGGCCTTGCCGGCGCGATCGAAGGGCCGGCGATGCTTCGCGGAGTCGCGGCCGCCCCGCCGCCCGACCTCGACAGCCACATGCGCTATCTGTCGGGCCTTCTGCTCGGGATCGGGATCGGCTTCCTGGCCTGCGTGCCGCGCATCGAGGCGAGCGGCGCGGCATTCCGCCTGCTCGGCCTGATCGTCGTGGTCGGCGGGCTGGCGCGGGCGCTGTCGCTGGCAGAGGTGGGCGCGCCCGGCGTCGAGCACCGGCTGGCGCTCGCGATGGAGCTCGGCGCGACGCCGTTGCTGCTCCTCTGGCAGGCGCGGATCGCGCGGCGCTGGATCGCCGAAACGGCGAGTCAGTAACGAGTCAGCCGGACGCCTGGACGGGCTACGAAAAAACCAAGTCCCAAAAAAGCCAAGGGTCGCCGGACAATAGTCCAGCGACCCCTTTTACATGGCCAGCGATCGGAAGTGATCGCCCGGAAGAACCTGGAAAGCTTAGGCTTTCGTCTCCCGAACGGACTTGACCGACCTCTCTGCTGAACCATGAGACATCGGATCACCTCCTTTCGCCAGTTGATGTTGGAATCAGTATGATTCGCACCGATTCGGCGATCAAGCCTTGTTTCAAAAAAATTTTGGCATAACAGTGGATAACTCGCGCCGGTTCCCGGGCGACCTTTCCCACCGACTCTAGCGGCACTCCTCGACCACCCGCGCGGCCTCCGGCCAGGCGGGGATGACGAGCCGCGCCGTTCCGGGCGCCTCGACCGAGAAGCGGCCGCGGCTGAAGGCGATCGCGTCGAGCAACGGGTCCGCCGCCGCAAGCTCGGCGACAAGCCCGCCGCTGCCCGGCGTCGCCGGCAGGTTGCGCGCTTCCGAGCTGGTGCGGATCGTGAGCATGCCGCCCGAGGCCCCGGGCCGCTCAAGACGGATGCGCGAGCCGGTGCAGGCGACGACGAAGGACGGGCTGCCGGCCGGCCCGAAGGCCGCCGAGCCGCCCCGGTAGGTCCACCCGCCGGCGCTGAGCGGGGCGTCGATCCAGGCGACGTTCGGCGTGGGCGCTGCCGGCTGCTGGACCGGCGGTCGCGGCGGAAGCACCTGAACCGGCGGCGCCACCGGCTGCGGCTGCGGCCGCTGGGTGCTCGGAACGCAGGCGGCGAGGGCGAGGACGGGCAACAGGCCCGATAAGCGGAGCAAGGTCATGACGTCTCCCTTCCCTTGTGCCCTTTCCAAGCCGCGCGCGTTCGTTCAAGCCTTGATTCGGCGAACGGCCGGTGGAGCTCGGAGGAACGATGCGCGTAGCGATGACGATGACGGCCTTGGCGGCCCTGGCCCTGGGGGGCTGCTCCCAGGTGGTCGAGACCGGTGTCGCGGATCATCTCGAGCAAGCCGGCGTGCCGGCCGGCATGGCCCAGTGCATGGCGCAGATGTGGACCGAGCGGTTGAGCGCCCAGCAGCTCGTCCGTCTCGGCCACACCGCCGCGGAAATGGCCGAGGCCCGCCAGCAGGGCGAGCCGCTGGTGCAGATCCTCAACCGAGCCCAGGCGCTCGACGACCCGCAGATCGTCGAGGTCGTCACCCAGTCGGCGGCGACCTGCGTGACCCGGATCTGATCATTGCGCCGGAGCGGCCGCGTTGGCCGCGGGGGCGGCGGCGGTCGTGTTCGCGGCCACATCGTTGCCGGGCTGGGCCGAGTCCTGCCCTCGGCCACAGCCGCGCACATAGTCGCCGACCAGGGGGCTGTGCGGCAGGATCAGCGGCGGAACGTCATCGACGCGGATGACGATCGGCTGCGCCGAGGCGACGAGCAGGCCGAAGATCGGGCTGGTCGGCGCCACTTCGCCGCGCTGCATCGGGATCGCGCCGAGGCCTGAGGATACCGCCAGCCGCTCGCTGACGTCGCCGACCGTCACGACCATCGCCTGCTGCGCACCGGCGGTCGACGCCGCGCCGTGGCGCTGGAGCAGCACGGCGCCGCCCTGCGGCGCGCACAGCAAGCTGAACAAGGGCTCGGTGCCCATGGGGCCGAATTCCAGCGCCTGGCGCTCATCCTGGAGCGAGGCGCGCCACTGGCCGATCGACGGCTCACGGTCGTCCTGCTCCGGCGTGCGGACCTGGCCGACGCGGTTATAGCCCTGATTGCCTTCCGGCGGCACCATGCTCGCTTCCTCCGACCGGGCGCAGGCGGCGAGCAGCAGAGCGAGGCAGAGGGACGAAGCGAAGGCGCGGCGCATCGGGGATTCTCCTTGGATCTGGGCGCGTCTTAGAGCGGTTCTCGCGTAGGTGGAACCGCCCTGCGCGCTCAGCCTCGCCAGCCCCACGGCAGCGGCGGCGTGGCGACCGGGCGCGTGAGGTCGAACTCGACCCGGAAGTGACGCGCGTTCGGCCCCGGCGGGCGGCGCAGCTCGTAGGCGAACAGGCCGTCGGTCACCTCGACCGCCCAGATGTTGGTCACCGACACGTCGCGGCCTTCGCGGCGGAACAGGGCGATCGATTCCGCGTCGACCGGGAAGTCCTGCCGCGACGCGGTGCCGGGCGTTGCGGTGTCGCCGCCATATTGGGTGAGAAGGTCCTCGCTGCCGTCGGCGTGGCGGTGATCGTGCTTGAGGCGCAGCCCTTGCGCGGTGCGGCTGATCACCCAGGTGCGCGAACGGTCCTCGCCGACATGGAAGGGAATGCGCACGCGATCGTCCGAGCAATCGGCGACGTGCATGACCAGGCGCTGGCCGGCCATGTCGCGGTCGGCCGCGTCGCTGGTCACCACGCGCCCCTCGAACGCCTGGCCGCACAAGGCCTGAAGGCGGGCGAGGAACGCGTCATGCGGTGAAGCGGCGGGCGTGGTGGCGCAGCCGGCGGCGGCGAGGCCGAGCAGCGGGGCGGCGAAGGTGAGGGAGCGTGTGTTCATGACGCTCCCGTAACCTGCCCCGCCGCTTCCGGCTAGAAGAAGCCGGGCACCTCGCGCTGGGCCGGAGTCGGCCGCATCGGGCTGACCAGCTCGCGCCCGGCCTCGCTCTGGGCGGCCTGGCGGCCCGCCATCGGCGCCGCCGCGATCGGCGTGCAGGCGCGTCCGGCGAGGAAGTCCAATGAGGCGCGGACCGACGCCTCGCGCGGGTCGCCGAGCTGGAAGGCGAGGTCGTCGCCGGCGCGGCAGGTCGCCTGCATGAACGGCGCGAGACCGTCGAAATAGGCGCCCTGGCCGGCCGAGTTCTGGGTCGCGAAGGCGACGACGCGGAGGCGGTCGTCGCATTGCGGGCGGTCGCGGGCGATCTGGCCGACCGGCTTGCCATAGGTGTTGGTGCCGACCAATGCGATGTTCGCGCCCAGATAGGGCAGGAACGAATTGATCACGAGCTCGCTCGCCGATGCGGTGCCGCTGGTGCCGATGAATGCGATCCGGGTCGAGGCGATCGCCTGCGGCTGGGCGCCGAACAGGTCGGTCGAATTGTTGACCGCTTTCTCCGGGCGGAAGACCGTTCGGCTGAACACCTGACCGGCGCGGTTCGCGCCGAGCAGGTCGCCGAGCAGCTCGCCGATCGAGACCAGGCCGCCGCCATTGTACCTGAGGTCGACGATCACCTCGGTGATGCCTTGGGCGCGGAACTCGGCGAACGCGTTGCGCAGCTGGCCGTCGGCGGTGTCGATGAAGGTGCGCAAATTGACGTAGCCGACGCGACGGCCGCCATCGTCGATGATCTGCGCGCCGTAGCGGTTCGACACGGGCTGAAGCGCGAAATCCGCCTTGGCGACAGTGACGTCGCGTGTTCCGGCGGCGTCGGTGACGCGCAGTACGCGGGTGGTGCCGACGGTGCTCGGCCCGAGCGCGTTGGTGATCCCGGCGCTGCCTTCCGCGGCGATGATCGAATCGACGGTGCGCAGATTGGCCGCGCTGGTGCCGATCGCGAGGATCTCGGTGCCGCGGTCGATTCCGGCTGCCAGCGCCGGGGCGCCCTCGAACGCCTCGGCGATGAACAGGCGCCGCTGGACCGGATCGATCGCCAGGCGGATTCCGAAGCCGGCGCTCGATCCCTGCTGGAAGAAGGCGTTCTCCTCGGCGATCGAGGTGACGTAGGTGAAGAAGCGGTCGCGCCGCTGAGCCCGCGCGGTCGCGGTCATGGCGTCGACGAAATCGTTGAGCGTCGCTGCGCCGACCGGGTTGGCGGCGGGCAAGGTCTCCGGGAACAGATACCATTCGCGCAGCTCGCTCGCGACCCATGCCTGGCGGTCGGCGAGCGAGCAGGTCGCGCCACTTGGCGGGGGCGTCGGAGTCGAGCCGATGGGGGGAGAGGAACCGCCGGAACCGCCGCCGCCGCCACAGGCTGACAGGACACCGACAAAGGCCAGCAAAGCACCGCTACGCTTGAACTTCACGACAACATCCCTCCGGCTTTTCAGTCGCTTAGCACCAATTTGCGAGTCCGTCATCCGGCTTGGGCAGCATTCCGTGACCGGTCGACGCGGCCATGCTAGACTGAAAGTGCCGGGGAGGGGAACCATGGCGGACACCAGCACCTGCTTCGACCTGGGCTGCGGCTTCGTCTCGGCCGGCCGCATCCAGACCCGCCCGAAGTGCGGACGCAAGATGCGCTCGTCGCGCGCCGTGCGCGCTTACGGCGCGGTGCTGATGCTGTGCGGCCTGGTCCTGCTCGGGCTGATGGGGCCGGTCACTTATTACACTTTGCCCGAGCTCACCCATCCGGGGCAGGAGCTTGCCGACGGCACGCGTTTCACCGGCAGCGGCGACGAAGCCGACATGATCCTGTGGCTGTTCGGCCTGGTGCTGCTGTTCGGGCTGGCCGCGTTGCTCACCGGCCTGTGGCAAGTCGCGACCGGCCGGCGCAACCGCTGGATATCGATCGGAGCGGCGGTGCTCGGCCTGTTCATCTTCGCCTTCGCCCAGTGGACCACCGGCCAGCTCGGGTGAGAAGGGCCGCGCGGCGAAGCGCGGCCCTCCCGGTTTTCAGCAGCTGCAGTTGCGGCAGGTGCAGGGATTGCAGCGGCAGCCGCCGCGGCAGGCGCAGCCGGACTTGTTGTCGTTTTCGGTCGTCTTCATGTCATTTCTCCCTTGGCCCGTCAGTGGGCTCGACCCATATGGCTTCCGTATCATGGTACGGAGTCAAGCGGTGAATGGGATGACGATCGCAGGCCTCGCCAAGGCCGGCGGAGTGGGCGTCGAGACGGTGCGTTATTATCAGCGGCGCGGCCTCATCGCCGAGCCTCCCCGAAGCGGCGGCACCGGGCTCGGCGGCGGGATCCGGCGCTACGGCAATGAGGATGTCCGGCGGCTGCGATTCATCCGAAGCGCCCAGAGCGCGGGCTTCACCCTCGACGAGATCGCCGAGCTGCTCGCGCTCGATGCCTCCCACGACCGAGCCCGCGCGCGAACGCTGGCGGCCGGCCGGATCGCCGCTCTCGACGCGCGCATCGCCGAGCTCGAGCAGGCGCGCGCCGCGCTGACCCGCCTCGCCGACAGTTGCGCCGCCGGCCGGAAGGGTCCCTGCCCGATCATTGCCGCGTTCGAGACGGCCTGAGCGCAAAAAGAAAGGGCGCCCGAAGCCGGACGCCCTTCCCGAAAGTCGGAACGTGAGCGGCTTACATGCCGCTGACGTTGTTCTCCACGCTGCCGTTGGTGGAGTTGTCGCGGATCGCGTCGGCCTTGTTGGCAGCTTCGTCGCGGATCGCGTCGGCCTTGTTCTCGACCATCTCGGCGGCCTGGTCGTTCGACATGTTCTCGGCCACGGCTTCCATATTCTCGGCGACGTTCGCGCCGTTCGCCTCGACCGCGTCGGCCTTGTTCTCGGTCGCGCTGTTGTTGCACGCCGCAAGAGCGAACAGACCCGCCGCGGCGGCGGCCTTCACCAGAATCTTCATGCTTGGAACCCCTTCTCCAGCTTACCACGAAAAGGGGCGCCTCGGCGGGCTGCCGGAAACGCCCTCTTGGTGCTGACTCGCACAAGATTGCCAAGTGCACAAGTCGAGATAGGGTTCCGCAGGCCATCGCACCGAGCGGCTCGGCCTCTCACGGCCATCACAATCGAAATCGTTCGGGCCTGGTAGGAGCGGCCCTGGGAGGGAGCCGAAGCGGCGGCGGCCGAGGCCAAGGGCTTTCCCTGACGGGCCCGTCCGCAAGGTGAAATGCGGCGAGACTGAACCCGGCAAGCTGCCGCCGTCGCGTGAGGACTTGCCTAATGTCCTTCCGAAACGGATTGTTACTGGTCCGATTCGGGGGAAACCGCATGGACTGGGCCAGCGGGTTTATCGGAATAAGCGCCGTCATCGTACGGGAGCTGACGCTGTTCGCGGCGGTCGGCTTCATCCTGCTCGGCATTGGCGACCTCGCGGTCGATGTCGCCTGGCTGGTGCTTCGGGCCAGGCGCGCGTTGCTGCGGGTGACTCCGGCCTCGGTCGCCACGCTGCCGGCGCCACAGCGGCCGGGGCGCCTCGTCGTCTTCGTTCCGGCGTGGCAGGAAGCGGACGTGATCGGGTCGATGGTGCGCCACGCGCTGAACCGGTTCGATCATGACGACTATCTCATCTATGTCGGCTGCTATCCGAACGACCCGGAGACCGCGAAAGCGGTGCGCGCCGTCGCCGATCCGCGCGTTCGGACGGTGGTCGGCTGGATGCCCGGCCCGACGACCAAGGCCGATTGCCTCAACACCATCTGGGACGCGCTGCGCGCGGACGAGGCCGCGGAGGGCTGGCGCGCCAAGGCCGTGGTGCTGCACGACGCGGAGGACGTCGTCCATTCCGCGGAGCTGAGGCTGTTCGACAGCCTCATCGAGCGGTTCGACCTGGTCCAGCTGCCGGTCCTGCCGCTGATCGACAGAAGCTCGCGCTGGATCGCCGGCCATTATGCCGACGAGTTCGCCGAGGCGCACGGCAAGGAGATGGTCGTTCGCGAGGCAATGGGCGCCGGGCTCCCCTCGGCCGGAGTGGGCTGCGCGATATCCCGCGATGCGCTCGAGGCGCTGGCCGGACCGGACGGCCAGCCGTTCGACGCTGCGAGCCTGACCGAGGATTATGAGCTCGGCCTCAGGCTGCGCGCGCTGGGACGTCGCTCGGCCTTCGTGCGGCTGCCGGCGGAGGCCGGCGGGCCGACGGTGACGACCCGCGAGCATTTCCCGGCGACGATCGACGCCGCGGTGAGCCAGAAGGCGCGCTGGATGGTCGGAATCGCGCTGAGCGGCTGGGATCGGCTCGGCTGGAGCGGCGGCCTCGCCGAGCGCTGGATGCGCTGGCGCGACCGGCAGTCGCTGCTCGCGGCCCTGCTGCTGTGCGTCGCTTATGCCGCGCTTCTGACGACGGCACCCCTCGCCGCCCTTGCCGCTTCGACCGGCCATCCGATCGCGCTGCTCACGCCGACTCTGGCGGCGTTGAGCTATGTCGCGATGCTTCTGCTGCTGTGGCGGCTCGCCATGCGCTTCGCCTTCGTGACCGCGGCTTATGGCTGGCGCGAAGGGCTGCGCTCGGTGCCGCGGATCCTGGTCGGCAATGCCATCGCCATGCTCGCGGCGCGGCGGGCGGTCGGACGCTATCTGCTGGCACGACGCTCCGGCCTGGCCGCCTGGGACAAGACCCGCCACGTCTTCCCCGCGCAGATACCCGCCGAGTGAAGGCGCCGCCTCCTCCACTCCGCTTTCTCGGCGCCGTCGTCGGCGGCTGGGTTGCGATACGGGTGATCGCATTGGCCCCGGACTGGGCCGGGGAGGCGCTGCCGGAGGTCGCGGCAGCGGAGCGGCCGGCGCCGCTTGCCGCGGTTCCGACCTCGCGGGCGGTCGCGCCAAGCGCAGGCGTTGGCCAGGCCGTGGCGCGGCAGGGCAGGTGGAGCCCGTCCGTCGGCGCGCCGTCGACGAGGCTCGCCTTGCTTTCCGCCGGCGACATGGCGGCGCGGCTGACGACATTCAGCCTCCCTCGTCGCGCCGAGCCCTTCCTGGCGCCGTCGCCGCCCGGCGTGGCACAGCTGTTCCCGCCGGTGCCGGCGCCGCCGGGGCGGGACCGGCGGTGGAGCGGCTCGGCCTGGCTGTTCGTGCGCGACGGTGCGTCGGCTCCGACCCTGGTGCCGGGCGGCGAGCTGGGCGGCAGCCAGGCGGGGCTTCGGCTCACCTATCGGCTGCTCGGGCGGCGCGCGCCGCTGGCGCTGAGCGGGCGGGCCTACCTGCCGCTCGATCGGCCGGAAGGCGCGGAGGCGGCGGTCGGGCTCGACTGGCGCCCGCTGCCGCGATTGCCGATTCACATCCTCGCCGAGCGCCGCGAAGCGATCGGCCGCGACGGCCGCTCGGACTTTGCGCTCACCCTGTACGGCGGCGGCGAGCGGCGGCTCGGACCGGTGCGGATCGAGGCGTGGGGGCAGGCGGGCGCGGTCGGCGTCGAGGACCCGGACCTGTTCGCCGACGGCCTCGTCCGTGCCACCGCGCGCGTCGGCCCGCTCGACGTCGGCGGCGGCTTGTGGGGTGGCGCCCAGCCCGGCGCGGCGCGCCTGGACGCCGGCCCGCACGTCTCCGGCCGAATGCCGATCAGGGGCGTGAACCTTCGCCTGATGGGTGAATGGCGCTTCCGGGTCGCCGGCGACGCCGCGCCCGGATCGGGTCCGGCGCTCACGCTCGCCAGCGATTTCTGAGGGGCGCGCAGGCAGGCCGATTAGGCGAATGGCGGCATCCATGCTATTGAGTCGTCATCGCCGGCTCCGGACACCGTGAGCATGCCGGCGGCTGAGAGACTTCCGGACATCGGCGCGCTCCCGCTTGCTCTCTCGGAGTGCGCATCGATGGACATCAACCACCTGATCGAGCGAGAACAGGTCGGGCATGCCGGCGCCGCCGCAGCGGCGCAGTCCGGCTGGGCTTGAATGACCACGCGCCTCCTCGTCGCTTATGCGATGATCGCAGCGATCGGCGGCGGCGCCCTGCTCGCGCTGTGGCTGTACGTCGTGCGCCCGAAACTGGCGCGCCGCGGCCGCCGCATCCGCTTTCACCGCGACCGCGCGCGCGCCGCTCGGGACGCCCTCAATCGCCCTCCGGAGGCCGCACCGGCCGACTGAGCTTCCCTTCCCTCCAGCCTACCGGGCGCAATCCCGCGCCCGTCACGACCAAGGATACCTTCTATGCCTATCGGAACCGTCAAGTTCTTCAACGCCGACAAGGGTTACGGCTTCATCCAGCCTGACGGCGGCGGCACCGACGCCTTCGTTCACATCAGCGCGGTCGAGGCCGCCGGAATGCGCACGCTCGATAAGGAGCAGCGCGTCTCCTACGAGCTCGAGCAGGACCGCCGCGGCAAGACCAGCGCGGTCAATTTGACCGCCGCCTGACCGGCACGGTAATGGGGGGCGTGGCCAGATGCGGCCTCGCTCCCTATCCCATCAACCCCCGCAGGAGCCCCGACCGAATGAGTCAACAGCGTGATTTCTTCATTGCCCGTGCCGCCGAGGCACGCCGCGACGCCGAGGCCGCGACTCTCGCCAATGTCCGTGCGCGCTGCCTTCGCGCCGCCGACGCCTGGGACGTGATGGCCGAGCGCGCCGAGCGCTCGGAGCGCCACCGCGAGGCCGACGCCGCGCGCAAGGCCGCGATGGCCGAGGCCGCGCCGCAGCCCGTCGCCACTCACTGACCGCACAAGGCGTCCGCGCCCGGCGCGACATCCCGCGCCGGCGGCCGCGGACCCTGAAACAAGGTTCATGAAGCTCACGATGTCCCGGCGCCTGGCGCCGGCGTGAACTTCGCAGGCTCGTCAGCTTTCCCTGGGCCGCCGATCCCGGCGCCGACGCCTGCCTTCTTGCCTTTCCGAGACGCCCGCCTGCAGCCGTGCCGGCCACGGGGCGACGATGCAGGATCGGCGAGGTTCCGGCCTTCCCCGGAATGACGGAGAGGCGAGGGCGGTCCCGTGCCTAGAAAGGCAGCCAGCGGTTGCGCTCGGAGAAGCGCATATAGCCGACATTGACCCCGAGCCGGGCGCCGACGCCGAGGCGGATCGGGATCAGGACGACGTCGCCGCGGCGCAGGTAATTGGCGCTGAAGCCGCCGACGAAATAGGCGCGGCCCTCGCCGCCCGGATAGCGCCGGAACAGCTGCTGGCCGTCATAGAGATTGTACACCAGGATGAAGACCTTGCTGGCGTCGGCGCCGGCGTCGAAGCCGATCGACGGGCCGGTCCAGTAGACCACCCGGTCGCCCTCGATCTGGTGGCGCATCACGCCCGAGCCCCAGCGCGCGCCGACGACGAAGGCGCCGCTCGCCTCCTGGCCGGAAATATAGGCGATCGGCTCGCCCTGATCGCGCAAAATGTCCTCGAGGATTCCCGCGAGGCCCTCGGCGCCGCGGCCGAACAGGCCTTCGGCGGCCTGGAAGATGTCCTCGCGCGGGACCGTCTCGACCGGCGCGGTGGCGGTGTTGGTCTGCGCGGGCGGCACCGCGGGCACGGTCTCGAGCGGCGCATAGGGGTCGACGGCGGCCGCTTCGTCCTCGGCGGTGCCAAGCGGCGTCCATTCGTCGCCTGCGGGCGGAGTGGCCGGCGGAGTCTGAGCGTACGGATCCTCGGCCGGCGTCTGCCATCCCGAGCCGGTATCCGGATCGACATTCTGGACCTGCGCCGACGCCAGGCCGGGCAGTGAGACGAAAGCCGCCAGCGCGGCCAGATGGACGAACGCCCTTTTCATTGCGAATCCCCGCAGATCACGCATTACACGCCTGCTAACAGCATGCTCACGCTTGGCCTTTCGCGTCCATGAACGGGCGGCGAGGCGAGTCGGAATTGCGCCGGACCGAGTCCGAATGCCCGGTTGAAGAGCCCGGAATGCCCCACTATAGGCATCGCTCCGGCCGGTCGCGGAGACGTGGGTGAGTGGCTGAAACCAGCGGTTTGCTAAACCGCCGTAGGGGGATTACTCCTACCGAGGGTTCGAATCCCTCCGTCTCCGCCAGCCGTGGCGCCCCGATCAGCCGCGGCGGCGGCCGAGCGACAGGCGCGGCATGATGCGCAGCTCGCCGCCCGATTTCAGCACCGTCTTGCGGAACATTGCGGCCGAGATGCGGATCAGCAGGAACACCCACAAGGCCTGCCAGGGGATAGCGATGAGATGCGGCCACAGGTCCGGCGACTGGCCGGCCTCGGCGATCATCGCCAGCGGCGAGGAAAAGGGGAAGATGTAGGCGATCATCGGCAGCAGGCCGCCCTTGTTGCCGATCACCAGCATCGCGAGCACCAGCACGCCCATCTGGAGGAAGGTGATCGGCATGTTCAGGGTCTGCACCTCGCGGACGCTGTTGGCCTGCGCGCCGATGCCGAGGAACAGCGAGCCGAGAAGCATGTAGTTGGTGGTGTAATAGATGGGCAGGAGGATGGCGTAGACCCCCCAGCCGACCGCGGGCGAGATCGGCGGAAGGTCCATCCCCTCCGGAAGAAGCTGGACCGAGAAGGCCGCGGCGAGCGCGAACACGCCGCCCCACAAGGCGATCCCGACCAGCGACACCGCCAGCATCGCGAGCAGCTTGCCGAGGAAGATGGCGTCGAGCGGAACCGCGGCGGCGAGCACCTCGATCACCTTGTTCGATTTCTCCTCGATGAGGTTCGACAGGAGCATCGTCGCGAGGAGAAGAGTGAAGAAGAAGACGAGGAACTGGCCGACCCGAGCCACGCCGCTGCGGATCTCGCGAAGGTTGCCGACCGCCTCTCCGGTGATGTCGCGATGGATCGCCGCGGGCCGGTAATCGGGCGCGGCGGCGCGAAGCGCGGCGGTTCGCTGCGCCTGCTCGACGAGCAGCGCCATGCGCTCGCCGACGAATTCGTTGATTCGCTCCGGGCCGGACAGGACCGGGCGGTCGAGGGTTCCGCTGAACACGCCCGACAGGCCGGCTTCCTCGTCGGCGAGCAGGATCCGCGCCTGCGCCTGGACATTGTCCGCCGGGTCGATTCGGCGAAGCACCGGGAAGCTTCGCGGGCTGGTCATCGACACGAGGTGCGCCCGCGCCTGGCTCAGCGCGTCGAACGTGGCGCTGTCGGTGGTGACCGCCACGACGGGGGTGTCGTCGGCCTCCGAGCTGGCGCTGATGAAGCCGATCAGGGCCGAGAAGGCGACCACGAGCAAGGGCGTCAGCATGAAGAAGATGAAGCTGCGCGTGTAGACGCTGGCGATGAAATCGCGCCGCGCGATGACCCAGGCGCTTTCGAACAGGCTGGTCATTCGGCAGTCTCCAGGTCGCGCCTTCGGTCTTCCTCGATCGCCCGCGCGGCCGCCTCGCCGGCGATCTGGACGAAGGCGTCGTGGAGGCCGGGCCGCTCGATCGACAATTCCTCGATTCCCGCGCCCCCGTCGATGAGCGCCCTGAGCAGCGGCTCGACGCCGGAGGACGGAAGCTCGAAATGCCACAATTCGCCCTTGCGGACGGCCTCGGCCGGAAGGGCGGAGCGCCAGGCGCCGTCCTGCTGGCGGGTGCGCAGGCGGACCTGCGGGCGGAGCCGGTCGCGGGCCGCGGCGACCTCGCCCTCGAAGCGGACCGCGCCGTCGGCGATGATCGCGATCCGCTCGCACAGCCGCTCGGCATGGTGGATGACATGGGTCGAGAAGATCACCGTGGTGCCGGCCGCCGCCTCGTCCCGGATGAGCTGCTCGAGCCGGCCCTGGTTGATCGCGTCGAGGCCGGAGAAAGGCTCGTCGAGGACGACGAGCTTGGGCTGGTGGACGATGGTGCCGAACAGCTGCACCGTCTGCGCCATGCCCTTGGACAGGCTCTTGATCGGCTTGAGGGCATAGTCGCCGAGGCCGTTGTCCTTGAGCAGGGACTCGCCGCGCTTGCGGCCGACGTCGAGCGGAAGGCCGCGCAGCGCGCCCATGAAGGCGATCGCCTCGCGGCATTGCATGCTTGGGTAGAGGCCGCGCTCCTCGGGCAGGTAGCCGACCTCGCGCGCCGCCTCGAGCGGGCGGTCGCGGCCAAGCAGGGTGCGGCTGCCGCCGTCCGGCTCGATGATGCCGAGAAGCATGCGCAGGGTCGTCGTCTTGCCGGCGCCGTTGGGGCCGAGAATTCCGTAGATGCTGCCCTGCGGCACCTGGAGGTCGATGCCGTTGACCGCGGGCTTGCCGTCGAAGGCCTTGAAAAGCCCTTTTGCCTCAATCGCTAAACCGCCGCTCACGATCGCAAAGCTCCCCCGCCGATATCGCTTGTGCTATCGCCCGGCGATGCCACATGGCAAGCCCATGGACCGCCGCATCCTCCAGGAAAAAGCGCTCGAGCTCGGCTTTTGCGCGTTCGGAATCGCGCCGGCCGACGCGGCGCCGGAGAGCGCGGCGCGGCTTCGCGAGTGGCTGGACCGCGGCGCCCATGGCGGGATGATCTGGATGGAGGAGACGGCCGAGCGGCGCTCGCGTCCGACCTCGCTCTGGCCGGACGTGAGGAGCGTGATCGCGCTCGGAATGAGCTATGCGCCGGCGGTCGATCCGCTGGCGCTGGCGGCGCATCCGGATCGCGGGCGGATCTCGGTCTATGCCCAGGGCGGCGATTATCACGACACGGTCAAGAAGGCGCTGAAGCATCTGGCGCGCTGGATGGTCGAGCAGGTGCCGAGCGAATTGAAGGTGTTCGTCGACACCGCGCCGGTGATGGAGAAGCCGCTCGCCGAAGCGGCGGGGCTGGGCTGGCAGGGCAAGCACACCAACCTGGTCAGCCGCGAGGACGGCAGCTGGCTGTTCCTCGGCGCGATCTTCACGACGCTCGAGCTGGACCCGGACCTGCCGCACACCGCGCGCTGCGGCTCCTGCACGCGCTGCCTCGACGCCTGTCCGACGGGCGCCTTCCCGGCGCCGTTCCAGATCGATGCGCGGCGCTGCATCTCCTACCTCACCATCGAGCATAAGGGTCCGATCCCGCACGAGCTGCGGCCTGCGATGGGCAACCGCATCTATGGCTGCGACGATTGCCTGGCGGTGTGCCCGTGGAACCGCTTCGCCCAGGCGGCACGCGCCAATGCCGCCTTTGCCCCGCGCGCGGAACTCACCGCGCCCGCGCTCGCCGACCTGCTCGCGCTCGACGATGCCGGCTTCCGCCAGGTCTTCTCCGGCTCGCCGATCAAGCGGATCGGGCGCAACCGGATGGTCCGCAACGCCGCCATCGCGGCCGGCAATAGCGGCCTCCCCGACCTCATCCCGCCGCTTCAGCGGCTGGTCCGGGATGAGGACCCGGTCGTCGCCGAGGCCGCTGTCTGGGCGCTCGATCAACTGGCGGCGCGGGAGCAATGATGTCCTACCTGCTCGTCTTCATCGGCGGCGGCCTCGGCGCGGCGCTCCGGCACGGCGTCAACCGCGCCGTCGCGGTCGCGGGCGCCGGCTTTCCGGTCGGCACTCTGCTGGTCAACGTGGTCGGCAGCCTGGTCATGGGTCTCATCGCCGGCTGGCTCCTGGCCCGCGGCTGGGACGAGCATCCCGCCCGCCTGTTCCTCACCACCGGCCTGATGGGCGGCTTCACGACCTTCTCGGCCTTCAGCCATGACGTGGTCGTACTTTGGCAGCGCGGGGCGACCGCCGGCGCGGCTGCCTATGTGGCGGGCTCCGTCGTGCTGTCGATCCTGGCGCTTCTCGCCGGACTTGCCCTCGCCCGCCTCGCGGCCTGACCCGCCCGGTCAGCCCGCCCGCGGACCCCACAGGATGATCGCCGCGCCGGTCAGCGCGACCGCCGAGCCGATCAGGTCGTAGCGGTCGGGCTGGACGCCCTCGGCGACCCACAGCCACAGCAGGGAGGCGAGGATGTAGACTCCGCCATAAGCGGCATAGGTGCGGCCGGCATGCTCGGCGTCGACCAGTGTGAGCAGCCAGGCGAACAGGCACAAGGAGGCGATCCCGGGCACCAGCCACCAGGCCGACCTGTCGAGCCGAAGCCACGCCCAGAAGGCGAAGCAGCCGGCGATCTCGGCGAGCGCGGCGCCGACATAAGTGAGAGCCGTCATGGCGCCCGTGTCACAGCGATCCGGGATGCCCGCAATGGGGCTGCGATCCGGCGTTAGTGGCGCGGCCGTTCGCGCGCGGCGCTGTCGCCGAGGCGTTCCAGAATGACGGGTAGCCAGGATGGCTCTTCCGGAGAGCCGAACGCCCGCTGCAGGAGCAGGCGCGCGCGGTGCTTGCGCGTGAAGGCGTGCACGCCACGCGTGGCCTCGCGCTGGTTGCGGATACGCTCCTTGCGCATCGCATAAGCGGCGCTCCAGAACATATATCCCACCATGCCGAGCACGGCGATCGCCAACACAGGATAGATCATGCCGTCCGAACGGGCCTCGGCCTTTCGGGTTCCGAAGAACGGGGCGCGGTCGGGAAGTTGGGCCGTCTGCCCGCTTCCACCCGCAGGCTTAGACCGCTAGCGTCGCGCGGCGATGGACCTCTACCTCCCGATTGCCGGCCTTTCGGTCAACGCGCTCGTGATCATCGCGCTCGGCGGGGTCGTGGGCCTGCTGACAGGCATGGTCGGCGTCGGCGGCGGCTTCCTGACCACGCCGATCCTGATCTTCTACGGGATCCCGCCGTCGGTGGCGGTGGCGTCGTCGGCGACCCAGATCACCGGCACCTCCATCTCCGGAGTGCTCGCCCACCGCCGCCGCAAGGGCGTCGACTACCAGATGGGCGGGGTGATCATCGCCGGCGGCGTGATCGGCGCTCTCGCCGGCGTGTTCCTGTTCCGGCTGCTCCAGAATATCGGGCAGATCGATACGGTCGTCCTGATGCTCTACGTGGTGCTGCTCGGAAGCATCGGCGTGCTGATGGCCAAGGAGGCCGCGACCGCGCTCGGCTATCTCAAGCCCAGGGCGAGCGAGCGGCCGCCGCGGCGTCACAACCCGATCGTCGCGGCGCTTCCGTTCCGCTGGCGCTTCTACCGCTCGGGCCTCTACATCTCGCCGCTGGCGCCGTTCATCCTCGGAGTATTCTCCGGAATGCTGACCGCGTTGCTGGGGGTCGGCGGCGGCTTCGTCATGGTGCCGGCGATGATCTACCTGCTCGGCATGTCCGCGCAGGTCGTGGTCGGGACCTCGCTCCTGCAGATTCTTTTCGTCACCGCGGTGACGACGCTTGTCCACGCCACCACGACCCGCTCGGTCGACATCGTCCTCGCCGGCCTGCTCCTGCTCGGCTCCGTCGTCGGGGCCCAATATGGCGCGCGCTTCGCCCAGTCGGTGAAGCCCGAGCTGCTGCGCATGATCCTCGCCATCGTCGTGCTTGGCGTCGCCTTCCGCATGGCACTCCAGCTCGGCTGGCGCCCGGAAGAGATTTTCACGGTGCAGATGCTGTGATCGCCGGACGCAAGGCCCAGCTGCGCGCCCTCTGTCTCCGGCTGGCCGCGCCGCTCCTCCTGGCCCGGGCCGAACCGCGCCTCGTGCCCGACGTCTCCGACCGCAATGTCGAGATCCGCTACAGTTTCGCCGGCGCCGAATTGCTGCTGTTCGGCGCCATCATCTATCCCGGCGGCCGGTCGCCCGAGCCGGGAAGCACGGACATCGCCGTGGTCCTGAAGGGGCCGCTGGAGCCGATCGTGGTGCGCGAAAAGCAGAAGGTCGCCGGCATCTGGATGAATGTCGCCCGCGTCCGCTTCCGCTCCGCGCCGTCTTACTACGCGGTCGCCTCGTCCCGGCCGCTCGCGCAGCTGATCGACGAGCGGACCGCTGCGATCTACGAGCTCGGCCTCGACAATCTCCAGCTGTCGCCAGGCGGCGGCGCCTCCGCGGAGACGCTCAGGCGGTTCGAGCAGGGCCTGATCGACCTCAGGCGGCGCCACCAGCTCTATGCCGAATATCCCCGGGGCGTGGAGATAAGCGAGGGCGTGCTCTATCGAGCCCGGATCAGCATTCCGGCGCGGGTCCCCGTCGGCACCTATACCGCCGAGACCTTCCTGATCCGCGACGGCCGGGTGATCGCCGGCGCGGACCGAGAGATCCGGATCGAGAAGCTCGGCTTCGAACGGTTCGTCGCCGAGGCCGCCGAACGCTGGTCGGTCGCCTACGGGATCAGCGCGGTCGCGCTCTCGCTCCTGCTCGGCTGGGGGGCGAGCAGCCTGTTCCACCGGCGCTACGGCTGAGCCCGCCGCCGGTCATGCCTCGGGCGGCGTGGGTGCCGGACCCGCGGCGCTCTCTAAGTTCTTTGCAAATCACTTGTTTACCCGAATGGCCTACTGCCGCTGTCGTACGAGTATCAGGGGCGATGCCGATGGCCGACGCGATGAACATTCACAGCTTTCCGATGAACGGCGGGGATCATGAGCCGGGGCGGGCGGCGACGCCGCCTCGCAAGCTGGTCGCGAAGCACGAAACGATCGGGCAGGTTGTCGAGATTTCCGGGAGCGGTGCCAGCGTCGAGATCGTCGGCCGGCGGCTGGTCGAGCTCGCCGCCGATGCCGACCCCAGCGTCGCCATGTCCGGTCAGGTCGGCAGCCAGATCAAGATCGATTCCGGCCGCCGCTGGCTGCTCGCGAACGTGCGCAAACTCAAGGTGGCCGACGCCGAAGCGGGCGTGGTTCTCGCCGACATCGATTTCCTTGGCGAAGGC